>DATCEK010000146.1:0-17794 GCA_036510155.1 Solirubrobacteraceae bacterium | reverse complement strand
GAGCGGTTGCGACTCGCAAGATGTCAGGGTGGTGTTTTGGTGCAGTACGGGCGACCCGGCCGGCGCCGAGCGGCTCCGACCTCGTGCCCAGCGCGGTTGTCCCAATCAGGCGCTCGCGAGGATTCCCGCTAGGCACGCGCGCTGGCGCTTGGCCCCACCTAGCAGCGCCGCATCCACAAGCGCACGCTTGTAGAGCCAGTGCACGTCGGCCTCCCACGTGAAGCCAATACCGCCGTGGGCCTGGATCGCGGAGGCGCTCACTTCCACTCCGGCCTCCGACGCGGCGGCCTTTGCCATCGCCGCAGCCTCTCCGAGCCGCTGGGGATCCGCGTCGGCCGCCCAGCCGGCGAAGGCGGTCGTAGCCCGCGCCTTCTCGGTGTCGAGCAACATCTGGGCGCAACGGTGCGACACGGCCTGGTAGGCGCCCACGGGCACGCCGAACTGCTTGCGCTCCTTGACGTAGGCAACAGTCATCTCGAGCGCACGCTCGCTGACACCGACAAGCTCGGAGGCGATCGCCACGAGCGCACGGTCGACCCCGCCGGTGACGTCGCCGTCGAGCCTCTCCCCTGCGTCGGCGCTCGCGCGCACAAGCCCCGCGGGGCGGGTGGGATCGATCGAATCGACCGGCTCGACTGTGACCTCTTCGCTTGTGTACACCCGTACCTCGGAGTCCGCCGCGTCGAGGAGCACCAGCACCTGCGCGTCGGAGGCGCCCACGACAAGCTCGGCAACTCCGCCGCGCGCCATCCCGAGCGCGCCGATCGTCTCTCCGCTGGCGAGGCCGGAAAGCCAGCGTTCGCGCTGCTCAGGCGAGCCCGCCTGCTCGATCAGGACTCCGACCAGCGCGCAGGACAGCAGGGGAACGGGGGCAAGTGTGCGCCCCAACTCCTCGCAAAGGATCGACAACTCGACGAGCCCGAGGCCTTGGCCGCCATACTCCTCGGCGATCGCGATCCCGGGCCAACCGAGTTCGCAAAGCTCATCCCAGAGCGCCTCGTCGAGGCGTCCGGCCTCAGCATGCTCACGCACGCGCTCCGCCCGCGCCCGCTCTGCCAACAGCTCACGGGCGGTGCGCTGGATCTCGCGTTGGTCTGTGCTCAGGCCGAAGTCCATCGGCAGCCTCTAGTCGCCTCGCAAACGTGGTTCGGGCCGCCAGAGACTACGGGCACGCCAAACAGCGGAGCTCCGCCAGGAGCGCAGCCCATCCCTCTCACAACCACCTAGACGACCGCCTTCAGGCGTGGGAGACCGAGCACGCGCTCGGCGACGATGTTCTTCAGCACCTCGGTCGTGCCCCCCTCGATCGTGTTGCCGCGCGCGCGCAACAGCTCGTAGCTCCAGCTCGTGCCGTCGATGAGCGCCGCGGACCCCGCGATCTCGCCGGCAAGAGACGTAAGACGCTGGTTGGTGTCCGACCACAGCCACTTGACCAGCGACCCCTCCGGGCCGGGCTGGCCGTAGCGCTCGATGTCGGTCAACCCCTTCCAGGCCAGTAGCCTGATCGACTCGCAGCGGATGTGCATCTCGGCCAGCGCGTCGGCGTAGAGCGGATCCTCGAGCAGCCCGCGCTCACGCGCGAGCGCTCGCGTATCGTCCAGCAGCTGGCGCAAACGCACCTGCAAGAGAAAGCCAAGCCCGGCACGCTCGTTCATCAGCGTCGTCAGCGCCACCTTCCAACCATTGCCGACGCCGCCGACGACATTGGCGTCGGGGATGCGCGCCTCTTCGATGAACAGCTCGTTGAACTCGGCCTCGCCGGTGATCTGGCGCAAGGGTCGGACCTGTACGGCGTCCTGCTCCATGTCCATCAGGAAATAAGTAAGGCCCTTGTGCTTGGGCGAGTCGGGGTCGGTGCGCGCCACGAGCATGCACCACTTCGAGTACTGGGCGCCGCTTGTCCAAACCTTCTGCCCGGTGACGACCCACTCGTCACCGTCCCTCACAGCCCGCGTCTTCAACGCAGCCAGATCCGAGCCGGCGTCGGGCTCTGAGAACCCCTGACACCAGATCTCCTCGGCCGAGAGGATCGGCGCGAGATAGCGCTCCTTCTGCTCATCGGTGCCCCAAACCATCAGCGTCGGCCCACCGAGCAGGAGCCCGAGCACGTTCGCGGGAAGCGGCACGCGTGCAAGTCCGAGCTCCTCGAAATAGATCGCCGACTCGCTCAGCGAGGCCCCCCGCCCACCGTACTCCGCCGGCCATGCCGGCGCGGCCCAGCCGGCGTCGTAGAGCCGGCGCTGCCAGTCGCGCCGCCAGGCGTAGTGCGCGTCTTCACCACCCTCGCTTGGCTGCGGAGCAGGCGGGTTCTCGGCGAGCCAGCCGCGCAACTCTTCGCGAAAGGCGAGCTCACGCTCGTCGAAGCTCAGGTCCACGGCTGCTCTCGAGCGCCTACGCGCACATCGCCCATGAGCCCAAAATCAGGATCGGGAGCGCCCACGAGCCCCAGCCCCATGCCCACCCACGAGCTCATACTCAGCTACGCGTGCGAACGACCAGCTCGTCGACCTCGAGCCGGCCGACTTTCAACTCGCCGACATCGAGCCGACCGATGGCGGCCCGCCTGATCGCGAGACGACGGATCGCGAGCACTCCGATCGCAACCGCCCCGAGCGCCAGCGCCCCGACCGCGAGCGAGCCGAGCGACACGGCGCCGGAGGCCATAGCAGCACGGCGACGCACCTTGCGGCTTCTACGCCGCGCATGCTTGACCTTGCGAGCCAAGCGCACGAAGCGGACCGCGACGATGGCCGCCGCGGCCGCTTTGTGCCGCGGCCTCTTGCTAGGACCGCAGCGCTTTTGGCTCTGCTGTCTTCTTGCTGGCTTGCTCATCGCTCCTCACAAGGCTAGCGGCTACTCCACACCTCGCCGACCCCTTCGAAACCGAGCGCACGCTTTGTCGCTTCGGTGAGGTCGAATTCGCGGCCTTCGACGTAGGGTCCACGGTCGACTACCGGCACGCGCAAAGTATGCCCGCCATAGCGAAGCGTCACGAGCGTGCCGCAGGGCAGCGTCTTGTTCGCCACACCCAGCGTCGAGCTGGTCAGCTCCCCACCACAGGCGAGGCTGCCGCCACCGCCATACCAAGAGGCATCGGCCAGCCGGAAGGAGATCAGCCTCCCGACGTCGCGGTGCGCACCGAGATCGCCATCGCCACCGACGAACCTGACTCGCACGGGCTCGCTCAGCAGGCGATGCGGAAGGTAGCGCAACACGAAACGCCCGCCGGCGGTGGTGAGCGCGTGCGAGATCGCCTCCCAGCCGTGACGCCCAAGCCGCTGCAGCTCGACAGCACGCCTGGCAAGGGCGGGGCGCAAGGCGCCCGTGACGCTCGCCGCGCTGCCGTCGAGCACGTTCAACTGCGCTCTGCGGATGCGCAATCTCACCCGCACAGGATCCAGCGGGAGCACGACCGGCCCGAACAGGGGCGGGGCGGTCACGCCTGTGGTGTCCGCTGGAGCTGCGGGTAGCGGCGCCACGCTTGCGCCTTCGGCGCCCGCGGCCGGTACGACGGTCAGCGCTGCGGCACAGGTCAGGCTCGCGCCAAGCAGCACCGGTTGGGCGCGACGAACGCGCCCGACTATGTATGGCCTCGACAAGAGGTCTCCTTGGGTATCCGCCTACGGGGTTAGCTGTCGGGCTCACGGCGGCCGAGCGCATGTCGTCCAAACATGCACCGGCCGGGCGTTACGGCTGCATCAGCGACCGATTCGCCCCATCCGAGCCCTTACATCAGGCCCGGCAGTGGGTCCCCCGCTCGTCTCCATCCACGGAGACGACTCGGCAGGGTCAGGCAATCGGAGAGACGCTAGAGGAGATTTGCGGAACTTCAGTGTGAGAAAGCGCACACTTGTCCAAAATGGATAAACGGCCGTAACCTTCGGGTCCCGTGCTGTCAGTGCGTACTACTCGGCATGCCTCGACCGGAGGACATTGCCTTCGAGACAGCTCCCGTCTCAACCCGAAATCTCAGCCCGAAGGCCGCGATCGCCCGCCTCACACCTCACCCCTCACCTCACACCTCACTCCTCCTCGTCGCCTCACTCCTCCTCGTCGCCGCGTGGTGAGGTGCCCATCCTGTTGAGCAGCATCGCCTCAGCCATCCGCAGCAACCCGATCGTCGTATGCGGACGCGCTTCGCTGGAGCGCACCGAGACGTCAGAACCGTGTGGCCCGAGCACCTCCACGATCGTGCAGACGTTGCCGATCTCACACTCCTCGCCGTAGCGGCCTTCAAGCGCCTCCATCTGTGCGGCGACTACCTGCCCGATCTTTGATTGGTCGAATGTCATGTCCGGCGCTCCTCCCGACGGTTGGTTTTCTCGAGTATGCGATCACGCTCGCATTTGGCCCACAACTAGAGATACAGCAATCGTGGGCGCAGCGATAGTCCCGGCCGGCGAATAGCATCCACGCCGCCGATGGCGCAGCCGCCCTACTCCAACTACGAGCATGAGATCTATCTCGCGGGCATGCTCGGCGGGCGCAAGCCTGCCCGGCCGCTCGACTGGCGCGAGCTGGAGCGCGACGCATACGCGATGCTCTCGCGCGGACCGCGCGGCTACATCCAGGGCGGAGCGGGACGCGGCCACACGATCCGAGCCAACCGCGAAGCCTTCGACGAGTGGCGCATCGTGCCGAGGATGCTGAAAGACGTCTCCGAGCGCTCGCTGGAGCGGACCGTCCTTGGAATGAGACTGCCGGCGCCGGTGCTGCTGGCGCCAATCGGGGTGCAAACTGTGGCCCATCCCGAAGGCGAGCTTGCCTGCGCACGTGCGGCCGCGCACGTGGGACTGCCACTGATCGCGAGCACGGCCGCCTCGCACACGATCGAGCAGATCGCCGAGGCGGCGCTTGGCGGCGCAGATACGGGTTTGGGCGGCGACGCAGGCCTAGCCGAGGACGGCACAGCGGACGAGAACGACACCCCCGGCAAGGGCGCTGCCGCAGAGCGCAAGCACGGCTTTTGGTACCAGCTCTACTGGCCGCGCGACCCCGAGCTTGCGCGCAGCTTCATTGCCCGCGCAGAGCAAGCCGGCTACGAGGCCCTCGTCGTGACGCTCGACACGTGGCTGCTCGGTTGGCGCCCGGCCGACCTGACGGAAGGCTTTCTTCCATTCCTGCGCGGCGAGGGCAACATCAACTACCTCAAGGACCCAATCTTCCGAGCAGCCCTGCCAAAACCGCCCGAGGAGGACCTGCCGAGCGCTGTCGCCTACTGGGCGTGGCAGTTCTCGAACCCGGCTGTGACCTGGGCGGACCTGGAGTTCCTGCGCGAGTGCACGAAACTGCCGATCGTGCTCAAGGGCATCCAGAGTGTCAAGGACGCCCAGCTTGCGGTCGAGCACGGGATCGAGGGGATCATCGTCTCAAACCACGGTGGCCGTCAGGTCGACGGTGCGATCGGCTCCTTGCAGGCGCTGCCAGGCGTGGTCGAGGCCGTCGGCGAGCGTTGCGAGGTGCTGTTCGACAGCGGCATCCGCTCAGGCGCCGATGCCCTGAAGGCGCTCGCGCTGGGAGCGCGCGCCGTGTGCCTCGGCAGGCCCTACACGTGGGGTCTGGCGCTCGGCGGCGAGCAAGGCGTAATCGAGGTGCTCCGTGCTTTCCTGGCCGACCTCGATCTCAACATGGCGCTGTCGGGACACGCGAGCGTGGATGAGCTCGGCATGCACTCGCTGGTCGCCCACCGGGCAAGCGGCTCCAGCCAGCAGCGACCGGCATCGTCGGCGTGATCGATATTTGCAATGGTGGTCTGGGCGACGCATGTTCCCCGTCCCACCGCCAAGAGTTGAGGACAATTGGCGCAATACCGTTGACGCCACGACACAGACCCGCGACAATCGTGCCTCATGGCAAACCCTGACCGCCTGACGGGGCTGGACTCAGCCTTCCTGCACCTGGAGGACGGTGGCTCGGCGCACATGCACGTCGCCTCGGTGATGGTCTTCGAGGGCCAAGCGCCCGCCTACGAGGAGTTCGTCGAGCACATTCTCTCGCGCCTGCACCTGGTGCCGCGCTACCGCCAGCGACTGGCTTTCGTGCCCCTGGGCCAAGGTCGCCCTGTGTGGGCCGACGATCCGCACTTCAACCCTCGCTACCACATTCGCCACACCGGGCTCCCAAGTCCGGAGGACGAGACCGAGCTCAAGCAACTGGCCGGGCGCATCTTCTCCCAACGCCTGGATCGCTCAAAGCCCCTGTGGGAGCTCTGGCTGGTCGCGCACATGGCCGGCGATCGCTTCGCCGTGATCGCCAAGACCCATCACGCGCTCGTGGACGGGATCTCAGGTGTTGACATCACAACAGTGCTGTTCGACGTCTCCCCCGAGCCGACCGCCCCCGCCCGCCCGCCGGTGCCGTGGGTGGCGAGACCGTTGCCGGGCGCCGCGAAGCTGCTGGCCGACGCGCTCGTCGAGCGCTCGACCGTGCCGGCGGAGATGGCGCGCGGCGCACGCGCCGTGGTGCGCACCCCCCGTAGAGCCCTAGCGCACCTGAAGGACGCCGTCCTCGGTGTCGGCGCCACAACGCTTGCCGGCATAAACGCGCCCGCGCCCCCCAGTCCACTCAATGTCGAGATCACCTCGCACCGTCGCTACACCTGGATAGACGCCGACCTGGCACAGTTCAAGGCGATCAAGAACGCGCTCGGCGGCACGCTCAACGACGTTGTGCTGGCCGCCGTCAGCCTCGCTTTGGGTCGGCACATGCGCGCACAGGGATATGACACCGAGGGCCTGGTGCTCAAGGCGATGGTGCCGGTCTCGATACGAGCAGACGTCGAGCGCGGCGCGCTCGGCAACAAGGTCGCCGCGATGTGGGCGCCGATGCCCGTCGGCATCGCCGACCCGGTCGAATGCCTCGCTCAAGTGCGCTTGGAGATGGACGACCTCAAGCACTCCGGCCAAGCCGTCGGCGCCGAGGTGCTGACAAACCTCGCCGGCTTCGCCCCGCCCACGATCTTGAGCCAGGCCGCGCGTCTGCAAGCGCGCCAGCGCTTCTTCAACCTGGTCGTGACCAACGTGCCGGGGCCGCAGTTCCCGCTGTATTTGCTCGGGCGGCGTTTGAAGGCGCTGTATCCCGTCGTGCCGCTCGCGCACCGCCAGGCGCTCGGGATCGCGGTGATGAGCTATGACGGACATCTCGGCTTCGGCTTGCTCGCCGACTACGACGCACTGCCTGAGCTCGAGACGATCGCCTACGAGCTGGGGCGGGCGATCACAGCACTGGCGAAGGCCGCCAGCGCGAGCGCGAAGAGTCAAAGCGCAAAGGGCGCGGCCGGTGCCGCGAACGGTGGGCTGAGCTCGAGTGGCAAGGCGAAGCCCCCCAGCGCGAATGGGAAGCGGGGGAAGGCGAAGGCCACCGGCACGCTCGCGAAGAGCAACCGCGCCAAGCGCCCCGGCGCAGCGACAGCCCGCTAGTGGCGCATGCGCCACGACCATGAGCAAGCTGCGCCTGGCCCTGTGCCAGATGAACGCGACCGTCGGCGACTTGGCCGGCAACGCTGAACGCATTCGCGCCGGCATCGATGCCGGGCGGGAGGCCGGCGCGCAGGTGGTCTTGTTCCCCGAGCTCGCGCTCAGTGGCTATCCGCCCGAGGACCTGCTGTTGCGCGCGCACTTCCTCGAAGACACAGAAGCCAAGCTGCAGGAGCTCGCCAGTGCAACCCAGGGCATCGTGGCGATCCTCGGCTTTCCCGAGCGCGACGACGGTTGCGTGTACAACTCGGCAGCGGTGCTTGCCGACGGCGCCGTGCACACGATCTACCGCAAGGCGCATCTGCCCAACTACGGCGTGTTCGACGAGCAGCGCTACTTCAAGGCAGGCGATGCAAGCGGCGCGGTGATCGACATCGACGAGCACAAACTCGGGGTCACCGTCTGCGAGGACCTGTGGGTCGCCGGAGCGCCCGCGACCTCAGAGGCCGCTGCCGGAGCGAGCCTGATCGTGAACATATCGGCATCGCCCTATCACGCGGGCAAGGGACTCGAGCGCGAGCAGCTATTCGCCCAGCGAGCCAGCGAAACCGGCGCATACATCGCGTTCTGTGCGATGGTCGGCGGCCAAGACGAGCTCGTCTTCGACGGCCAATCCTTCGTTCTGGACCAGGATGGCAACACACTCGCGCGGGCGCCACAATTCGCCGAGGATCTGCTTGTCTGTGACCTGTTTGGCGCCGGCGAGGATCACGACGAGCAACCGCGCCTGGTGCGCGCGCCGATCGCCTCGCGCGAACAGGAGGTCTACGAGGCGCTGCTGTTGGGCCTGCACGACTATGTCGGCAAGAACGGCTTCGGCTCGGTGGTGCTCGGGCTCTCCGGTGGGATCGACTCTGCGCTTGTGGCATGCTTGGCGGCCGACGCGCTTGGACCGGAGCGCGTAAACGTGGCGATCATGCCCTCGCCCTACTCCTCCTCGGCGACCCAGGATGATGCGCGCGCACTCGCGCGAACGCTGGGACTACGCGTACACGAGCTCACGATCGAGCCGGTGATGGGCGCCTACGAGCAGACGCTGCAGGCGGACTTCGAGGGCCTCGAAGCGGACCTGACCGAGGAGAACCTGCAGGCTCGCATCCGCGGCAACCTGCTGATGGCGCTCTCCAACAAGTTCGGCTGGCTCGTGCTGACGACCGGCAACAAGTCGGAGATGTCGGTGGGCTATACGACGCTGTACGGCGACCTTGCGGGCGGCTTCGCCGTCATCAAGGACGTCCCCAAGACGCTCGTCTACCGCCTGTGCGAGTGGCGCAACTCGCCGGCCGGGGGCGAAGGGCGCGTGCCCGTCCCCATCCCCCCCTCGATCATCGAGCGCGCGCCGTCAGCCGAGCTGCGCGAGAACCAGGCCGACCAGGACTCGTTGCCGCCGTATGAGCTGCTCGACCGCATCCTGCACGGCTACATCGAGCTTGACCGCAGCCGCGAGCAGCTGATCGCCGAAGGTCTTCCGCGTGCGGATGTGGAGCGAGCGGCGAGGCTTGTCGACCTGGCGGAGTACAAGCGCCGCCAAGCCCCTCCGGGAATCAAGATCACCGAGCGCGCTTTCGGACGCGACCGGCGTATGCCGATCACCAACGCCTACCGTGGCTGAGATGCGACGAGCTGTCGCGATCGTTCTCGGCAGCGCGTGCGTGCTCGCGCTTGGCTCCTGTGGCAACACACTCCAAGACCAGCCGATCGGCCCCCAGCCACTGGAGTCCGTGCTTGTCAAGAGCCGCTTCCCCGTCTACTGGCTCGGTCTCAGCTTCCATGGCATGCAGATCACGGGCGTCGCGATCGACCCGAGCGAAGCCGTCACGATTCGCTACGGCGATTGCGTCCTCGGCGGCCAGTACACGTGCGTTACGCCCGTGTCGATCGTGACCTCACCGGACAACAGCTTCGTCCCCGGGGGCGCCGCCGCAAGACAGACGGTGTCGTTGCGCGGAGTGAGCACACGCTCCTCGCAGGGCGGCTCGACACTCGCGGTCGCCACGGGGAACGTAGTCGTGAGCGTATTTGGCGAGCACCCAAAGCTCGCAAAGGAAGCCGCTGAGACGATGGCGCCGCTGAACACGACCGGGCTGCCGCTGGCACCGCTCCCCGCGGCGCTGCCCGACAGCGGCTTTACCCGTGCGCCCCTAGCCATCCAGGTGCCTGCCGGCGTAAGCGTGCCGCGCGGGCCAGGAGCCTAAGCCGCCATCCCGGCATGAACTGGGCCGGGTAGTGCCAAACGGCTATTCAGAGATATGACCACGGAGTCATTGCGCGGCTGAGCCCCGGCATAACGTCTAGGTTATAAACCGGTTGGGGCGATTACGACGTTTATTACCCCGACTCAGAGTCAGCTCGGCAGTGGCCGGACAGCGATCGTCATACGCGTGATCGCACAAGCGCGGCCCTCGTCGTCGCTGAAGCTGACATCCCACAACCAGGTGGTGCGCCCGCGGTGGATGCGTACTGCGCGAGCGTGAACAGTGCCCGAAGTCACAGGGCGCAGAAAGCTCGTGTTGTTGGACATGCCCATCGCCATGCAGCCTTCGTCGAGCACTGTCATGCCTGTCGCGATCGAGGCGATCGCCTCCGCCACGGAAGCGTAGAGGCCACCATGAACGAGCCCCGCGGGCTGCTTGTGCTCGTCGCGAACGATCACCTGGGCGCGCATCTCGGTCTCCGAGCACTCCAGCAATTCCAGCCCGTAGAGGCGATCGAAACCCAAGAGGCGCTCGTTGATCTGGGCGGCTGGTGGGATGGCCATCGGGCGGCCACGATAGCCTACTCACGGCGCTCAGTGTCCGACACAGGACAGGGTCGCCTCTTCACATGACAGAGCTCGACCGACTGCCACCCGACCAACGCGCCGTGCTCTCGCTTGTGCTCGATCGCGGCAAGAGCTATGGCGAGGTGGCCGAGCTGCTCGGCATCCCGGAGAACACGGTCCGCGACAGGGCTCACGCAGCGCTCGACGCGCTTGCCGACGACGTGCCAGCCCCCGGCTCGCGCGTGCCGAGCGCCCCCCGCCCAAGGCCGGAGCCGCCAAGCACGACAGCGCCACCGAGACTGCCACCGAGACTCACAGCCGCAGGAGCAGCTGCCGGCTCGCGGAGAGTCGGCGCCGGCCCGCAGAGAGCAGGCGCCGGAAGCTCAGACGGATCTTCCTCGCACCCACGGGAGCCAGGGAACCCGGCGACTTCGACGGGCTCGAGACGGGCCGGAGCGCTGTTGCTTGGCGCGATTGTGGTGGTGATAGCCGTTGTCGTGGTGCTCGTCTCGAGCAGCGGCGGCAAAGGCTCTACCCCACCCACAACAGCTGCCGGCACGCCCACAACCACAACCGGGACCTCGTCGACCTCGACCGGGACCTCGACCGGGAGCGGGAGCGGGAGCGGGAGCGGGAGCGGGAGCTCATCGACCTCGACCACCGCG
Organism: Solirubrobacteraceae bacterium; assembly: GCA_036510155.1. GTDB lineage: Bacteria > Actinomycetota > Thermoleophilia > Solirubrobacterales > Solirubrobacteraceae > Palsa-744. Next base: position 6,893 of record DATCEK010000146.1, on the reverse strand, counting down.
AGCTCGGAAAAGCCAAAGCTCGAGAGCACGATCAGGCTCAGCTCCCCAGAAGGATCCACCAACGTGGCAGGCGTCGCCTACGTGCTCGCGGACGGCAGCCGACGTGCGTTCTACGTGAGCGCTCAAGGCCTACCGCCATCCTCAGGCTTCTTCTATGCGGTCTGGCTGTACAACTCCCCCTCGGACGCCAAGCCGCTCGGCCGCGCCTCGAACGTGAGCTCGAACGGGCGCATGGAGGGCGGCAACCCACTGCCGAGCAACGCCGGCGACTACGCCAAGTTCATCATCACGCGCGAGACCAGCACCCACCCCAGCCAGCCAGGTCCGACAGTGCTGAGCGGCGCATTCACGCTGCACTGATTTCCGCCTCCTCGCTCGAAGAACTCGCGACCGGCAAAGCCTGAGACGGCGCTGCCGTAGCCGTCACGGGCAAACCCGCACGGCCGTGGCTCGCGACGAGCAGAGCCCACACCTGCCGGGCCTGGGCCGATCGTGATCGATATTCGGCGACGGCCACAGTGGGCGCGGCGTTCAAGGCAACAGCTTGCCGGGATTCATGATGCCGGCCGGATCGAGCTCTGACTTCAGCGCCCGCAATGCGCTCACACCCGCGCTTCCAATCTCCCGCGCCATCCACGGCGCGTGGTCGCGTCCGACCGCGTGATGGTGCGTGATCGTCCCGCCGCCGTCCACGATCGCCGCGCTCGCCGCCGCCTTGGCCGCCTGCCACTGCTCGATCTCCTCACCCTCACGCTGGCGGGCGATGAACGTGAAGTACAGCGAAGCCCCCGTCTCATAGAGGTGCGAGACATGGCACATGACAAGCGCCGGCGTTCCCTTAGCGCCCAGCGTGGCGCCGATCGCCCCCGCGACTCTCCTGTGCAATTGCTCCAGATTGGACCAGCGCGTCGCCGTCTCGAGCGTCTCGACCAGAACGCCTCGGGTGAGCAGCTCGTCGCGCAAGTACGGCGCCGAGTAACGCGAGGCGAGCCAGGCCTCGCCGGGCGAGCGCCCGACGCGCAGCCCACCCGCGGCGCGCACGATCCTCGTTGCCGCCGCGCGCCGCACAGCGACCTCCTCAGGGTCGCCCTCGAAGCCGAGAATCGCCAGACAGCCGCTGCCGTAGCCACGCACACCCAGATACGCCCGCCCGAGCCGACCCTTCGCCCCACCCGATCCTGCCAGCGCGAGCGACATGCGTGTCTCCTGCTCGTCGGAGAGCCGCGCCACCTCGGGCGTGCAACGACTTTGGGAGAGTTCGCGAAAGGCGTGCACGCCCGCCTCGAAGCTCTCGAAGAACACACCTTCATAGATGCGTGTCGCCGGCGCTCTGCGCACGCGCAAGGTCAGCTCGTCGATCACGCCAAGGACCCCCTCCGAGCCGACCGCCAGCTCGCGCACACCAGGACCCGCTGCACTGGCGGGAAAGGCGCCCAGCTCGACGTCGCCGGCCGGGGCGACCATGCGCAGGCCTTGGACCATGCGCTCGAAGCGCCCGTAGCCGCTCGAGGCCTGCCCGGCCGAGCGCGTAGCCGCACAGCCGCCGAGCGAGACATACTCGAAGGACTGCGGGAAATGGCCAAGCGTCAAACCGCGCGCGGCCAGCCAATCCTCCAACTCGCGTGCCCTGACGCCAGCCTGCACGCTCACCATGCGCGAGCTTTCATCGAGCTCCAAGACGCTTGTCAGGCGACTCGTGTCGAGCGCCAGCACCGCGCGGTGGGAGCCCCGCAACGGCTCCACTCCCCCGACCACGCTCGTGCCGCCGCCGAAGGGCACGACCGCCAGCGACTCGCGAGCACACAGGCTCAGCAGCGCCCGCAGCTGCTCGCGAGTGGAGGGATAGAGAACCGCGTCCGGGGCGCCGAGCGGTCGTCCGGCGCGCAACCGCACGAGATCGAGATAGCCCTTGCCGGCAGCGTGCAGCACGCGGTCGTCGTGATCGTCGCGAACGTGGGCCTCGCCGAGGATGCCGCGCAGGCCGGCAGAAGCGTTCGAGGAGATCGCCGAGGGTTCGAGCTCGACGTGTTCAAGCGCGACGGGCGCAGAGGGACGGGCGCCAGAGCCAACCGTATCCGCCAGAAAGCCCAGGGCGTGCGCAGGCAAACCGTGCGGATGCGCGGGATCTCCCCACCCCCACCAGCGCATCCGCCGAGGCGATCCGGGGCTTGAAGAAGAACCGCTCGCGGGCACGTGTTTCGAGCTGGAGCCATCTCTCCGTGGAACAGCGCTCATGTCCTGGCCCCGCCCACGATCCGCTCCAGCCCGTCGAGCGCCTCCTCGATCGTCGAAGCCGCCGCCCTGCGCACGAGGGGGCTGCCAAACCGAGAGATTCCATGAATCCACGAGCCGCCTTTTGGTGAGAACCCTTGAAGCTCCTGGCGCAGCTCGATGCTCACGTGTGTGCCCTCACTCCCAAACATGCCAAGTTCCTCGCCGGCGATTTCCTCGGCAAGCTCAGCCGAGGCGCGCACAGCCGGTGGCCCAGTCAGCGTGATCTCAGTCTCCGAGCTCCTCAGAACTCGCGCAAACGGTGTGTTCTCGACCCTCTGAGACCACACAATCCGTCGATGGCTCTCTGCGGCCAGCACGTCGAAGTCGGCACGGACGACTTTGCCGCTCGAACCCATCAGCACCTCGGTGAAGACCTCCGGCTCGCCTGTATCGGTCAGGCCGACGGCCTCAACGCGACTGACGCGGGGCCACCAGCGCGGCAGGTGATGCGGATCGCCGAGCACGTCCCACAGCTGCTGAGGCGAAGCGACGATCGCGCGGGCACGTTGCACAGTCAGCATCCCGCGCTCATACCTCGTATGAGAGCAGCGCATGAGCCTGGTGCTCGCCCAGCCGCGCGCGCCCTCCCAGTGCTTGGAGCTCGACCAGAAAGCTACAGCCAGCCACCTCGGCGCCCACCTTCTCGACCAACTCGCACAGCGCGCGTGCGGTACCGCCGGTGGCAAGCAGATCGTCATGCACCAGCACGCGCGCCCCGGGACGGATCGCGTCGCTGTGCAGCTCCAGCCGATCCGAGCCGTACTCGAGCTGGTACTCAGCGCTGACGGTCTCATACGGCAGCTTCCCGGCCTTGCGCGCCAAAGCGAATCCGGTGCCCAGCGCAAGCGCCAAGGCCGGCCCCAACAGGAACCCGCGAGCCTCGGCAGCCAACACGCACTCGACCTCGAGCGGGCGCGCATAGTCGGCTAGCCCCTGCACTGCCTGCGCAAGCGCGTCGGGATGGGCCATCAACGGCGTGATGTCCTTGAACAGGATCCCCGGCTTGGGAAAGTCGGGAATGTCCCTGATCAGTGCACGCAGGTCAGTGAGTGGCATGAAGTGGTCGGGTCCGTGGATGGGATGAGCTGAGCTCGAGCGGATGCGTACTGGTAGTACGTCGAGCACCGTGGGCAGCTCAGCACGCCGCGGAGGAGCCACCTCACCTTACGATCTTGCGCAAATCGCGCACCAGCAACAAATGCTTGAGGTGCGTGGTGACCGCCGCCAGGTTCTCGAGCGCGTCGACCGCATCCTTGCGCCGCTCGGGATTGCGCGAGCGCAATGCCGGCGCCAGGATCTGCTGCAGCAGGCTGGCCTCGCGATCGGCCGAGGAGCGGAACACGCGCAGGTTGCGTCCGCCCACGCCGTAGCGGGCAAGCTCTGAGACGGCGCCGACGATCTCGCGCTCGGTCTCGTCGAAATAGCGCACCCCGCCGCGCATCTCGCCCTTGACCACGCCGTACTCTTCGAGCTCGCGCACAAGCGTCGCCTCCGCGCCGGTCTCCTGGAGCACATCTTCAAGCGAGTAGAGCGCCCCCTCCTGCTCGCGCACACTCATGCTCGTATGCCAGGCGCGCTTGCCGCCTTCGCGCCCAGCGGGACGAGGAACCTGCATGTCGCCGGCGCGCCCGGCGGCCAGCTCCTGGCGGATGACCCGCAACGGCAGAAACTCGTCGCGCTGCATCCGCAGGATCGTGCGCAAGCGCGCGACATCGCTCTGCGCGTACAACCGGTAGCCGCCGGGCGTGCGGCGCGGCGTCAAGAGCTTCTGGTCCTCCAGATAGCGGATCTTTGAGATCGAGATGTCGGGAAACTCCTGCACGAGCGCCTTGCAGACCGCTCCGATCGTCAGCGCCTTCTGCCGCCCGCCCTCACCGGCGCCGTCGTGGCCATTGCTCTCAGACGCGGCCTTCGTTTGCGAGTCCTCGGCCTCCGCCTGGCGCCTTCCCGTTTGTGGCACGCTCGCCATCAGCGCGCCTCGACGATCGGCGGATGCGGAGTGAGGCTGTTCGAAAGCTCTGTCATCAGCGTGCGTGGTAAGTGAGCTTGTACTTGCCGATCTGCAACTCGTCGCCCTCCTCCAGGCGATGCGAGTCGATCCGCGAGCGATTGACATATGTTCCGTTCAGCGAACCGCAATCGTCGAGATACCAGCTGTCGCCGCGATTGACCAGCAGAGCGTGGTCGCGCGAGACGGTCACGTCGTCGAGGAACACGTCGGAGTCCGGGCGCCTGCCGATGCTCATCCGCTCGCGGTCGACGGGAAAGCTCTCGCCCGCGCGCCCACCGCCGGTGCGGATCACGAGCGCCGGCCCGTGCGAAGTCACCTCTCCGATCTCCACCGGCACCAGCTCGCCGTCGTCGTCGATCCGGTAGGTGGCCGTGACCGGCTCGCCCGCCGGCCCCTCGCCACGCGGCAAAAGCGCGCCACAGCGCGGACAGTAGTTGGCTCCCTCGTCGCTGAGAAAGCCGCACTCGGTGCAGTGCAGGGCCACGAGCTGCCTACAGCTCGTCGGTCGAGGCTCCGCCGGCGCGATTGGCGAGAATGTCCGACAGGCGCTTGACGTCCTCGCCCGTGATCGCCACGTCGCCATCCTTGTGCTGCTCGCGCAGACGGCTCACGAGCTCGGCCCGAAGAATGTCGATCTTGCCGTGCAGGATGCGTCGTTTGTAGGAGATCTCCATCTCCTCCTCGGTGAGCTGTCGGATCACATCCTTCAGCTCACTGTCGCTCATCGAGCCGAGATCGGGAAACGTGTCCATCGCGAGCACTCTCCTCTTGCGCAAGGATGCAGGTCTGAGCTGCCGGTCATGCTGCCATGCTGCTCCGTCAGTATAGACCAAAAGGTAAAGTTGAGCTTGAGAGTCTTCAAATTGAAATTGGCGCGATCGGAATGGGTCGCGGCGGCGCTGATCCTCGCCATCGTGATCGCCGGCGGCATCGCGCGCAACACGGCGATCGGAACGAACACACACCTCTCAGCCGATGAGAACGGCTATGTCGGCAACGCCAACAGGATCCTGGCCGACGAACGCTACGCGACGTTCAAGTGGCCCCCGGGGACCTCGATCGCGTTCGCGATCGCGACGCGACTGTCCGGGCACCACTCGCTGAGACTGGCCGAACACGCCTCCGGCCCGGCGCAATACACCCAGCTGGCGGCGGGAGTGCTGACGCTGCTGCTGGTTGCCGTACTCGCCTGGGTCTTCGCGAGCCCGTGGGCGGCAGTGATCGCCACCGCGCTGGTGGCAAGCTACGAGCCGCTGATCGAGGCCACGCGCACTTTCCTCTCAGAGCCAAGCGGAGCTTTTGTGCTGCTCGCCTCCGTTGCCGCCGCAATGCTGGCCCGCTCGCGCTACGGCGCGCGGAACGAGCTGCTGTGGCTCCTCGGGGCCGGTGCCATGGGCGGGATCGCTTGCCTCACACGTAGCGACATGGCGATCGGCATGGCTGTGATCGCGCTAGCGCTCGCGCTCAGCGGGCGACCTGGCTGGCGTACCGGCTTGTTGCGTGGCGGCGTGTACCTCGTGGCGCTGATGCTCGTGATCTCCCCGTGGTTGCTCTATGCATCCAGCAAGGAGGGACGCTTCGTGCCGCTCACCACCGCCGGCCCCGACGCTTTCTACATCGGCAGCTACCTTCCCGGCAAGGGCCTGCTCGTGCCGACCGAGGAGAAGCTCGCGCCCGAAGTCTGCCGCCACTTTCCCCAGGACTGCGGGCGCTACTGGCAGCAAAGCTCCGCTCCGGTCTTCCGCCTGATCGAAGCGCGCCACCCCGGCATCTCAGAGAACGCCGCGGTCAACGAAGAAAACCTCAACAACATCCGCAAATACGCATTGGGCGAACCGGCGGCGTTCGCCTCGATGCTGTGGAGCAAGTTCTGGAAGATGTGGACCGTCGCGTGGACCGGCGGCAACGGCACATACCACCCAGACACGAGCCCAGCCCAGCACAAGATCTATTTGATCTTCGCGGTGATCGGCTTGCTGGCCGGCATCGCGTTGACCCGGCGGCTGATATTGACGATGAGCGCCGCGGTGTTGCTCGCGATCGCGGCTTTCGCGACGCCGTTCAACGACCAGCCACGCTACAACGTCAGCCTGATGGCGCTGTTGCTGTGCGTCGGCACGATCGGGGTGTGGCTTGCAGGCGAGAGGCTGCTGGCTATGTGGCGCGAGCGCAGAGCCGAGCACGTCCCAGGCGCGACCGCGCCGGCGCGTTAGCTCCAGCAAGGGAGCGCCAGGCTAGCGCCCAGCGCCAGCTCTCGTACGCAGCTGTTCGCGTCCCGAGCGCACATACAGGGCACTAGCCGTGAGAGCAAGAACAAGCCCGATGTAGAGCAGCACCTCAGCGAACCTGTCAAGACCGCACATCGCAAAGAACAGCGCCCCCAGCAAAGGCGCCACACCGACACGCCCAGGCCAATTGATGCGCAACTCGATGCCGTGCTCGAGCCCATAGCGCCCGAGTGCCACCATCGACAGCTCGCGCGCCACGAGCACCGCCAGCGCCCAGCGCGGGAGCAGGTCGAAGCGCCAGCAGACGACCACGCCGCTGACGACGAGCAGACGGTCGGTGACGGGGTCCATCAGCGCGCCGAGGCGGCTGTACTGGCGGG
>DATCEK010000145.1:0-22836 GCA_036510155.1 Solirubrobacteraceae bacterium | reverse complement strand
GACGCTGCCCTCGACGGCAGAGTCGGCGAGTGAGCCCGCCAGTTCGCGATCCACGCCGGCGGCGAGCGCCTTGCGCTGGCGTTCCTCCTGGCTGAGCGTGCTCTGCAGGCGGGCTACCGCCTCTGGCACCGAGTCTGGGGCGACATGCAGCGACTCGGCTGCCATGCGCAAAAGCCCGCGCGCACGACGGTGATCTTCATGCGCCGCCTTGCCCGTCAGCGCCTCGATGCGCCGCAGGTTGGCGCCGACGGAGGACTCGGTGCGCACGACGAAGCCGCCGATGCGCCCGAGCGCCGGCACATGCGTGCCGCCGCACAGCTCGACCGAATGCTCGCCCGCGTGTACAACGCGCACGATCTCTCCGTACTTGTCTCCGAAGAACGACATCGCCCCCTCGGCGCGGGCGGCCTCGAGCGTGCTCTCGGTTGTCTGCACGGGTCCGTCGCTGAGGATGTCGCCGATCACAAGCTCTTCGATTCGCGCGAGGTCCTCGTCGCTGAGCTGCGAATGGTGGTTGAAATCAAAGCGCAAGTAGTCAGGCTCGACGAGCGAGCCCTGCTGTTGCAACTGTGAGCCAAAGGTGGTGCGCAATGCCCAGTGCAGAAGGTGGGTTGCGGTGTGGCTGCGCCGGATCGCCTCGCGCCGGTCCTCGTCGACGCGCAATGTCGCCTCCTGGCCCTCCAAAAGCGTGCCGCTCTCCAGCCGCACACGGTGGCGGATGATCCCCTCCAAGGGCTTGTCGGTATCGATCACGCGCCCCGTGCCGGTGTCGCTCTCGATCGTGCCCGTGTCTCCGACCTGCCCGCCGCTTTCGGCATAGAAGGGAGTCCGCTGCGCAAACACTTCAAGCAGCGGATGCTCGGAGTCCTCGCTCTCGCCCTTGAGCACGCGCAAGAGCTTGCTCTGCGCTTGCAGCTGCTCATAGCCAAGGAATTCCGTTGGCCCCAGCCCTGCAAGCGCCGCTACGAGGCGGCTTGCCGCCTGGCTCTGCAGCTCATCGCCGGCTCCACCTCCGGCGGCGCTGCGCGCAAGCTCGCGCTGATGTGACATCGCGTGCTCGAAACCATCCATGTCCAACCCGACTTTTCGCTCGGCGGCGATTTCGGCAGTCAGCTCGAGGGGGAACCCGTAGGTGTCATGCAACTTGAAGGCGTCATTCCCCGAAATCCTCGGCACGCCGTCTGCTATCAAATCCTCCAACATGCCCAGACCAAGGGTGAGCGTCTCCATGAACCTGTGCTCCTCACGCTCCAGGATGTCGCTGACCATGCCGAGCGAGCGAGCGAGTTCTGGGTAGGCGCCGCCCATCACCTCTGTCACCGAGGCAGCCATCGCCGCCATCGTCCCCTCGCGCGCGCCCACCCGTTGGCCGTGGCGGATCGCGCGGCGGATGATGCGCCGCAGCACGTAGCCGCGCTCCAGGTTGGACGGCACCACACCGTCGGCGAGCATGAAGGTGACGGCGCGCGCATGGTCGGCCAGGATGCGCAGGCTCACGTCATCCTCCTCCACCCGTCCGTAGACGCTGCGCGTGAGCTCCTCGGCCGAGCCGATCAGGCGGCGCAACACGTCGGTGTCGAACACCGAGGATGTGCCTTGCACGATCGGCAGGATCCGCTCGAGCCCCGCGCCGGTGTCGATGTTGCGCTTGGGAAGCGCCGTCAAGCTGCCGTCCTCGAGCCGATTGGATTCCATGAACACCAGATTCCAGATCTCCACATAGCGTCCCTCACCACCGCGCGCCGGACCGCCCTCGGCCCCGTGCTCGGGACCCTTGTCGTAGAAGATCTCCGAGGAGGGTCCACAAGGTCCCGTTGAGCCCATCTCCCAGAAGTTGTCCTCCTCCATGCGTTGGATGCGCTCGGCGTGCAGGCCCACCAGCTCCTGCCAGATCCGCGCCGCCTCGTCGTCGCTCGAATGCACGGTGACCCACAGGCGCTCGCCCTCCAGACCGAGCGTCTCGGTCAGAAACTCCCAGGCGTATTGGATCGCGCCTTCCTTGAAGTAGTCGCCGAAGCTGAAGTTCCCGAGCATCTCGAAGAAGGTCAAATGGCTGCTCGAGCGGCCCACGATCTCGATGTCGTCGTGCTTGCCGCGCACGCGCAAGCACTTCTGCGCCGAGGTGGCGCGCGGGGACAGCGGCGGCTCTTCGCCGAAGAACACCGGCAGGAACTGGACCATGCCGGCGTTTGTGAACAATGGTGCCGCGGGATGCTCGGGCACCAAGCTGGCCGAGCTGGTCAGCCTGTGATCGCGCGCGACGAAGAAGTCGAGGAAGCTCGACCGTAGCGCGTCAGCATTGAGTGGTTGGCTCGTGCTCAAGGCGAGCTAAGCCTAACCGGCTTACGGCAGCAGGATCGCCCGCATAGTGTGCTCGTCGGGCAGCTTGTCGATGACACGCCGCAGGATCTCGCGCTCGTCAGCCTGCCCGCGCTGCAGGTCGCCGAGCAACAGCCTCAGCGCTGTGTGGGTGATCTTCATCTGCCCGGGGTTGAGCGTCACGGTCAGCTTGCCGCGCTCGTCCGACTCGGCATCCAAGCTCGCGATCACCTCGCGTGCCAGTCCGCGGATCTTCGGCTCGTGGGCCTCGTCGGTGATCAGCAGGCGCAACGCGCTGGTCGTGGGCGCCACCTCGTCTGCGTCGAGGAACAGGTGATAGGGAGGCTCAGGCTCATTCGCCGTGGCGTTCATGTTGCTCCTGTCTGTTGCCTTGTCTCATCCCGATCGCCGTCGGCGGACGAAGGCTAGAGCCACGTCCGGATCGGGGAGCCGTCCACGTGTACGCCGCCTCGCTGTGCGCCTAGAACGATCGTCCAATGTGGACATGTGGACGCATCGTTCCATAGGGGACTGTCGTAGAGATCCGTAGAAACCTCGTAGGGCCAAAGGACGACATCTGTGTCTGCCGAGAGGACCTGAGGGCTGGAGACAGCCGATGAAGCCACCGCACAGCGAGCCACATCCCCCGAAGCCGCGCTCGCGGCACCTCACCGAGGTCAGGTCCTCCGAGCCTGCGCCGGTGCCGCTGAAGTGCGTATGGAGCGGCTACCCCCTCAACGACCGCGACTGTCGCTCGCGCATTCCCGCGAGTGTCGTCATCAAGGCCTGGCAACGTGAGATGCAGCTCAACGGCACCGTCGAGGGCTTCTTCAATTTCACATGGCGTAACGGCGAGTGGCTTGCCTACGGTCTGTGCGACGGGGGCGTGCGCGGCATCTATTGCCCGACCCACCGCTCCGAGCGCGAATCGCGCGGGGTCCAGATAACGGATCGAAGGACAGGCCCTCCGCCCGACGCGGGGCTTGACCAGGAGGCCGATCAGCGGGCGGGGGCAGTGCTGCAATAGCATTGCCCGTCCCGTGGCGCGCACTCAGGTAGCCGATCTCAAATCTCATGTGCAGGAGACCGTCGAGCTCCGCGGGTGGGTACACGCCATCCGCGACCAGAAGCGCGTGCAATTCATCGTGTTGCGCGACGAAACCGGCCTTGCGCAATTGGTGCTCGGCAAGGACGAGCCGCCAAGCGAGCTGAACGAGGCGATCTCCGCGCTCACGCCCGAGTCGGCGATCACCGTCACCGGCTCGGTGGTGGCCGACGAGCGCGTGAAGTTGGGTGGCGTGGAGGTCCAGCTCGTGTCTGTGGGTGTGGACTCGCCCGCCGAGCCCGAACTGCCGGTGACGGCCGATTCGGCTTTGGACAAGCGCATCGACTGGCGCTATCTCGACTTGCGCCGCGCCGATAGGCGGCTGATCTTCGAGGTGCAATCGACTGTGGAGCAGGCGATGCGCGAGTACTGGCACGCCCAAAAATTCATAGAGATCCACACCCCCAAGCTGATGGGCTCGGCCAGCGAGTCCGGGGCGGAGCTGTTCAAGGTCGATTACTTCGAGCGCACCGCCTATCTGGCTCAGTCCCCGCAGTTCTACAAGCAGATGGCGATGGCCGGCGGCTTCGGCAAGGTCTTTGAGATCGGCCCCGTGTTTCGCGCCAACCCGTCGTTCACCTCGCGCCATGACACCGAGTTCACGAGCGTCGACGTGGAGATATCCTGGATCGACTCGCACGAGGACGTGATGGCCTTCGAGGAGCGCTGGCTCGCACACGTGCTCTCGGTTGTGGAGGTTGAGCACGGCGAGCAGATCAAAAGCACGTTTGGCGTCGAGGTCGGCACGCATACCGTGCCCTTTCCGAGGATCACGCTCGCCGACGCGAAGGCCCTGCTGGCCGAGCACGGGCATGACGTGCCCGGCCCGGATCACGACCTCGATCCGCCGAGCGAGCGTGCTCTGTCGGCGATCGTCGCCGAACAGTCCGGTAGCGAGTTTGTCTTTGTTACCGACTACCCAACCTCGGTGCGGCCTTTCTACCACATGCGCCACGAAGACCGGCCCACACTCACCAAGAGCTTCGATTTGCTCTGGCGCGGCATCGAGCTCACCACGGGCGCCCAGCGCGAGCACCGCTACGAGCAGCTGTTGGCTCAAGCGCGCGAGAAGAAGGTCGAGGTCGAGCCGATCCAGTATTACCTCGACTTCTTCCGCTATGGCGCCCCCCCACATGGCGGCTTTGGCTTCGGCTTGACACGCCTGTTGATGCAGATGCTCGGGCAGGACAACGTGCGTGAGGTCACCTTCCTGTATCGCGGCCCGAACCGCCTCGAGCCGTAGGGCAGCTCGCCGCGCCGGCCGGTGTGCCGGCCACGCGGGCCTAGCGGCCACAGCGCTGCAAAAGCGGCCTCAAAGCGGCCTCATCCCGGCACGCTCGCTGCGTACCGTCCGCACTCCGCTCTACCTTCCAAAGCATGCTCGTCAACGAGCTCACAGACGGCGTGGAGATCGACCAGGTTCTGCTGGTGCGCGCAATCGAGCGGCGCTCGCGCCGGGACGGTGGCGAGTACCTGCGCCTGCGATTGGGCGACCGCACGGGCGCGGTGGTCTCGATGGTTTGGGAGGAGCTCGCCGAGATGGAGCGCCTCGCGAGGCAGGGCGCGCCCGTGCACGTGAGCGGCCGCTATACCGTGCATCCGCGCTTCGGCCCGCAGATCAACCTTCGCACGTTGACCGTCGCCGAGCCGGGAAGCTTCGCGCTCGACGATCTGCTCGACGGGCCGGCGCGCTCTCCCGAGCAGATGGAGGCCGATCTGCGCGAGCTGCTTGGGACCGTGCGCAATCCCCATCTCAGCACTCTGCTCGAGCAGGTGTTTGGCGAGGATTCGCCGCTTTGGGCGCGCTTTCACGGAGCGCCGGCCGCCAAGTACTACCACCAGGCCTACCGTCACGGCCTGCTCGAGCATTGTCTCGGGGTGGCCCAAGGCGTCAGCGCCATCTCCGCGACCTTCCCCGGGATCGACCGCGACGTCGCCGTCACGGGTGCGCTCCTGCACGACATCGGCAAGCTCGACGCCTACACCGACGATGCGCAAAGCATCGATCTCACCGACTTGGGTCGGCTGCACGGTGAGATACCGCTCGGCTACTACCGCATCCGCCGCGCGATCGAGGACATCGACGGTTTCCCTCGAGAGCTTGCATGGGCAGTGCTCCACATCATCCTCTCCCACCATGGCTCGCTCGAGCACGGCAGCCCCGTCACGCCGTGCACCCGCGAGGCCACGCTCGTGCACATGATCGACAACCTCGGCGGGCGTCTCGGCAGCTTCGATCGCATCGAGAAGGAGCTCGCGCCGGGCGCACGATGGTCGAACTTCGACCGCGGTATTGGATCGGGCGCATGGTTCAGCACGCGCGAGCGACCCGAGCCTGTCGAAGAGCCGGTACGCGAAGCCGCCTAGAAGCTGTTCTGCGCAGGCTGTAAAAGCCGCAATTTGCGAGCGGCTCGGCAACCGGGCGAATACGTCTCGCCACTGGGTTCTATCTTCTTGGGTGGATGGCCAAGGACACCGAGAAGCTGATCCGCCAGTTGTCGCTGATCTCCTACCTGATGGCTGAGCGCAGGCCGGTCACGGCGCTCGAGATCAGGCGCGACGTGGAGGGCTACAGCGGCATGAACGAGGATGCCTTCGCGCGTCGCTTTTATGCCGACCGCTCGGAGCTCGAGTCGCTGCGCATCCAGCTCACTGTGGACCGCCCCGCCGACGGCGCTGCAGAGCAGGAGAACTATTCGCTGCGGCCCGAGAACTTCCATCTGCCGGCGATCGAGTTCTCAGACGAAGAGCTCGCCGCGCTTCAGGCTGCTCTGCACCTGCTCGACGGTGAGTTCGCCTATGCCGAGCCATTGCGGCTCGCATTGCAGCAGATCACATGGGGGCGCCCCAGCCCGTTGCGCGCGCCCGAGCAGCGCTCCGCCGCGCTGGGCATCACCGCCTCAGCCGGTGGCCACGAGCTCTCGATCCGCCTGGCCAAGATCGAGACGGCGATCTTCCGCAACAAGACGATCACCTTCGAGTACTACACGATGGCCCGCGACGAGACCGGCTCGCGACGTGTCGATCCCTACCACCTGTTGTTCCAGGGAGGAGAGTTCTACCTGCTCGGCTATGCGCACGAGCGCGAGCAGATCCGTGTTTTCCGGCTCTCGCGCATCCGCGGCAAGGTCTCATATGCAACCAAGGCAGAGCACGACTTCAGGCGTCCCGCCGACTTCGATCCACGCGAGTACGCGGGGCGTTCGGAGTGGCAGCTTGGCGAGGAGCAGGGCGTGGCTGAAGTGCTCCTCTCTGAGCGGATCGCATGGCAGATCGAACGTCACTTCGGGCGTTACGGCGAGATGGCATCGGCCGAGAGCGAGGGACACAGCCCGGGTGACCGGATACTGCGTACCAGCTATTCGAGTCCCCGCATGCTCGTCTCCTGGGTGCTGGGCCTTGGCGAGAACGCACGCCTGCTCGGACCGTCCACACTGGTCGAGGAACTCGCGCGGCGCTTGGCGCTGCTGGAGGAGCGCCACAGCGAGGGCCAAGAGCTGGCTGAGAGTGTGCCGAGGATCGAGGAACCCACATCTGGGTCACCGACTCGCTCCGCCGCCGCATCGAGCGCACGCGCGGACCGCCGGGCCGCGGCGGTAGAGCGCGATCCCCAAGCCGAAGCGGCGATCCGCCCAGAGCGTTTCGCCCGGCTCGTGACGCTGGCGAGCATCCTGATCCACGCGGGCAGGCGCAGCGAGCGCTTGAAGATCGCCGAGCTTTGCGAGAGCCTGCAGCTCTCAGACGAGGAGTTGCGCGAGGACATCAACGTTCTGAACGTCGTCAACTTTGGTGGCGGATCGTATGTGCTCTACGCAGAAATCCTCGAGGAGGAGGGTGAGATCGAAGTCGACCCCGAGCCCTACAGCGACAACTTCGACCGACCCGCGCGGCTGCTACCGGTGGAGGCCAAGGCGCTTGTCGCCGCGATCGACCTGGTGGGCGAGCACATTCCCGAGGGCTCGCTTTCCTCGGCACGCGAGAAGATCGTCGCGGCGCTGGGCGAGGACCCGATGGAACAGGGCCTGCAGGTTGCCCATGCCACCAGTGACGACTCCGAGGTGGCTCGCATCGTCTCGCGGGCGATCGTCGAGCATCGCCTGCTCGAGCTCGACTATTACAAGGCGAACGAGGACGAGTTCTCCCTGAGGCGCATCGAGCCCTATGCGCTCACAAACGGGCAGGAGGGGTGGTATGTGGCCTCCTTCGATCCCGCCAAGCAGGAGATGCGCCACTTCCGACTCGATCGTATCCGCCGCGCACATGTCACCGAGGAGATATTCGAGCCGCGCCCGGAGGTCGACCCCGGCGCCGAAGTGGAGGGCTGGATGCGCACCGGCGAGGTACAGGCTTCGCGCGCCGCGCGCGTGTGGGTCTCGCCCGAGCGGGCACGCTGGGCACGCGAGCAGCGTCGCGTTGTCGATGAGCTCGTGGACGGCTCGATTGTCGTCGAGTTGAGTTTCGCCGGCACCGACTGGTTGGTACGTGAGGTGCTCAAGGAGGCCGGCGACGCGGTCGTGATCGAGCCCGCGGACGCACGCGAAGCGGTGCTGGCAGCGGTACGACAGTTGCGCGCGGTCCCAGCCGGCGTCTCGTGAGTCGCCGCGATCAAATCAAGATGAGTGAGGCGGAGGTCGTCTCGTTCCTCGCGGAGGAGCGGACGGTGACGTGCGCTACAACGGGCCCGCGAGGCTGGCCGCACTTGATGCCGCTCTGGTACGTGTTGCGCGCATCCACGCCCGCCGATCGGAGCGCGGCCGGCGAGAACACGGCTTCGCGACCACAGATCTGGGCTTGGACATACGCCGTCTCCCAGAAGGTGCGTAACCTAGAGCGCGACCAGCGCGCCAGCTTGCAGGTCGAGGCCGGCGAGCAATATCAGGAGTTGCGCGGAGTGATGTTCGAGTGCGAGGTGATCATCCACCGCGACATGGAGACCGTCGGTGCGCTCGGGCACGAGATCTTCATGCGCTACGCGACGCCGCGCGGCGAGCCCCCCGTCCAGGAGCTGCCCCAGGAGGTCGACGCTATGGTGCGTGCACAAGCCGCCAAGCGCGTGGCGCTTCAGTTCGTCGAGCTGCGCCGCGCGAGTTGGGACCACCGCAAGCTCGCCGGTGGCTACTAATCGCGGCTCGAACCCGCGCATAGCTGTGCTCATCTCGCGAACTTTCTCCCGCAAGTCGGCCCAGTCGATATAGGCTAGGCGGCCGATGGAGTCATTGAAGGGACTGATCCTCTCCGGGGGCAAGGGCACACGGCTGCGCCCGATCACCCACACGAGCGCCAAGCAACTGGTGCCGGTGGCCAACAAGCCGGTGCTGTTCTACGGCATCGAGGCGATGGCCGCTGCGGGAATCGAAGAGGTGGGCATCATCATCGCCCCCGAGACAGGTGAGGAGATTCGCCAAGCGGCCGGGGACGGCTCGCAGTTTGGGGTACGGATCGAATACATCGTCCAGGACGAACCACTCGGCCTGGCTCACGCCGTGCTCACTGCTGAGCCGTTCCTGGCGGATGCCCCATTTGTGATGTATCTGGGCGACAACCTCTTGCAGGGCGGCATCTCCGACCTCGTGGCCGCCTTCCGCGAGAGTGTTCCCGATGCGCTGATCTTGCTCACCCCTGTCCCGGACCCGGAGAACTACGGCGTGGCTGAGTTGGCGGCGGCTACGCAGGGAGAGGTCGGTCGCGTGGTTCGTCTGGCCGAGAAGCCGCCCGAGCCGGCCACGAACCTGGCGCTCGTCGGTGTTTACATGTTCACCGCGGCCATCCACGACGCGGCCCGCGCGATCGATCCCTCCCCCCGCGGCGAGCTCGAGATCACCGATGCGATCCAATACCTGCTCGACGATGGCCGGCGCGTGGAGCCGCACATCGTGCGCGGCTGGTGGAAGGACACCGGCCGGCTCGAGGACATGCTCGAGGCCAACCGGCTGATCCTCGACAACTTGAGCGAGCGCGTCGAGGGAGAGTTGATCGATTCGCAGGTGGACGGGCGCGTCGTGATCGAGCCGGGTGCGCGGCTCGAGCGCACGACCGTGCGCGGTCCGGCGATAGTCGGCGCCGGCGCTCACTTGCGCGACTGCTACATCGGACCCTATACGGCGATCGGCAGGGATTGCCGGATTTCCAACGCCGAGGTGGAGCATTCGATCCTGCTGAACGGCTCTTCGGTGTGCGACCTCGACGGTCGTATGGAGTCCTCGCTGCTGGGGCGTAATGTGACGGTTCGCCGCGGCGATCGTCAGCCACGCGCCTACCGCTTCATGGTCGGCGACAACTCGGACATCTCGATCCTCTAGGCGCAGGCGTGCGGATTCTCCTCACAGGCGCGGCGGGAATGCTCGCACACGACGTGCGCCGCGTCGGTGAGCGCGCCGGACACGAACTCATCCTGGTCGACCTGCCCGAGCTCGACATCACCGACGAGCCGGCGGTCATCGCCTTCTACGAGCGCGAGCGACCCGAGGCCACGATCAACTGCGCCGCCTGGACCGACGTGGACGGCGCCGAGAGTAAACGCGAGAGCGCCTACGCCGTCAACGCCCAGGGGGTCGGCAACCTGGCACGCGCTGCCGCCGGCATCGACAGCCCGCTGTTGCACATCTCCACCGACTACGTGTTCGACGGAACCCCGCCGCTTGACGTTGCCGGTCGGCCGCGACCGTATGTGGAGTCAGATCCGACCGGACCCCGGTCTGTGTATGGAGAGACCAAGCTCGCCGGCGAGCACCAGGTACTGGCTGCCTCACCGGCCCATACCGTGGTACGCACGGCTTGGCTCTACGGAATCGACGGCCCCAACTTCGTCGCGACGATGCTGCGCTTGGCTGATGAGCGCGAGGCCGTGCAGGTGGTCGATGACCAGATCGGCTCGCCAACCTGGTCCGGTCATCTGGCGCCGGCGATCGTGGGCCTTCTCGAGCGTCAGGTCAGCGGACTGGTACATCTCACAGGGACCGGCTCGGTGTCGTGGAATGGCTTTGCCAAGGAGATCTTCCGCCAGGCAGAGCTGGGTTGCCGTGTGGAGGCAGCAACGAGCGCCGAGATGGCGCGTCCCGCGCCGCGCCCGGCGTGGTCTGCGATGGAGTCAGAGCGCGAGGACGTCCTGCCGATGCCCGATTGGCGCGACGGTCTTGCGGGTTATATGGCGGCCCGCGTGGGGGTCAACCGATGAGGCCCAGCGCCGCTCTGCGTGCTCATGATGGGATGATGCGCGTATGAGATTGCTCATCTGCGGTGGCGCGGGATTCATCGGCTCAAACTTCGTGCGCCTGCGCCTGCGCGAGAGCGGCGACGAGGTGGTCGTGCTCGACAAGCTCACCTACGCAGGGCGCGAGGAGAACTTCCACGACTTCGCTGACGATCCGGGTTTTCGCTTCGTGCACGGCGCGATCGAGGACCCCCAGGCCGTCGCGAACGCGCTCGACGGCGGAGGTCCCCGAGCGGGAGAGGCGATCGAGGCGATCGTCAACTTCGCCGCCGAGACGCACGTCGACCGCTCGATCGCCGAGCCCGACGCGTTCGTGCGCACCCACGCCCAGGGAACCTATGTGCTGCTGGAGGCCGCCCGCGAGCGCGAGCTTCGCTATCTGCAGGTCTCCACCGACGAGGTCTACGGCTCGATCGAGGACGGCTCTTTCACCGAGGACTCTCCCCTGCGTCCGTCCTCCCCCTACTCGGCCACGAAGACCGGCGCCGACCTGCTGGTGCAGAGCTACTTTCACACCTACGGCCTGCCGGCCACCATCTGCCGCGGGTCGAACAACTACGGCGCCTACCAATACCCGGAGAAGCTGATCCCGTTGATGATCCTCAACGCGCTTCACGGCGATCCGCTGCCCGTCTACGGCGATGGCATGCAGGTGCGCAACTGGATTCATGCCACCGACTTTGGACGTGCCATCGGGCATGTGCTCGAGCATGGGGTATACGGCGAGGTCTACAACGCCGGGGGACCAGACGAGTGCGCAAACATCGACGTGGTCAAGCGCATCATCGAGCTGACCGGCGCGGATGAGTCGCTGATCGAGCACGTCACCGATCGTCCGGGACATGACCGCCGCTACTCGTTGTCCTCGGAGAAGGTCAGGGCGCTCGGCTGGGGGCCACGTGTGCGCTTTGCCGAGGGTCTCGAGCAGACCGTCTCGTGGTATCGCGAGAACGAGTGGTGGTGGAAGCCGATTCGCTCAGGCGACTATCGCGCCTATTACGAGCGCCAGTACGGCCGCTCGCTAGCTTCCTAGCTCTTTTTCCCGGTGGCGCTCGGCGCCACCGAGAATCCCACAAGTCCGGAGATCTTCCAGTGAGCGCCTTCCTTGACGAGCGCAAACGTGGAGATCCGGCTCTTGCCCGCATAGGTGCTCTTCACATGGGCAAGCGCTTGCGTGCCGTTGACGGCGATCGATTCGATCTTCAAGCCGAGCGCATCGATTTCATGCAGCTGAGCCTTCAGCACCGTCTGGCACCCGCCCACGCGAGCCAGCTTGCCGGTCAGCGTCGCGGCCAGGTCGTTCTCGCAGAGCTTCGTCTCGTCCTCCGCGGTGGCGTCGGTCTGAAAGTTGGAGACAGTCTGAGCGACGTTGTGGCTTTCGCCGGTGAATTTGCCCGAAGACGCTGTTTCGGCGCAGGCGCTGACGCCGATCGCAAGCGAAAGTGCGCCGGCCGTAGCGAGAAGCGCTCTGATGGGCTTGAACATCGCCGGTAGCGTATGCGAGCGAGCGATGCTGTGCTGTCTGCGCTCGACTTTCATGCCCGCGAAAGCCTGCGCCGGATGCTGTCTGCAGCTCCGGCGCAGCCGATTGCGGAAAGCTTCCGGGCTTCTAGCTCTCGTCGTCGCGGCGGTAGCCGAGCCGCGCCGAAATATTGTCTGCTGTGGCGACGAGATGTGGACCGAGCGCATCGACGAGCTCCTCGAGCGAGATCATCGAACTGTGGGCCGCGATGTTCACGGCTGCCACGACCTCGCGCGACTCTGTCCGAACCGGCGCTGAGATCGAGTGCAGCCCCTGGGCAAGCTCTTCGTCGTTGACGGCCATGCCCTCTTCGAGCACGTGCTCGAGTTCGGTGCGCAGCGCCTTCTTGCTGGTGATCGAGTTCGGTCCGCGGCGCGACAGCGTCATGTTGCCGATCACGTCGCGCTGCTCTGACTCTGGCAGGTTGGCCAGCAGCACCTTGCCCATTGACGTGCAATAGGCGGGAAGCCGCGAGCCGGGGCGCAGGTTCATGTCGATCTTGTTCTGCCCGCGGCGGAAGCTGCGTGCGCGATCGACATACAGGATCTCCGGACCGTCGAGCACCGACAGGTTGACTGTGTAGGAGGTGCGCTGGCGCAGCTCCTCCAGATAAGGCCGTGAATGCTCACGCAGCCCGGTCGAGTTCAGGGCGGACATACCCAGGTCGGTGACGCGCAGTCCGAGGCGATACTTGCGTGAGGCGCCCTGCTCGAGGAAGCCGAGCGCGACGAGCGTGATCACGTAGCGGTGTGTGGTCGAGCGGCTCATCCCGAGGTCGTCGGCGATGTCGGCAATGCCGAGCACGGGACGCTCTGGCGTGAAGCAGCCGAGGATTGCAAGTCCGCGCTCGAGCGACTGGGAGTACCGCGGCTCACGAAGGCTTGGTATCGACCACTCGCCTTCTGATTTGGAAGAATTCGAGCTTACTCTAGGCATCTCTGCTAAGGCCCCTATCCGTAGTGCCAGAGGTGCCTCTACATTGGTGCACCTCAGTTGAACAGTCATCATACTTGGGAGTGCCGACATTCTCAATCGAGAGCAGCATCTCGAACTGCGATTGCCTTGTCACGATGCGCCCCAGGGCTCGCGGAGGCGGGGTGGATCGACGTCTACGGGGTCGCCTGGCGTTTGATGAGCAATGTGTATCTTCTTTGTCCATGCCGAATCCGAGTTCAATGTGCGTAGTTTTCCGAGCCGGCGTAAAGCTGAAGGCCTCGCAACGTTCGGCGGGACCCGATAGCTCAGAACTGAATATTCAACGATCGAACCATTTGGAGGCGCGAGCGGCGTGGGCGTGCGTTTGACATACACCAGTGGCGCGCTCCCCGGCTCGCTCGACGAAGAGTTTGAGGATTGCCTCAGGCAACGGCGCGCCACCGCACAGGCCCCATTTGCACACCTTCTCGGGGGAGAGCGCTCAGAGCGTGGAGAGGTGTTCGAGCGACGCGAGCCCTCGGATGCAAACGGACATGTCAGTCGGGCACGCGCCGCCGATGCCGAGACCGTCGCCGAGGCTTTGCGTGCAGCTCGTGCGGCCCAGTCAATATGGGGCCGCATATCGTATGGGGAGCGCTGCGCTCATATGCGCGCCGTTGCAAAGGCGCTCGACGAGCGTCAGATCGAGCTCGCATCGGTGGTGAGCCTCGAGACGGGCAAGACGCGCATAGAGTCGATCGCCGAGGCGCAGGAGGCGGTCGACTTGATCGAGACCTACTGCGCGGCAATCGAGGATGCCGAAGGGTTCAGTGCGCCGCTCGCGAGCCTCACCGCGAGCGAGCGCAACTTCGAGACGCTGAGGCCCTACGGAACGTTCGGGGTGATCGCGCCGTTCAATTTCCCCTTGGCGCTGGCGGTGAACATGCTCTCGGCTGCTCTGATCACCGGTAACACGGTGGTCCTCAAGCCATCTGAGGCAACGCCGTGGACAGGGGCGCTGCTAGGCGATGTGCTTGCGGACGCAGACTTGCCGGCCGGCGCGATCAACCTCGTGCACGGCGGCGCCGATACCGGTCGCGCGCTCGTCGCCGGCGACGTCGATGGGATCGCCTTCACCGGCTCGGTGCCCGTGGGGCGGGAGATCGCTCGCGCCTTGGCCAGCGGTCGCTGGACACGACCCGTGCTGGCGGAGATGGGCGGCAAGAACCCGACGATAGTCACCGCCAATGCCGATCTGGAGAAGGCCGCGGAGGGTATTGCCAGGGCGGCGTTCGGGCTCTCTGGGCAGAAGTGCAGCGCCTGCTCACGCGCGATCGTCTCGGGGGATGTTTACGACGAGTTGGTCGAGCGGCTGTGTGCATTCGCACGCGAGCTGGTCGTCGGAGACCCCGCCGACCGCGCTTCCGCGCTTGGGCCGGTCATAGACGAGAAGGCGCTGGCGCGCTTCAAGGAGAGCGTCGCCTTGGCCGACCGCGACGGGCGCATCGTCCTCGGCGGAGGACGAATCGAGCTGCGTGGCGGGCACTTCGTCGAGCCGACCGTGGTGTGCGATCTCCCAGCAGGGCATTCGCTCGATCGACGTGAGCTGTTCCTACCGTTTCTCAGCGTAACTCGAGTGCAAGGCCTCGCGGAGGCGATCGTCGAGGCCAACGCCGTCGACTATGGACTGGCCGCCGGGATCTTCAGCGAGGACGAACAGGAGCTCGAGCGATTCTTCGAGGAGATCGAGGCCGGGGTGCTGTATGTGAACCGCCGTGCGGGCGCAACAACTGGCGCGTGGCCGGGGTCGCAATCGTTCTGTGGCTGGAAGGCCAGTGGCCTGACCGGCAAGGGCGGCCTCGGCCCGTACTATCTCCAGCAGTTCATGCGCGAGCAAAGCCGCACAATCGCCAGATGATCGAGGTTCGCCACGCTCCGCGCATGGCCGTGGGGATCGACGAGTACCGCCAGCGGCTCACCCGGACGCGCGAGTGGATGTCTGAGCGCGGGCTCGACCTGCTGCTTTTGAGCCAACCCGAGCACTACAACTGGCTGTCTGGCTACGAGCCGACGAGCGCCTTCTACTTCCAGGTTCTGATCGTGCCGCTCGCGGAGGATGCTCCGCTGACACTGCTCTGCAACAAGGCCGAGTTGTTGCTGTGCGAGGAAACCTGTTGGGTGAGCGACGTCCGGCCCGTCTGGACGCACGAGGATCAAATCTCCCGTCTGCTCGAGGTGTTGCGCGAGCGCGCTCTGCACACAGCAGGACGCATCGGCCTGAACCTTTCGAGCTATCACCTCAAGGCGCGCTACGCCTTGGAGCTGATGCGCGAGCTGCCCGATGCCGAGACGATCGACGTCTGCGAAGGGCTTGACGATCTGCGCCTGCTCAAGAGTCCGGCGGAGATCGTGCTGCTGCGCGAGGCGGCGCATGTCGCCGACCTTGGGGTGAGCGCCGGCATCGAGGCGATCCGCGCGGGAGTCAGCGATCGCGAGGTGATGGCGGCAATACAGCAGGCCCTCGCTCGGGCAGGTGGCGAGTTCCCGGCCTACCCGACGCTGGTCGATGCGCGAGGCACGCTCCACGGGACGCCGATCGGCAAGGTGCTACGCGACGGCGACGTGGTCTATCTGGAGGTCAGTGGCGTCGTGCGTCGCTATCACTGCAACATCTCGCGGACCGTTGTCATCGGCGAGCCATCCGCCCGCATTCGCGAGCTCTATGAGGTCGTGCGCGACGCGCTCGATCGCGCGACCGATGCGCTACGGCCAGGCACACAAGTCGCCGAGATCGTCGAGCTCGTCGCGGAGTGCCACCGCGGCTATGAGCAGAACACTTGGGGTCGCTTCGGCTTCAGCATGGAGATCGCATATCCGCCGATCTGGATCGGCGCGTTGAGCTTGATGAAGGGCGACCCCCACACGATCGAAGCAGGCATGGTCATCACCATGGAGCCTGGGCTCTCCTACAGCGACGGTGCGACGATGATGCTCGGCAACAACGTGCTCATCACAGAGGAGGGTCCTGAGGTTCTCAACGAGGTGCCCGTGGAGCTGTTTTGCAAGTAGGCGGCAACGGGCAAGCGGCCCGGCGCGCCTCGGGCGGATGTCTGCTGCGCGCAGGCTTCGACGCCGGCCCGGGAAGCGCCACGATGGTGTACTAGCGGCGATGCCTCAACGCGACACAGTCCACTGGTATGCGGGTCCGAGCGCCTTTTATCGTGCGCCTGCAGTTGGCGTGGGGGAGATCGCGGCAGGCAGCGTGGCGGTCCTGGGCGTGCCGCTTGACTCCTGGACGCTGGGACGCAACGGCCAGCGCTACGCGCCCCGAGCGATCCGCGAGGCGTCGCTGTACCTGGCCGGCTACTACGGTCTGCAGACCGAGCCCGTCGGCTATGTAAATATTTCCGACGGGCGCGTGTGGACGGTGCCTGAGAAGCCTCGCCTGTTCGACGCCGGTGACGTGCGCATCCATCAGGGCGACGTGCAAGCGCAGATCGAGGCGATCGCTGCGCCTGTGGCCGAGATCACCGCGCGCGGGGCGATGCCGGTGGTGATCGGCGGTGACCATTTCGTGCCCTACCCCTCCTTCATGGGCTTCGCGCGCGGGCTACGTGCCGCCAGCCCTGGCGCCAAAGTCGGGTTTCTGAACATCGACGGTCATTTCGACTTCTGGGACGAGTTCCGCGACATGGGCCGTCTGAACCACGGCACCTTTGCGCGCCGGATAAGTGAGCACGAGGCAGTCGGAAACATGGTCTGGTGGGGCCTGAATGGGACGAACATCGCCGAGCCTGAGCAGTTGCGCATATGCAAGGAGCGGGGGTTCGCGGCCTATACGGCCAGCTCGATTCGCCGTCGCGGCGTGCACGAGACGATGCGTGAGGCACTGGCGATCGCCTCTGAAGGAGTCGATCGCGTGTACGTGAGCTTCGACATCGACGTCACCGACGGCGCTTACGCTCCTGGGACTCATTCGATCGTCTTGGACGGACTCAGCCCGGGCGAAGTTCTGGCCGGGCTCGAGGTCCTCGCCGAGTTCGAGAATGTCGGAGCATTTGACGTATGCGAGATGATCCCTCAATACGATGTGGGGGGAGGGCGCACCGCGCGATATGCGGCGCACGCAATCCTCACGGTCATCGGTCATCGAGTGCTCGACTCTCAGCCATCAATTCCACGGGACATTTTGGATGCGGTGTTCCGTTGAGCGCAGGGGGCGGGATGCCTTCGCCAGGTCATGCTCTGAGTGCGCGCCTGTATTGCGTGTACTGCGGAATTGCGCGCCGAGTCGTTCGAGCTGAGCGTAGTCAGAGAGAGGAAGAATATGCAGCCAATGAGTTGGGGTAGGAGCCGTCGCGCGCTTGGCGCGCTTGCGGTGCTCTCGATTTGCGTGGGGCTGGGCGCTTGCGGTAGCAGCGGCAAAAGCTCGAGCACGCTGACGATCGGCGATTGGGGCGCGCCGATCGACGAAGCCACACAGAAGGCCTACACAAATCAGTTCGATGCGGAAAACCACCTGAAATCCCAGTTCGTGGATGCCCCGGGCGTGCAGCTTGCGCGCGTGGAAGCGCAAAACCAGGCAAAACAGATTCAGTGGGATGCGGTCGATTCGCTCGACGGAGGCTCGGCATACACGCTATACGCAAAGGGACAGTTGGCGCCATTGCCGGCTGCCACCAAGATGCGCTTCGAAAAGGAACTCGGCGCTCAGAAGGTCACACCGTTTGGCTTTTCCCACGGGAGCCTCGGCGACGTGATCGTTTGCAACACGGACAAGATGAAGAGCTGTCCGTCCAACATGGCTCAGTTCTATGACACCAAGCAATTCCCACAGCAGCGTATGTTCGGAGGCATCGAGCCGATCGAGGCGGTCACGACGGCTGAGGTCGCGGCGGGCATGCCGATCACCCAGACGGCCACGACACCTGTAGACGTCAAAGCAGTGATCAAGACGCTCGAAGGGCTCAAGCCGAAGATCAAGGTGTTCTGGCAATCAGGCGAACAGCAGCAGCAGATCATGCGCAGCGGCGAGGTGCCGCTTGGCATCATGTGGAGCGATCGCGCCTACCAGCTGATCTCCCAAGGCGTGAAATTGAAGGTCGTGTGGACGGGCGGTGCATATGAGCCCAGCTATTGGGCCGTCCTGAAAGGCGCCCCCAATTCCACGGACGCGTCCAAGTTGCTCGAATTCATCGCCAGTCATCCGAAGTCGGAGGCTACGTGGGCGGAAATCGTGCACGACTCGGTCCCGAATCCGCTCGCACTCACCTACCTGCCGCCCTCGATTGGCTCCCAGCTCGCGGACAATCCGATGAATCTCGAGCAGTTGGCGACGCCCAACTTCCCGTGGTATGCCAATCACAGCAACGAACTCAATACCGCCTATGAGAATTTCCTGCGCGGCTAGCGCGCGGGGCGTCTGAGATGAGGCAGGCGGGAAGGAGAGTCATGGCGAGCCTTCCCGCCTTGCCCAGCAAGGACAGCGAGCATCGAGCGCCTGCCTGGAGTGCGGTCTTGCCCAACCGCTGGGCGCTGCTATTGGTGCTGCCGCTGCTCGCGATGTTGCTCGGTTTCGTCGTCTATCCGCTCGCCAAGTTGATGATCGACTCGCTCACCACCGGGGAAGGGTTGGGCAACTACGCCGCGGTCTTGGAAAGCCCGGCTGGCAGGCGTGCCCTGATCACCACACTGCTGTCGAGCGTGCTCGTGAGCGCGGTCGCGGTGGGCCTTGGCGGGCTGCTTGCATGGCACATCAAGGTCAGCAAAAGCACACTCGTGAAGGCTGTTTTGTGGCTCGCGGTGCTCGCTCCCTTCTGGATGGGGACGGTCGTGAAGAACTATTCGATCGTGATCTTGCTCTCCTCCGAAGGACCGCTCGACAAGGGCCTCGAATTGCTTGGCCTGGCACCGGTCTCCTGGCTCTACACCTCGACTGCCGTGGCATTGGGGATGGTCTACACGATGGTTCCCTATGCGGCCTTCTCTCTATATGGAGTGTTCCTCACGATCGACCGCTCGCTGCTCGACGCCGCTCGTGGCCTGGGGGCTTCGCGTGCTCGCGCGATCAGCTCTGTGATGCTGCCGCTGGCGATGCCCGGGATCCTCGCCAGCGGCGCGCTCGTATTCGCGATATCGCTTGGCTTCTATGTGACACCGGTCCTATTGGGAGGAGCACAGGCGCCGTTCATGGCCAGCTACATCCAGGACTACATCTTCACCTTCTACGACTATCCGATCGCAAGCGCCGCATCGGTGATCCTGCTGGTGCTCGCCCTGCTCACGCTGGGCCTTGCGCTTGTGCTTGTCGGGCGTGGACGCCTTCAGAGGGCGGCGGCGTGAGTTGCATGAGGAGCGGCGGCGTTGGTTGCATGAGGGAGGCCGCGTGAGTTGCATGAGGGGAGGCGCGGCGTGAGGCGGCGTGAGGCGCCCGAGGATGGCAGCGTGAGAGGCGAGGACGGTGGCGTGGGCCGCGCACTGTTCGGCGACCGTTTCACGAGCGCCGCGAGCGCGGTCGTGGTCTCGGCTACGGCCTTCGCCCTGCTCGTGCCGGCGGCGCTGGTTGTGGTGCTGTCCTTCTCAAACGACCGCTTCTTTGACTTTCCCCCGCATGGGTGGGGGCTGGGTCAATACCGCAGGCTGCTCGAAGACCCGCGCTGGGGCTCGGCGCTATGGCTGTCGGTGAAGATCTCGCTACCCGTGGCGCTGCTCGCCGCGCTCGTGGTGGTGCCCACCCTGTTCACGATCCACCGAAGTCGCCTTCCCCTGCGCCACGCTCTGCAGGTTGGCGGAATCGCTGGGATCATCCTGCCGATATCCGCCTATGCGGTCGCCATGTATGGGCTGTACGCCCAGGTCGGCCTGCTCGGCACCTACTGGGGCTTGGTGCTGGCCAACCTGACGCTCGCGGTGCCGGTAATGCTGCTGGTCACCAGTGCCGCCATGAGCCGCATCCCGCCTGAGCTCGAGCTGGCCGCGATGGTCGCGGGGGCCAGCCGGGTGCAAGCCTGGTTTGCGATCACGCTGCGCTTGCTCGCCCCCGCGATAATGGCTGGGGGTGTGCTTGCGTTCGTGACAAGCCTCGACGAGGCGGTGCTGGTCAACTTCCTCGGCGGGCCTGGGCTCGAAACTCTGCCCAAGGCGATCCTCGACTCTGTGCGCTACGGCCTCGAACCCGTTATCACCGCGATCGCGACGCTGCTGATGGTCGGTACCAGCCTGGCGATGGCGCTCGCGGCGCGACTGGCGCGCCGGGTGGGTCCATGAGCGCGGACATCGTGCTCGACATCCAAGGGCTGAGCAAGTCCTACGGTCAGACGCCTGCCCTGCAAGATGTCAGTCTGCAGGTGCGCCAAGGCGAGCTGTTGACGTTGCTGGGACCCAGCGGCTCAGGCAAGACGACGCTGCTGAAGGTGATCGCCGGCTTCGAGGCGCCAACGTCGGGGAAGGTACTGCTGCGCGGCCTTGACATATCGCGATCCTCGCCGGCGCGACGGGGTGTGGGGATGGTCTTCCAGCACTATGCGCTGTTTCCGCACATGACTGTCGCGCAGAACGTCGGCTATGGCTTGAAGCTGAGGCACGCCCCGCGCGTCGAGCGTGTGCGGCGCGTGGGCGAGATGCTCGAGCTGTTGCATTTGGACGGCCTCGAAGGGCGCTATCCACGCCAGCTCTCCGGTGGCCAGCAACAGCGCGTTGCCCTGGGCCGAGCGCTCGCGTATGACCCCGAGGTGATTTTGATGGACGAGCCACTGGGGGCGCTCGACCGTGCTCTGCGTCTGGAAATGGAGGAGCAGATCCGCGGTATCCACCGTGAGCTGGGCGCAACGATCGTGTATGTCACCCACGATCAGCAAGAGGCACTGGCTCTGTCGGATCGCATCGCGATCATGCGTGTGGGCGCAATTGCAAGCGTGGGCGCGCCGGCGCAGTTGTACGCGCGTCCGGCGGACAGTTTCGTGGCGGGGTTCTTCGCGAATGCGAACCTGCTCGCGGTGAGCGAGCACGAATTGCTCGGCGACGGTCGCGCGCGCGTGCGCTGCGGGGGGGGCGAGGTCTGCTGTGCGACGAGCGCCGCCGCCGGCGACCCCGTGGTCCTGGCCGTGCGCCGTCGCAGTCTGCGTCCCACGCCATCGGAAGGGTCGTTGCGGATCGCTGGGGTGGTGGCGGAGATGCTGCTGTTTGGCGACGAGCAAGAGATATCAATCGACTCGCCGGCGCTCGGGAGGGTGGTGGCGACGATCGATTCGCGCGATTGCGCCAAGATCGCGTTGGGCATGGAGTTGGAGCTGTTCGCAGCTGCGGAGGAGGCCGTGCTCGTCCCGCTCGTTTGAACTCCGGGACAGCGTCCAAATGCTGCCAACATGGCAAGCCGATGGACCAGGCTCCAAACGTCATCGACGCGCCGGCCGCACAAATTCTCTACGAACGGGCTTTGCGCAGCTTGCCCGGCGGCAACGCGCGCTCGACGCTGTTCGTCGAGCCGCATCCTCCATATGCGGCTCGCGGCGAGGGTTGTGAAGTCGTGGACGTCGACGGTCACCGCACGATCGACTTGCAGAACAACTACACAGCGCTCGTGCATGGACACGTGTTTGGACCTGTGACGCAGGCAGCTGTGGCGGCCATCGCCGAAGGGTCGGCCTTTGGCTTGCCGACGCTCTCGGAGATAGAGCTGGCCGAGTGCTTGGCGGCGCGCGTCGGCTGGGCCGAGCATTGGCGTTTTGCCAACTCAGGCACCGAGGCGGTGATGATGGCTGTACGGGCCGCTCGCGCCGCGACTGGTCGCGACGGACTGCTTCGCTTTGCCAACTGTTATCACGGCAGTTGGGATGCGGTGGTGCGTCGTGGCTCGCACGGAGTGCCGGCGGCGGCGCAGGGGGACGTGCTGACTCTCGAGCTGGGCGAGGAGGAGTCGTTCGTGGCGGCGCTTGACGAGCACGATGGCCGCATCGCGGCGGTGCTGCTCGACCTGATGGCAAACCGCGCCGGCTTGCGGGCGCTCGAGCCCTCGTTTGTGAGGTTGGTCCGCGAGCAGACCGAGCGTCGCGGGATCGCGCTGATCCTGGACGAGGTGATCACGTTCAGGTTGGCGCCCGGTGGGATGCACTCGCTGTACGGGATCGACGGCGATCTGGTCGCGCTCGGCAAGATGATCGGCGGTGGCTTTCCGGTCGGCGCTGTCGGTGGGCGGGGCGAGTTCATGGACGTGTTCGATCCACGCCGCCCCGACGCGGTGGCCCACGGCGGGACTTTCTCGGCCAACCCCGTGACGATGCGGGCCGGGCTGGCGGCGCTCGAGGCGCTCGACCTCGCCGAGATCGAGCGGATGAACGCGCTCGGCGATCGTCTGTGCGAGGGCTTGTGCGAGCGTGGCTGGCCGGTGAGCGGCCAGGGCTCATTGCTACAGATCCGCTCACAGGACCCGACGGCGCTTTGGTGGCGCCTCTACGAGACGGGTGTTCTGGTCGCGGCAAATGGCCTTTTGTGCATGTCTACGCCAATGGACGAGCAGATCGTGGAGAGGGTGCTGGAGGCGTTCGATCGGATCGGCGCAGCGGCTCGGTGAGCATGGACATCGCAGGGCCCGAGCACGGCGTGAGCGTTGGTGAATCGCGGGCGTGGGCGTATGGGACGAGCATTGGCGCCGTGCGCGTGGATCTGATCGGGTGAGCGGTAAAGGACCGGTGATTTGCGTCGTCGGCGCAGGCGCGATCGGATTGGCGAGTGCGCTCGAGCTTGCTCGCAAGGGGTGCGAGGTGACGG
>DATCEK010000144.1:0-6343 GCA_036510155.1 Solirubrobacteraceae bacterium | reverse complement strand
CCCAGACCGTCGAGAGCGGGCGAACGGGGGTAATCTCAGAAGTTGGCAAGGCACGTTCCTTTTGCGAGGGTTGACGTGCCTTGCCGCTTCAACTCAAGTAGTCATAACTCCTGCCCACCACCGAGTTCTCGGACAGACTCTTAGCGTAGCTGCTTAACGTGGCATTGTCGTGGCGATCGTGTAGCGTCGAGCGCCATGACGTTCGTAATGAATCAACGACTGATTGACCGCGAAACGTTCAACCTCGCGCTCGGCCCATTTGCAGAAGCGAGCGACTGCGTGGTATGTGACGCCACGCCCGTGACGCACATCGCGTCACCTTTGGCCAGACGTGGTCGGCTCTTCCTCTCACGTCCACGTGAAGTGGACTTCGACCCGTCGCAGTGCGTCGCGCTTTGCAATAAATGCTGGCCCCGCTGGCTGATGTGGAGAGCCAGGATGGGGTTTGACCTGCACCTCCATGGGCCGAGCAGCAAGTGTGAGCCATCCTGCTTGGCACGTCGCGGGGGCCGCTACGCGCAGCTCGTATCTCAATTGTCGATGCTGGAAGATCGGAATGCAGGCTTCTTCGTCGTAAAGGCAATTGATGGCATGCCGCGCGTGAACGGGAGCCACCTAATCATGGCACAGAGGTCATCCATGTTCACGTTTAGACCTTTGCATCGCCAGTATTACTACGAGATGTTGCCTGATGCAGAGCAGACACAGCGCGTGCTGCTCGAATCGGCGCGTTGGAGCGATGGTCTTGGGATATCGAAAGCGTATGCTGATCAAGTTCACATCGTGATCGAGGCGTTTGAGTCGTGGTACAACGCACCACGCGGCGCAATACAGATGCCTACTTCCGGTGATCACTCCGTCGGCCTCCATGCCGTGCTACTTACAGGTTACAGCGATGTGGGCGCCAACATTAGTTTCATAAACTCATGGGGACCTAATTGGGGCAATCGCGGCTACGGGACAATGCCGTTCGAGTATCTCCAGCGTTACTTCTTCGATGCAGCAGTGACACGGCGCGCTCGGTGGGGCCTAACAAGCGCGAAGCTTGCCCAAATCGAAAACCTGTCGAAGCGCGAACTGCGAGGCCATTACCTCGTTGAGAACCCTCGCTTCCGTGGACGTCTTCGGATTGCCGACAATGATAATTGGCAAACGTGTGTATACGAGTTGCGCTCACCTTGGACGGGACGAGTCGTCGCCTGCGTCGAGATAACCAACGGGTTTGGTCTAAAGATGGGCTGGGCGTTTTTTCGATACCTCTCGCCTACCGTCATCGAGGTCCCCGAGCTGTTTGTGTGGCCAACCTTCCGCCGAATGGGAATTGGACAAATACTCGATGAGTTTGCGACGGAGTATGCACATCTTTGGGAGTGCTCGGAAATCAGACTCATGATGAATGAGGCGGATGCTGTAGTAGGGCCACCACGCGCGGCAGCACGGCTATTCGGGCAAGCTCGCGGTTATCAATGGAAATGGCGACAAGAGGTTGCGCCGCGACGACCGGCAACGGCCTCCAAGAAAGTCTGAACGTACCGCCGAGTCAAGGCCGGGATCATGTCTTGACGAGGGGCGGGCACCACACGTCAGCGCCCGCGTTCGACGTCGTGATCGGGCGCGTCGCGTGCTGGTGTTCGCATGAGCTGGCCCAGGTGAGGAATCAAGTGGCTGAGGCGCAGCGGGTCGCGGGTTGGGTCCCACGTTCGGTCGGTGATCTCACGGTGGGCGGTGGATGGCGGGCGTATACGGCTTCGGGTCATTCGTCGCGAGAGCCGTGTGATTCGGGCAGGGTCTTGTCCTTCTTCGCCGAGTTGGTCGCGAGCGAGGTACCAGTCGGTGCCGTGGCGAGCACGGGTGGCTTGGACGTAGGCGTTCTCCTTGCTTGTTTGCCAGCCGCCAGTGAGCACGACAGAGCGGTCTACGGTCGCGCCTTGTTGGCGGTAGACGTGTTGGGCGTAGGCGAGCCGCAGCGACTCGGCCTCTTGGCGTGCGAGCTGCAATCGGCGGTCTGACCCTTCGAGCGCGAGCGTCAGGGCGCCCTCCTGGTCGATGTTCGTAACTTGGCCGCGCGTGCCGTTCTCGACGCGAGGTTGCCCGCGTGGGCGGTGCTGGGCGATGAACGTGACCCGGTCGCCTTGCCGTAGCCCGTAATGGACGCTCATGAGTGGGAGTTCGTCGGAGCCGAGTTCGCCGCGTTGAGCGCGGAGGTGTTGCGCGCGGGCGTTGAGCCTGTCGATCTCCCGGTTCGAGGAGTCCGTGATCAGCGCGACTTTGTCGATCCCGACTTCGCTGGTGAGTTGTGCCCAGGCTTGGACGGCGCTCTCGGCCGCCTGGTCGCGGGTGTCTGCGAGGTGGAGTCGTCCTTGGGCCTTGTAATGGGCCATCGCGCGCTCGGGTTCACCTGCGCGTAGTGCTTGCCACTTACGCTGCTCTTGCGGATCGGTTGTGCGATGGATCGTCTCCAGTTCCACGGTCGGCGCATAGCCCGCGAGCCGGTCGAACATGCCACCCGGACCTATCGATGGGAGCTGCTTGCCGTCGCCAACCGCAATCAGCTTCGCCCCCGAGCGCTCGACCAGCTCGGTGAGCGCATCGAGGCGCTTGTGATCGACCATTCCAGCCTCATCGAGGACGATCGTCGTATCGGGACCAACATGGACGCTCCCCTTGTTCGCTCGGGCAGTGAGCGCGTCGAGTGTGAGCGTGTTTCCTTGGAGCGCTGGGCTGTCGCTTCCAAGCCGCTCCGCCGTGGAGCCGGAGACAGCGATCCCGATTGTTTCGCGGCCTGCCAGTTGCTCTGCTCGTGCTGCGGCGTCGATGACGACGCCCTTGCCTGTTCCCGCCGGTCCGACGAGCACGCTTGCACGCTCGGGACCAGTCAGGACGAGCAACGCCAGGTCTTGCTCGTCGGTGAGCGGCGCGCCGATGCGCTCTGCGACCTCGCGCGCAGCGTTTGCCCTGGCTGTATGCCCGACATCTCGTCCGGCTGGCCGGGCGAGTACGGCTGCTCGTCGTTCGATGGCTTGCTCTTGGGCGCGGACAGCGAGCGTTGTCATCCGGCCACCCTCAAGCGTCAACACGCGCCGATCCTGGATCATCTCCTGAGCTACCTGGAGTGCTTCGTTTGGCGACAGTTCTCCAGCGGTCTGCTCCAGGGCGACGGTGTGCAGGTTGCGCACCTCGAAGACGGCGTGACGGTCGGTGAGGCGTTCCTCGATCCGATCCTCCACCGGCCGGACGGCTGGCCCGGTGCGCTCGCCAGCGAGCAGCCGCAACGCCTCATCGGGACCAAACCCATAACGGCTTGCTGTGTCCCTCCACACGTTCTCTAGGTCGGCTCGGTTGGTGAGCTTCTTTGCGCGGCGGTTCTCGAGCGCGAGGTCGCGCAGCTCGCCACGCTCAGGCGCACGACCGTAGCGAGCACGGAAACGATCGGCTGCTCGCGCGACCTCCCTGGAGCGTCCCGAGAAGGCGTCGCGCAAGTCCTCGGGGACACCCGCGATCTCAAAATACTTGCCGTTCTTCCCCGTCGCCTGCTCGGTCGGATACCCCTGGTTGGCGAGTTCTTGAGCGAGCGCGGAACGGTAGAAAGCACCGACCTCACCCGCCGCACGGAACACAGGCCGGGAGCCCACGGCGACGATCCGGTCATCCTCGCGTACCGCGCTTGTGATGACGACGTGGCTGTGGAGTTGCGGATCGGGCGCGTCGGCACCTGAAACACCGCGAGCGGTGGTGTGCCGATACTCGACCGCGATCAAGTCCTTCGCGGGCTCCTCCACGACCTCGCCGCCATAACGACGACGGACAACACCAACGTTCTCCCTCATATAGGCGACGGCTTGCTCGACAGCGTTCGTGTGTGCTTGCTCGATCTGCTCCCGCTGCCACGGATCGGCCAGCGCCCACGTAGTCGATACAGACTTCGGTGCGCTGAACACGCCGTCGATCCCACCGCCACGGTTACCGTCCGCACCAGCACGCCGCAACCATCTCCCGCTCTGTGGATGGCGACCTTCCATCAGCGCAACGAAGTCATCGCCACTCATCGGCGCATCAGCCCGTATACCGAG
The DNA here is from genome assembly GCA_036510155.1 of Solirubrobacteraceae bacterium. Lineage (GTDB taxonomy): Bacteria > Actinomycetota > Thermoleophilia > Solirubrobacterales > Solirubrobacteraceae > Palsa-744. The sequence continues at coordinate 2,273 of DATCEK010000144.1, read as the reverse complement.
CCGTTCGAGCGTTTGCGGGTCCGCCAACCACCTCCCCGGAGCCTGGGTCAACTCGCCGTCGGGGGTGAGGTAGTAGTCGCCGCGCTCCGGCGCAATCGTCTTTCCCTCCAAATATCGGGCGTAGTCGCCGCCACGCGCCGCCGGGATGCTCGCTGCACTCATCACATACCTATTGACCGTGAGCACCGCAGAGCGGCCACCGACTTCGTCACACAGCCGTCACACAGCGATTAGACGCTTGTGCATCTGGTCTGCAACGGCGCCTTGAAGCGCCGCGAGCATCGCGGAGCTAGGGCGCTTGGGTCCGTAGTGGGACCGCGAATCAGGCGGCGAGACGGCCGCTGAGGAGTCAAAGGGCGGGCGGAGAGGTGTGGAAGCGGCGAGCACGGCAAAAGTCGTTGGCCGTTTTGGCGTTCTCACGGTCATTAAGAGAGAGGGACAAATCGCTCCCTTGTGATCCGCGAGTCGTGAAAGGAGGAGCCAGCGATGATCGAGTTGACCGTCAGGCTCACCGACGAGCAGCTTGCCGAGATCGCTCAGCGGGCCGCCGCGCTGGTCTCGTCCGCGCCGACAGTGTCCCCCTGGTTGAACGTGGCTGACGCGGCCGAGCGGCTTCGTTGCGGCAAGGACCGCATCTACGACCTGGTCGCGCTCGGCAAGCTCCATCCCCGCCGGGACGGGCGTCGCGTCCTACTGCACCGCGACGACCTCGACGCATACGTCGAAGGGCAAGCCGGATGATCTCGACGCGATTCTTATGTGGATTGGTGCTCTTGCTTGGCGATGGCCTCGGCGAGCTGGTAGAGATCGACGTCGAGTGCTTGCAGAAACGCGAGGAGGGTGTGCCAGCGGATACCGCGGTGTCCGTTCTCCACCTGCGAGACGTATGTGGCGCCGATGTCTACTCGTGCCGCGAGCGACTCCTGGGTGAGCGCGGCCTGCTCGCGCAGTTCTCGCAGTGCCTTGCCGAGCGTTCGGTAGGCGTCGGTGTCTGGCTCTGCTCGGCGGCGGGTGGGCGACATCTCTCGACGACCTTTACAGTTGGGCTAAGTTGCGCTAGGCTCGACCAGATCGAACATACATACAAGTTGGCGCCCGCGATGAGTGGATCACCCGGGCGCCGTGGCACCGTGAGCTGTAACTCCCGGCACGCCAGCCAAGCTACCAGTCAGACGGCTTGGCTTCCTTGCCAGAGCAGTCCTCCCGGGGCCTCCAACCAAAGGAGGAACCATGAGCACGAACACCCAAGGAGTCCTGTCCTCGCTGTTGGCCGAAGATCGGCCGTGGACCGTGGAGGAGCTAGTCCGCGAGAAGGGCAACCGACTGGAGGTCGTCGACGCGATCGCCGAACTGGACGCACTGGGGCTTGTGACACGGATCAACAAACGGGTCGTCTGCGCCTCGCGCGCGGCGATCCACTCAGACCGCCTGTCCGTTTGATGAGGCTCCGATCCTGCCGTGAGCGTCGCTCCTTCGGGAGTGGCGCCCACACTCCACAACGGATGGAGAGCGATGTCTGCTCGGCTTGAGAAGACCCGCACGCCGGGCATCTTCAAGCGCGGCAGCCGCTATGTGTTCAGTTATCGCGTCGACGGCAAGCAGCGCTGGGAGTCTTGCCGCACGATTGACGAGGCTCGCCGCCTGAAGGCCGCACGCGCGACGGACATCGAGCGCGGCGAGTTCGAGCCACGCTCGCGGGTCACCCTGCACGAGTACGCCCGTGAGTGGGTTGAGCGCTACCAGGGGCGTGGAAGGCGCGGGTTTCGTGAGGGAACCCGCGCCGACTATCGGCGGCAGATCGAGCAATACATCTGCCGGTACTTCCCGGCGCGATTGCGTCTCACGGAGATCACGCCGTCGAAGATCGCCGGGTTCGTTGCTTGGCTGTGCGACGAGCAGGCACAGAAACGGTTGCTCTCTGACGCGACTGTGCGCAACATCATGGCGCCGCTACGCGCCTGTCTCACGACCGCCGTTCGTGAGGGCTTGATCCGCTCCAACCCGGCACGAGACGTGGACCTGCCGCACAGGCCGACCGTCGAGGACATGGAAGATGACGAGGCGAAGGCGATGAGCCGCGACGAGTTGGCGGAGATGCTTGCGCTGGTCCCTGAGCAATGGCATCTGTTCTTCTGGTTCCTGGCCGCCACGGGCGTTCGCATCAGCGAGGCCATTGCACTCCAATGGCGGCATCTTGAGATCGACGCGCCTGTCCCCTACGTCAAGGTCCGCCGCGCGCTCGTGAAGGGCCGGATGGGACCGCCCAAGAGCCG
>DATCEK010000143.1:0-10927 GCA_036510155.1 Solirubrobacteraceae bacterium | reverse complement strand
CGAGCACGAGATCTACATCGGCTCTGTGGGAGCGACTGAGTCGAGCGAGGGCGCCTGGAGCGCCGCAGAGGATTTCCTGCCGCTGGAGGGCAGTGAGGCCGAGGATCCGAGGATCGTGCGCGCTCGCCCATCGCGGGCCACCTTGTCTGGCGAACATGCCGCGAGGCCCGGCGCGAGCGGCTCTGCCGCCGCGACCGCGGGCGAGCTGAAGGTCGCACGAGCGCTCGAGGTCTTCAATGCCGGCGAGCAAACCAGGCGTGTGGCCGGCGTCGCACGCTCGCTGGGGGCGCCGGCGGTGACCGTGCGCCCGCTCGAGGACTCAGGGAGCACCGTTGCGATTGTCGTTGCCTGGGAGCTGTGCTGGTACCGCTACGAGGTCGATCTCGGCGACGAGGCGGCCGGTTCTCAGCTCGTGGCCCAGGGCATGGAGCTTGACGAGTTGCCCGAAGAGGACCGGCTCGCGAACGCCACCGCGGATGAGCGCGGTGCGCTCTTTGCGCTCGTCGCTTGAGCGCTTCGCCGTAAAAATGCGCGTGCCCGCGCTAGGGTGCAGCGAAGCTTGGGAGGCTGAACGGCGATGCGCCGCGCTGTCGTGTTCTGCACGCAGTACGATCTAAGGCGATGATCTACTGCGTGGTGCCAAAGCCGCTCGCGGACGAGCTCTATCCGAAGCTCCTCAAGCGCTACGAGGGCGATGAGAACGTGACCGTCATCATCGACCGTCGCGAGGCAGACCGCCGCGCTCGCGGCTCGCGGCCATCGGAGGAGGAGATGCAGCGTCGCGTCATCCGCGATCGTCGCCGCGCCCGCGTGCCAGGAGATTTGCCGCCGCTCGTCGACGGCTCCTAGACTGCGGAGATGAAGGCAGTCGTGCATGTCGATGGGGGCTCGCGTGGCAATCCCGGCCCCGCAGCGGCGGCAAGCGTCGTCTCCACGCCCACCGGAGAGGTCCTGGACGAGGCATCCGAGCTGCTGGGGACGGCCACCAACAACGTGGCCGAGTACCGGGCATTGCTGCTCGGTCTGACACGCGCGCGCGCGCTTGGAGCGAGCGAGATAGAAGTCGTCAACGACTCTGAGCTGATCGCCAAGCAGGTTCAGGGTCTCTACAAGGTCAAGCACGCTGCGATGCGCCCGCTTTACAGCGAGGCGATGGCGGCACTGCGCGCGTTTGAGAACTGGAAGATTCGCTCAGTGCCGCGCGCCCAGAATGCCCACGCGGATGCGCTTGTCAACGCCGCGCTGGATGGCGCTCGCGCCACTGCTTGATCGACCCCGCTGGACGGGGCCGGACCACAGCTCGCTTCACCCCCGCTGGACGGACCCTGACCACTGCCTGATCGACAGCGCCTCGCGCGTTGCGCGTGGTCAAGGCTGATCGTGATCTTGCTGTCCGCGCCGATCCTCGAGAAGTGGGTTCGCCGCGCCGGCGCTCGACGATGGCAGCGTGCTCAGCGCAGCGCTCGCGTCGCGTGCGCGATCGCGATCATCTGTGCGTTGGATAGATCCTCGAGCAGCGTGTTGGTCACAAAATAGATGACCTTGCCCACGCGCCAGCCTATGTCGTGGATGTGTTCGCCGTCGTCCACGATCAGATAGCTGCGCCCGTCGATCTGCTGTACGCGGGCGTGGGCGAACAGAGGGATGTTGACCCAGTCCATGCCCTCCACGTCGTAATAGCCTCCGAGTGAGTTCTGTTGCCAAACGGCCACATAGGCATGGTGGAGGTGTTTCTGTGGATCTTCGAGCGTGTAAGCATGGACCTCCTGCGGCACGGCCGGCCCGGTTTGGAGAGACGGGTAGTAGAGCGGGAAGGGCACGCTCGGGGCCGCCGTGAGCGCCATCGCCTGACCAGAGGAAGAGACCGGGTAAAGGTCGAGCTGTGCGGCAGAAGGGCCATGAGAGCTCTGATGGCGGTGATCGTGGTGGGATGTCGAAGCTGACCCGGCGGGAAGCTGGAGCTGTTCGTGGCCGTGCAGGAAGTCATCGACGGTCGCTTTGATCAGGGCGGGAGAGGTTGTCACGTAGCTTTCCCCGCCGATCATCGCGTCTACGTTTTCAGCCTGGAATTTGACTTGGCGCAGGGGCTTCTGCTGGGAGAAGGCGGCAAGTTCGGCGAGTTCGATCAACTGGCCGGCCGAGGAATGAAACGTGCTGATGACGGCTTTGCCGACTGCTTTGGAGACCTTGTCGATCTCACCGACCAGCGAGCTTGCCGGCACCTGCTCGCGCAGGTCGCGGATGAAGTCCTGCTGGCGGGCGACACGCACGAAGTCGGAGTCGTCGTGGCGATAGCGCACATAGCTGAGCGCTTTTTCGTAGCAGAGCTTCTGATAGCCGGGTTGCAGGTTGATCGCGGAGTAGTTGGTTTCGACGCTCCCGTTCGGTTCGTTGAAGTAGCGATGGTCGACGTTCACGTACACGCAGCCAAGCGTGTCGACGATGTCGATGAAGCCCTTGAAGGTGACGTCGATCACTCCATTGACCTTGATATGAAGCAGATGCTCGATCGTTTCGGTCGCCAGTTCGGCGGCACGGTCGCTGCCGCCTTCGAGGCTGCCGATCGTGTAGGCGGCGTTGACCTTGCGCGGGTAGTAGACGTGACCCGAGCGGGTGGTGATCGTCGTGAGTAGATCGCGAGGGACCGACAGCACGGAGGTCTGTCCGGCCGAAGGATCCAGACGTACGAGCAACAGCGTGTCGCTGTGTGCCGCGTTGTTGCGGTCGTAAGCGTCCTTGGACCCCACGCGCCTGTCCGAGCCGATGATCAGAAAGGTCTGCGGTTCGCCTCTGTAGGAGGCCTGGATCACGCCTTTGGCCACGTGCAGCTGGCTGGTGCGTGGGAAGACCTCGCTCGCGATGTGGTTGAGCTTGGTAAGCGCGAACGTCGCCGTCGCGGCGCCGCTCAACAGCAGGATCAGCACACCCGCCACGGCAAAGCGTCGCCACATGTGCCCAGCCAGCGAGGGCGGACGCTCGTCATCGAGAGGTGTCACCGGAGGGACGCTCATTTCAGCGGGCAGCCACCACCCAACCTGGGCTGGCTCAGAGCTTTAGCCTAGCGGGCGTGTCGGCCGTCGCGCGCCGGGCATCCCGATACGCTCGCATCTTGCTCAAGCCCCGCAATCGTGAGCTGCTCGGCCTGATCCCTTCGGCGCTGCTGGTCACCGCCGGTTTCACGGCGATCTTCATCCAGCAGGAAAACAGCTCACTGGAGGCATCCACCAACCTCACGCTCAACCGGGTCTCGAGCCTTTCGCTCACCTACGGGCTGCTGTTCCTGGGTCTCTGCCTCGCGGCGCACCTGGTGATCCGCTTCGCGCTGCCCTATGCCGACCCGTACCTGTTCCCTTTGGCGGCCGTGCTCGCGAGCGTAGGGATCGTGATGGTCTACCGCATCAACCCATCGCTGGCACGCCAGCAGGCGCAGTGGATGGTGCTCGGGTTGATCCTCTTCGCCTTGACGATCCTGTGGCTGCGGCGTACGGGCATCGGGGTGCTGGAGCGCTACCGCTACACGATCGCCGCCGTAGGGATCCTGATGGCGGTCTTGCCGCGCTTTCCCGTGATCGGCGAGCAGGTCAACGGCGCCTATTTGGACATCCACTTCGGCTCGGTCTCCTTTCAGCCTGCCGAGCTCGCGAAGGTCGCGATCGTGATCTTCCTGGCCAGCTATCTGCGCGACAACCGCCAGATACTCGTGACGGCAGGGCGGCGCGTGCTTGGATTGACTGTGCCGCCGATGAAGCAGTTCGGCCCGATGCTGGTCGTCTGGGGGGCCGCGATGGGGACGCTGCTGCTCACCGGCGAGCTGGGGACCTCGCTGATGTTCTATGGGGCGTTCCTTGCGCTGCTATATGTCGCGACCGGGCGCTTCTCGTTCCCGCTGATCGGGCTCGTATTGTTCGGCCTCGGCGCCTGGTTTGTGGTCGGACACGTCGGGCACGTCCGTGCGCGCGTGTTGGCCTGGGAAAATCCACTGGAACCGAAGCTCTTCCACAGCGGTGTCAGCTACCAGCTGGGCCAGTCGCTGTTCGCTCAGGCTGACGGCGGCTTGCTCGGCACCGGCTTTGACCAGTCGCTGCTGGTCAGTCCGCATACGCGCGAGGCGATCTTGCCGGTCCCGGAAAGCGACATGATCTATGCGGTCATCGTCAACGAGCTGGGACTTCTTGGTGCGGGAGCCTTGCTGCTCACCTATCTGCTGTTCATTGCGCGAGGGCTGAAGACGGCGATGCTCGCTCGCGACTCGTTCTCCAAGCTGTTGGCCGTCGGCCTGTCGTTCATCATCGCCATGCAGGTGTTCGTGATCGTGGGAGGCGTGACACGCGTGATCCCACTCACCGGGGTGACCCTGCCGCTCGTCGCCTACGGCGGCTCCTCGGTGGTCATGAACTTCGTGCTGCTGGCGCTGTTGCTGGTCGTCTCAGACCGGGCACGCAGGCCGTACTCGTCCTCGCGCTGAGCATATGCCATAGCCTGCCGGGCAGCCTTTGATCGAACTTGGGGGTGCGCAGTGGACGCTCCCGAGGCTGATCTGGGCACGATTGTGCACTTTTGAGCAGGTTCGCTGCGGCTTTCGGTCGAAAACCTCCACATACCCGGACGCCCATGAGTATTCGGGTGGCGTTCGACGAATATTTGCCACGATGCCAACTTCCACGACCGACGCCAGCTCCAGTTTCGTCATCCGAGCGCGCGATATGCGGGCGGGTGGGACTTCGATAGACCGGCGCCGGCGCTACCCAGGCCGAGCGGCGAACTTCTCCTCGCCTGCTGGGCTACACCCACGTCCGTGGCTCGGGCGCTTGCATCACGCGCTGCGCGAGGATCTGTTCGTGCTCCACTACCAGCCGATCGTCTCGCTGCAAGGGGGAGCGGTCTCCCACTACGAGGCGCTGATTCGACTTGCGGACGACCCTGAAGGTCCGCTCACGCCTCCGTGCAGCTTCCTGCCCGCGGCCGAGCGCTACGGGCTGATCCAAGAGATCGACCGCATGGTGGTCGGCAAGGTGACCGCCCTGATGGGCGGCGAGCTTGCCGGTCCAGACGCGCGGGTGGCTGTCAACTTGTCGGCGCTGTCGATCACCGACCAGGGCATGCTGGCCCACATCGAGCGTGAGCTCGACCGTCACGGCGTCGATCCGGGGCGGCTGGTCGTCGAGGTCACCGAGACGGCGGCGATCGGTGACATGCGCCGCGCCCAGAGCTTCTGTGAAGGTGTCCACACACTCGGCAGCTCGGTAGCGCTTGATGACTTCGGCGCCGGTTTTGGCTCTTTTCAGTATCTCAAGCAGCTGCCGTTTCGCTACCTGAAGATCGACGGGGACTTCATTCGCACGTTGCCGTCCTCGCACAAGGATCAGCTGGTCGTGCAGGCGCTCGTCGGTGTCGCACGCGGCATGGGCAAGCAGACGATCGCCGAGTATGTCGGCGACGAGCCGACGATGCGTTTACTGCGCGAGTACGGCGTCGACTATGCCCAAGGCTTCGAGGTCGGACGCCCGTGCGGGCAGTTCGAGGCGTTCGCGGTCTAGAGCGCTCCTCAAACCCGCGCGGCTTGCTTTCCGGGCGTCCCAGGTTCTGCGAGGCGCTCTCAGCGGGGCTGCGGCATCTGCGTGCGCAACACCGCGTCCCACAAGCGGTCGGGCAGCAGTTTGCGCTGCAAGACCGTAAGGCGTGCGGAGGGGGTTAGCAGCATGCGCGATGGCGGACGCCGTCGCGTGAGCGCTTTCTCGATCGCCTTGGCGACGACGTCAGGCCCACCCCCGAGGTGGCGCATCGGACCCTCGTAGACACCCTTGGTCATGGCCGCGAGCTTCGTGTTGAACTTCTTGTACGGGTCGCCGGATCCGTTCTCGGTTTGCGCTCCCGCACCGGCCTCAGCGACGGTGGTGGCGGCCGTCTTGCCGAACTCGGTCACGATCAAGCCCGGCTCGATCAAAACGACGTCCACGCCGAAACCTCGCACCTCGAAGCGCAACGCGTCGCTGATGGCCTCCAGCGAATACTTGGTGGCGTGGTAGAGCCCGCCGCCGGGGAGCGTCAGCTTGCCACCCATCGAGCCGACGTTGACGAGCTTGCCCCAATGTTGGGCGCGCATCGCCGGAAGCACCATCTGGGTCAGCGCGATCAGGCCGAAGACGTTCGTCTCGAATTGGCGGCGTACCGCCTCCATCGGCACCTGCTCGACCGGTCCGCCCTGGGAGTAGCCGGCGTTGTTGACGAGCACGCCGACGGCGCCATGCTCGCGCTCGATGATCTGCACCGCCGCGTGCATCGAGTCCTCGTCGCAGACGTCCAGCCGCAGCAGCTTGCAGCCGAACCCCTCCAGGTGCTCGATCGACTCCAGCCGCCTGGCGCTTGCGTACACGCTCCAGCCGTGGCCGGCCAGCCGCTTCGCGGTCGCCTCGCCGATCCCTGAGGAGCAGCCGGTGATCAGGACCGCCTTGGATCGGGGCTCAACCATTCGACGCAGCATAGGGAATCTGTTGACCTTGGCGCATGCGCCAAGGTCCGGGGCGGCGCATGCGCCGCCCCGCCGAGTCGTGCATGCACGACTCGGAACGCAGGGCCGCATGCGGCCCTGCGCGGGTGGGCGCATGCGCCCACCCGAACGACACATCAAGGACTTCAGTTCTCTAGGCTGCGCTCTGCAATGCGTGCCGTCACCTTCCAAGCGCCCGGTGAGGTTCAAGTCACCGACGTCCCCGAGCCCGAGATCTCAGATCCGGGCGACGCGATCGTCCAGATCGAGGCGACCGGCGTTTGCGGCTCGGACCTGCACATCTACCACGGCCGCGTCAAGATCGAGCCCGGCTTCACGATCGGGCACGAGTATGTCGGCACGGTGCTCGCCGTCGGCGATGCTGTGCAAAGCGTGCAGGTCGGCGACCGTGTGCTCGGCTGCTTTCAGACCGCCTGCGGGCACTGCTATTTCTGCCGACGCGGGTGGTTTCACAAGTGTGAGTCCTCGCGCACCTTCGGCCACGGCGCGGCGCTCGGCTCGCTTCAGGGCACCCAGGCAGAGCGCGCTTTGGTGCCAAGCGCCGAGTTGGTCCTGCGCAAGGTCCCGGCCGGCATGAGCGACGAGACCGCCTTGTTCGCCGGCGACGTGATGGGCACGGGCTTTCATGCCGTCGTGGACAGTGGCCTGAGTCCAGGCGATGTGGCCGCTGTGCTCGGCCTCGGCCCCGTGGGTTTGTGTGCTGTGCAGGCGGCGCGGGCCTGCGGGGCCGCGCACGTGATCGCGATCGACACGGTCCCGGAGCGCCTGGCAATGGCCGAGAGCTTTGGCGCGCAACCGGTTCATCTGAGCGAGGGGGACCCGCGCGCGGCCGTGCGCGAAACAACCGATGGTCGCGGGGTCGATGTGTGCATCGACGCGGTCGGCCACCCGCAAGCTTTCGACCTCGCGCTGAAGCTGACGCGCAAGTGCGGCACCGTACAGGCCGTCGGAGTCTACGCCGAGCGCGCAGAAGTGCACATGGGCCTGTTGTGGATCAAGTCGCTGCACGTCTGCGCAGGCCACGCGAACGTGATCGGACACGTCGATCGGGTGCTGGCGATGATGTCCGCCGGCCTGCTCGACCCGACGCCATTGGTCACCCACCACATGGCCTTGGAGCAGGCACCGGAGGCGTACGCTCTGTATGACCGCCGCGAGGCGCTGAAGATCGTGCTGAAGCCTTGAAAAGTGGCGCCTTGGCCCCGGTGCCTCTCCAAGGGCGGCCTCTCGCTGTCACAATCCTCCTAGCCGCCCGCACGCGTGGCGGACAGGATTCTCCAAGGCCGAGAAGGAGCTTCGATGAACACCGTTGCCCAGCCAACTCTCCCCGACGCACTCAGCGATAGCGCACGCGATTTCATCGCCAAAGAGCACGGCCTGCTGATCGGCGCCGAGAGCGTGCAGGCAGCCGACGGGCGTACATTTGCCACGCTCGACCCGGCGAACGGTCGCGAGATCGCCACGGTGGCCCACGCGGGCGCCGAGGACGTTGTGCGCGCTGTAGCAAGTGCGCGCGAGGCGTTCGAGAACGGCCCGTGGTCATCTATGGCGCCCTCGGCCCGCGGCGCGCTGATGATGGCGCTCGCCGACGCGATCGAAGCCAACGAAGAGGAAATCGCGCAGATCGAGTCGCTGGACAACGGCAAGCCCGTCAAGCTGGCCCAGTACGTGGATGTGCGCGGCACGATCGCCCATCTGCGCTACTACGCCGGCTGGCCGACGAAGATCGAGGGCAATGTGCTGCCGGTGAGCGCACCGAACATGCTCTGCTACACCCGTCGCGAAGCGGTTGGCGTGTGCGCGCAGATCGTGCCCTGGAACTTTCCGTTGTTGATGGCCGCCTGGAAGATCGCTCCCGCCCTGGCGGCAGGTTGCACGATCGTGCTCAAGCCGGCCGAGCAGACGCCGCTGAGCGCGCTGCGCCTCGGCGAGCTGGCGCTCGAGGCCGGGTTCCCGCCGGGCGTGCTCAACGTGCTCACGGGAGACGGCGAGACCGGCGCCGCGCTCGTCGACCACCCCGACGTCGACAAGATCGCCTTCACCGGCTCGACGGCCGTCGGCCGCGAGATCGGGGCCAAGGCCGGCCGAGCGCTGAAGCGCATGACGCTCGAGCTCGGAGGAAAGAGCCCGAACGTGATCCTCCCCGACGCCGACATCGAGGCGGCCGTCAAGGGCTCCTACCAGGCGATCTACTTCAACTCTGGCCAGGCGTGCAACGCCGGCTCGCGCCTGTATGCGCCGGCGGAGCGCTTCGATGAGATCGTCGGCGCCCTGGCCGAGCAAGCAAAGGCAACCCGTCTGGGGGCGGGCCTCGATCCCGCGACCCAGCTCGGCCCGCTCGTCTCCGCCGAGCAGCGCGACCGCGTAATGTCCTACATCGAGGCCGGCAGGGAGCAGGGAGCCGAGCTGCTGGCCGGTGGGGGAGCGGCGCTCGCCGACAGCGGTGGCTGGTTCGTCGAGCCGACGCTGTTCGCGACCAGCAAGGACGACTCGAGCATCGCTGAGGAGGAGATCTTCGGTCCGGTGCTGGTCGCCTCCCCGTACGACAGCATCGAGGAGGTGGCCGAGCGTGCCAATGCCACCGACTACGGCCTGGCGGCCGGCGTATGGACGCGCGACGTCGCCAGCGCCCATCGGCTGGCGGCTTTGCTGCGCGCTGGGTCGGTGTACATCAACCATTGGGGCGGCTCGGACGCGTGCGCGCCATTCGGCGGCTTCAAGGCATCCGGAGTGGGGCGCGAGCACGGCCACGACGGGCTCGACGCTTATCTGGAGACAAAGACGGTGTGGACCGCGTTGGGCTGAGCCGCCGCAGGCAGACGAGCGCCGTCGATTGAGCCGCCGTCAAAGCCGCAATGGGTCGTGGCCGGACACAGAACAGAGAGCGCGCGGTCCGTGTACGACGTGCATTAGAGTCCGAATCATGAGCGGGCATCCTCTGAGGCCCGGGAGCCTTCAAATATCGAGTGCGCTCGTGGACGGCGCCGTCAGGGTCTCCCTGCAAGGCGAGCTCGATCTGGCTTCCGCAAGCAAAATGGAAGAGCATTTCGCCGCGATCGACGAGCAGGCGCCGGCGCGCGTTGTGGTCGACCTCAGCGGGCTTGCGTTCATGGACTCGAGCGGTCTGCGCATGCTCCTGCTGGCCGACGCCAAGGCGCGAGAGCACAGCTACGAACTCGTGCTGCTGGCAGGCCCCGAGCCAGTCCAGCGGGTATTCGAGATGACCGGCGCGCTCGACGTTCTGCGCTTCGAGTCGTGAAGGCCCTTTGAGCTCGATAGCCGAGTCAAGCTCGCTCGTAAACAACGAGCGAGCGCGCGAGCACACGCGCCAGGGAGCAACCGCTCTCGCCGGCCTGCTCACGCTCGTGCTGCTTGCCGCCACGCTCGAGATCGTCCTCGACGGCGCAGTAGGGCATTCGCCACTGATCCCCAAGTCGCCGGGCATCGCCTCTTGGCTCGTCGGCGTGGGGGAGCGCTTGGGCTATCGCGTCTTCTTGATCGCGCTGCTCTCTTACTGCGGCGCGTTTGCCGGCATCCTGCTGCTGACGCGACGAATCTCCTCGCGCTGGGCGATCGCTTTGACGGTCGCCTTGCAGCTGATCGTGTTCGTCGGTCCGGTTCTGATCTCGACGGATGTCTTCAGCTACATCGCCTATGCGCGCATGGGCATCGTGCACGGCATAAACCCCTACCTGCACGGCCCGAGCTCGATCGCGGCCGATCCCGTCTTTCGCTACGTGGGCAAAGACTGGTTGAAGGTGGCGACCGCCTACGGGCCGCTTTACACCCTGCTCTCATATCCATTGGCGCCGCTGGGGGTCGTCGGAGCTCTGTGGGGGATGAAGCTCGAGGCATTGGCGGCGAGCGCCGGCACGCTCGCCGTGACATGGCGCTGCGCGCGCGTGCGCGGCCTCGATCCGAAGTTCGCGTTGATCGTGGTCGGCGTCAACCCGCTGTGGGTCATCTATGGGCTCGGCGGCGCCCACAACGACCTGATCATGACGTTGCTCCTGATGGGCGCTGTTGCTCTCACGTTCGCAAGCGAACAGCGCGGCGCCGCAGCAGGGGGCGACTCTGAGGAGGGAATCGGGCAAGGAGGAGGGGTCGGGCAAGGAGGAGGGGTCGGGCGCGGACGGGGGGCGGACTCCGGCGGCTTGCGCGCCGAAGTGGCGTATGCATTTCAAGCAGGCTCGCGCCGCGAGACCTACGCCGGGGCCGCGGTGATCGGTGCGACGCTGATCAAGGCCACCGGCATTGTGCCGCTGCCGTTCATCTTGCTCAGCCGCCGCCGGCTCGCGCCGCTGATAGGGGCTGTGCTGGCGGCGGCCGGCGGCGCGCTTCTCGCCTACGCCGTGTTCGGAGTCCATGGCGTGGACATCGTCTCTGCGCTGAACCGCGATGCGGCTTTCGTGGGTACCG
>DATCEK010000142.1:0-22849 GCA_036510155.1 Solirubrobacteraceae bacterium | reverse complement strand
GCCGGCCTCGCGGGAAGACCCGTCGCGATCCTGCAAGACCTGCCGGGTCCGAAGCTGCGCATCGGCCCGCTGCGCGAGGACATCGTCGAGCTCAAGCCAGGGGACATGGTCACATTCAGCTGCGGCGAGGAGCAGATCGGCGACGCCACCCACATGTCGATCACCTGGCCGGGCCTCGCCGCCGCTCTCACGCCTGGAGAGATCCTCTACCTGGCCGACGGCTCGGTGCGTCTGCGCGTGCGCGACGTACGCGCCGAGCAGGGCGAGGTCGACGCCGAGGTCGAGGTCGGCGGCGCGGTGGCATCGAGGCAGGGATTGAACATTCCAGGACCAGCGCACACGCTGCCATCCGTGCCCGAGGAGGATCTCGAGCTGTTGCGCCACGGCGAAACGATCGGCGTGGACATGGTCGCGCTGTCGTTCGTGCGCTTCCCCTCCGACGTGGAAACCGTGCGCGAGCACACGCGCCTGCCCTTGATCGCGAAGATGGAGAAGCCGCAGGCCGTCGAACACGCCGAGGCGATCATCCGCGCCGCCGACTGCGTGATGGTCGCGCGTGGGGATCTTGGCATCGAGATGCCGATCGAGCAGGTCCCGGCGGTACAGAAGGAACTGCTCAAGCAGGCCGGCTATTTGGCGCGCCCCTCGATCACCGCCACACAGATGCTCGACTCGATGGTCACCTCCTCGCGCCCGACGCGCGCCGAGGTGGCAGACGTCGCCAACGCGATCCTCGACGGCACCGACGCGGTGATGCTCTCCCAGGAGACGGCGATCGGCGCCTACCCGGTGGGAGCGGTGGAAATGATGGCCGCGGTCGCCGTCCAAGCCGAGGCGATCGCGCCGTACGAGGACTGGAACGCCTCACGTGTACGGCGCGCCGAACGCGACCCCGCCCACACGGTCGCCCACAGCCTCTGCCTGGCCGCGCGCGAACTGCAGCTCGACGCATTGATCGTACCCACGCTCTCCGGACGCTCGGCGCGGCTTGTCTCCGCGCACCGCCCGACGGTCCCGATCTACGCGCTCTCGCCCGGGCGCGAGACCGTGCGCCGCTGCGGCCTGATGTGGGGCGTGCAAGCAAGCTCGATCCGCCGCCACGAGACGACCGAGGAGCTGATCGCCGATTCGTGCCGACGCGTGGTCGAGCTGGGCTGGTGTGAGAAAGGCAAGCGCGTCGGCATCACCGCCGGTTTGCCCAGCGGCAAGCCAGGGACTACGAGCTTGATGCAGATACAAGTGCTTTAGTTTCGCCGGATTACGCGGCTCGCCGTTGCAACCGGCCTCGATGGACCTGTTCGACTGCACCGGCGACTCTTGTTTCCCAAAAAAAATGCCCTACGCAGCGCCCACACCCGTACGTCCGTAGAACTCCGCCTCCTCACGCCCCAGCTCCGTCACCGGCGCGTCGCCGTACATCCACTCGCGCGCGATCCGGTGCCAGTTGTTGCGGGCGCGCAGCTGTGAGAGCACGGCAAGCGTCAGCATCTCCATGCGCCTGCCGAAGAGGTGCTCCGGCTGGATCGTCTGGTGGCGCATCTCGCGGAAATGACTAGAGCGCGGATCGCTGCTCTCGATCATCACCTCCGTGGCGATCTCGGGTGAGAGCTGCACCTCTTCGTCGGCCGTCGTATACCACCAGATGGCGTCCTCAATGAAGGCAAGCAGGTGGTCTGGGTCCACGCGCTCGGGCTCAGGCAGGAAGCGCGACTCGGCCAGCAACGTATGCAGCGTCTGCGCATCGCCCTCCACGACCGCCCGCTGACAGGCAAGCTCCAGCTCGACCGGCTCGCGATCCAGACGCTTGAACAGACCGAAGTCGAGAAACGCAACGCGCCCGTCCTCCAGCAGCATGAAGTTGCCGGGATGCGGGTCGCCGGAGAACTGACGGTGTCGGTACAAACAGCCGAGAAAGAAGCGAAACACGATCTCGCCGATGCGGTTGCGCTGGTCCTGCGGATACTCCTTCAGCCGCTCGAAGCCGACGCCGCGCACGAAATCGGTGACCAGCACGTGCTCGCGCGATAGCTCGCTGACGACCTCAGGCACGACGATGAAGGGATGCCCCTTGAAGATGCGCGCCAGCGAGCGCTGGTTCTGAGCCTCGAGCTCGTAGTCGAGCTCCTCGCCGATGCGGTCGCGGATCTCGGCGGTCACGCCCTTGACGTCGAGGCTAGGCGTCATGCGCTTGAGCAGCCGCATGATCATCCCAAGGTTCTGCATGTCCGCGCGAACCGCGGCCGCCACCCCGGGATACTGCACCTTGACGGCGACCTCGCGCCCGCCTGCCCCCCGCGTGTGCCCTTCAGGGTGCGATGGGGGGCCACCGCGCAGCGTGGCCCGGTACACCTGCCCGATCGACGCGGCGGCGATCGGCTCTTCGTCGAACTCGGCGAACACGTCTGCGATCTTCTCTTCGAGGTCGTCCTCGATCACGCGCTTCATCTGCTTGAAGGACACGATCGGCGCCGCATCGCGCAGCTTGGCAAGCTCGCGTTGGAACTCCTCACGGTGCTCCTCCGGCACGAGCCCGACGTCCAGGAAGGACATCACCTGCCCCAACTTCATCGCAGCCCCCTTCATCGTCCCGAGCGCCGCGACGATCTGCTTGGCGGTCTCCAGCTGACGACGCGCGCTTGCCTGCTGGGCCCCTTGCTCGCTGCGCCCGACGTTCGCCGCCTTCGTGCCGAGCCGCTTGACGGTCTCGCCGGCGGCAAGGCGCCCGACGGTGGCGGTGCGACGCACCCTCGATGTTGGGATCTTCTCCTGCGCCACCCTTTGAGTTTACGAGCGTCGCGGCGGTGGGCGCGGGGCGTGAGCCGCGACGAGTCGGATACCACGCAAAGTGACGATGCCCCCGCGCGCGGGGGCATGCCGCCTAGGAAGACACCTCTACGCGGGAACCGGGCACGATGTCGTCCTTGCCGTCCGCCCAGCGCACCCATGCCTTCTTGCCGCCGTCGTAGTCCGCACCGAGCAGGATCAACGTCGCCGGCTCGCCGAGTGCAGTGCAAGGCTCAGAGCCCTCCGGGTCGAGGCCACGCCACACCCTGATGAAGGCGTTCTGCTCCCACTCCCTGGCGACGGTAGTCGCATCGGTGTGGCCGGGATAGACGATCGTCTCGCCCGGCAGCTCCATCAGCGTGCCCATGATCGAGTCCCTGAGATCCGTATAGGTCGTGTGCCCCGGTGCCCTCACACCCCCCACGCTGCCCTTGAACAGCGTGTCGCCCGTGAACACGATCGCCTCACCACCCTGAAACCCTCCCGGGCGGGCGGCCATCCCAGGGCGGGCATCCCGTGCGGTCGGGTCGACCTCGGACACAAGCAACGAGAGCATCCCGGCAGTGTGGCCAGGCGTGCACAGCGGACGCACCTCCAAGCGCCCCAGCCGCAATGTCACACCCGCTTCGAGCGCACCCAGCTTCAACCCCTTGCCGAGCGCATCGCCCATCTCCAGCAACGCCTCCTGCTCGAGCGGATGGGCCAAGACCTCGAGCGCAGGCCAGCGCTTGCGAAGCGCCCCCAACTCGCTCACATGGTCGAAATGATGGTGGGTCAACAGTACATGCGTGGGCTCTACCTGCAGGCGCTTGGCGACCTCGATCAGCGGCGCCACGGGACCGCCGGCGTCGATGAAGAAGCCCGGCCCGCCCTCCCCATCGGCGACGAGGTAGGTGTTGGAGAGGAACTGCGGATTCAGCGAGCGCTCGACGAGCATCTTCTGATCCTCCCATGTTGGCGACCGCCACGCTCCGCCGGCGGTGCAGGCCCCAGCGCCCGCCGCGTACGGCAGCGCGACATCGGCTCCTCATACACACCGGCGTGCGCCAGCGTGCATGCGTGTTCTTTCGCCCAACAGAGCGAGAAACGCCGGAACTCAGGCTTGACGTACACACCCCTGTATGGTTTTATGCCGGCAGTCAGTTGTCAATGCTTGAACGCTTAACCTGGGAGGAGCTGTATCGATCATGGGGCACTCGACGTGGCTTGGCCGAACACACATGATGGGCCGCAAGCGATCGGCTGCGCCGGCGCCAACCGCAGCCCTGGAGCTCGGGGTCACCGGTCGGCGGGGCAGAGGACGGCGCGTCGCACTGGGCTGTGCGCTTGGATACCTCCTCGTCGGCATGCTGCTCGGGGGTATACCGGCGACGGCTCTTGCCGCCACGCCCGAAATGCCCGGCGAATGGGAACTGCACGAGACCTTTGCCGGCAATGAAACGCGGGGCATCGCGCTCATCGACACAGAAGCGAACGCCCAAGGCGAATTCACCAGCAACAGCCTTGTATTCGACGGCTTCCTCCCGGGCGTCTTCTCGGGAACTCTCGAAGGCAGCACAGCCACTGTGAAGGTGACCACTCAAGCCGCCGGACAATTCCCGGCAAGCGAATTCACCAGCAACACGATGGCGGTCGGAACCACCGGCGGCGGCCTCCCATCGATATCCGGATCGGGAACATTCATGTCGGGTGGAGTTACTGCGCCAGGAGCTCTGACCGCCGTACGTCTCAGGACTGAGAAACAAATAGAAGAACAGGAAGCGCAAGAAAAACGCGAACAGGAAGAACGAACGGCAAGGGCCAACATCAGGGGCGAATGGGAACTGGTCATCAGCTCGGCCGGCGGGACCCTGAAAGGGACAGCCACAATCGCCGAAGAAGCCAACTCCAAAAACGAATTCATCAGCAGCAGCGCACTGTTCGAAGGCGTGACAGGCGGGACCTTCTCGGGCACGCTGAAAGGCAGCGAAGCCTCGGTGACAGTCAACATCGAAGGCTTTGGATCTTTCCCGCCCGCCGAGTTCAGCGGGACGGGCATCAAAGTCCAATCCGCCAGCAACCCCAGCTCGATGTCGGGGGCCGGGACGATCACGGCCGGCTCGACGACACTGCCCGCGACGATCGTCGCCACCAGGACCAAGACTCACCGGCAGCTGCAAGAAGAACGAGAAGCACGGGAAAAACAGGAACAAGAAGCAAACGAAAAGCTGGCACGCGAAGCGGCCGAAAAGACAGCAAGCGAAAAGCTCGCACGCGAAGCCAACGAAAAGCTCGCACGAGAAGCGGCCGAAAAAGCTGCTGGCAAAACGCCCCCGCCGCCACCCCCGCTTGTGTCGGCCCTGATCGCGACCAGGACGGTCACGGTCAACGGTGCGCAGATGATCCCGCTCGAGCTGACCAACCCGAACGCCTCGACAGTCACCGTCCGCCTAAAGCTGACACTTGCCAAAACAGGCAAGACATCGAGCACCAAACACTCGAGCGCCAAGAGCAACACGCTCGGCGAAGGCTCGTTCTCCATCGCGGGCAAAGGCTCTGAGATCGTCAAGCTGAAACTCTCAAAGAGCGGGCACAGCGAGCTCGCGAGCCGCAAGACCCTGAACGTCGTCGTGACACTCAACACAACGGCCGCCGGTCAGCCGAGTATCAGCAAGACGTTCGCTCTCACGTTGCGCGCGGCCAAAGCCCACGGCAAACACTGAATCAACACGTTCGCGGACAGGCCTGTAGCGGGCCTGCCCGCGAACGACCGCTTGGCGTGGCATAGCCCATACCGAATGGCCCCGCACCCGAGGGGATGGCCGCGCGAACGCAGGGACGGCACCGTACACTTTGGCGCATGCCCCTCATCCATACTTGCTATCGCATCACCGACATCGAGCGCTCGATTGCCTTCTACAACGCACTCGGCTTCGAGGAAGTAGGGCGCATCCCGATCGGCGATGAGGCCGTCAACGTCTTCATGAATCAGCCCGGCGACGGCGACATGCCCCGCCTCGAGCTGACCTACAACTTCGGCGTGGACTCGTATGAGATCGGCTCGGGCTACGGCCACATCGCGATCGCAAGCGACCACCTCGACGGCACGCTCGCGCGCTTGGCCGAGCAGGGCATCCAGCCCGAGAAGCCGCCCTACTCGGTACGCGAGGGCGGCTCGCGCCTGTGCTTCGTCAAAGACCCCGACGGGTATCGCGTGGAGATCATCGAGCAGCCATAGATGGAACTCGGCCTAGCCACCTTCGCCGACGTAACCCCAAGCGCCCCGCCGGCGCGTGTTGCCCAGCGCCTGCAAGAGCTGCTCGAGGAGATCGAGCTCGCAGACCGCCTCGGCCTGGAGGTGTTCGGCCTCGGCGAGCACCATCGTCGCGACTATGCGGTCTCTGCGCCAACGGTGGCGCTTGCCGCGGCGGCAGCCCGCACCGAGAGGATCCGCCTGTCCAGTGCCGTCACGGTGCTCAGCTCGGCCGACCCGGTGACCGTCTTCGAGGAGTTCGCGACGCTCGACCTGCTCTCCGGCGGACGCGCGGAGATCATGGCCGGCCGCGGCTCCTTCACCGAGTCCTTCCCGCTGTTCGGGCTCGACCTCGAAGACTACGACGAGCTGTTCGCCGAGAAACTGGAGCTGCTGCTGGCGCTGCGCTCCTCCGAGAGCGTCAGCTGGTCGGGCCGCCACCGTGCGGCCCTGCACGGGGCCACCGTGTACCCCCGTCCGCTGCAACAGCCACTGCCCGTCTGGATCGCGGTCGGTGGCACCCCGGCATCGGTGGCGCGCGCCGGGATGCTTGGGCTACCGCTGATGATCGCCATCATCGGCGGCGCGCCCGTCCGCTTTGCGCCGCTGGTCGACTTGTATCGCGAGGCGCTGCGCCACGGCGAGCAGGAGCGGGCGCGAGGCGCCGATCCCAGCGCCTCGCCACAGGACGGCGCACTCCAAAGCCAGCGGGCGATCGGTCAAAGCGCCCCCGCGGTCGGCATCAACTCGCATATGTACATAGCCGGCAGTGCCAAGCGCGCGGCCGACGAGTTCTTCGGGCCGTACTCGCAGATGATGAATCGCATCGGTCGCGAGCGCGGCTGGCCGCCGATGCGCCGCGCCCAGTTCGATGCCGGCTGCGCGCCGGAGGGTCATCTGCTCGTCGGCACGCCTGAGGAAGTGGCGAGCAAGATCCTCGCCCAGCACGAGCTGTTCGGCCACGATCGCTTCCTCGGCCACATCAGCGTCGGTGTGCTCCCGCACGAGAAGGCGCTGCGCGCGACCGAGCTGTTTGCGACGGAGGTGGCCCCGCGCGTGCGCGCCGCGCTCGACGTGGGCGGCCCGGCAAGCGACACCGGCACAGATACGGCAACGGCCAGCAACGGCCAACCCGGCGGCTCCACGGGCGACACCGGCGCTACCCTTCCTGCCAGTGATGGCTGACACGGGCAAGATCGCCAAGAACCTGGAGCGCTTTGCGCAAGCTGTCGCAGCGCACGACCGCGAGAACCCGACGCATACCGCACATGGGATCGGGCTGGCGCACTTCGACATGGAGCGCCTCGGTCTCGAGGAGGGTGAGGAGATCCTGCCGGGCATCACGATTCACGCCGACAGCGGCCAGAGCGGAAACTTCCGCGTGCTCTGTGACGGCGAGCACGACGAGGGCAAGGTCGAGTCCGAAGAAGAGATCGTCGAGGCGGTCTCGACTCAGGCGCTGCCGATGATCTCGCCCGGCTCTGCCCCACGCGAACTCTGAGCACCACCGGAAGGCCGCAAAATCGCCCAGAGATGCCGCAAATGCATCGCCCAAAATGAAGATGTCCCCCTCGCGGGGGACATGGCGATTCTTGGCTCCCTCAGTCTGCTACGGGATACCCAGCCATCGGGCTGGGTATCCCGGCGCGAGCGGCGATCATCCCGACAAGTCGCTCGATCGTCGGACACTCGATCCCGTGACGACCCGCCGCGCGCAATACCGAGCCGGCGATCGCGTCCAGCTCCGGTGAGCGCTCCGCGGCTATGTCACGTTGCATCGAGCTGCCGAGCGTGTCGTGCGCGGCGGTCAGCTCACCGAGCGGATCGTCGCTCGGGATCGCGGCGCCCTCAGCCTGAGCCACCGCACAGCCCTCCTCGATCGCCCCAACCAAATCGGCGCGCAACTCTGGGGTCGAGCGGATCTCCCCGAGCAGCTTGTCGTAGGCGCTGGTGGTGCATGCAAGCGCATTGAGCCGCACGAGCTTCGACCACATCACCTGTGCCTCCCCCCCGTCGTCCAGTGACACCTGCTCCGCTGGCTGTGAGGGGACTTGACTGGATGGGTGAACTCGCGCTGGAACGCCGGCATCTGAGAGCGTGCCAGCCAGCCGCTCCATCCCTGTGCGCGCCGAGGGGTAGCGGGAAGCCATGTCCACACGTAGGAATTTGCTCGTGTGGACGACAACGCCCGGCTCGGGGCGATCGGCCTCGACACGGATCGTCCCCGCCACGACCGTCTCAGGGGCAAAGCGCTCGCGCAACACGGCCACGTGATCGAGCCCGTTGAGCAGCGGCAGCACGAGCTGTGGCGCTACTTCGATCCGCTCGAGCGCCTCTCGCAGGCCGGCGGCCTTGGTGGTCACGATCAAGACATCGATCGGCTGCTCCAGCCGCACAGTAGCCGCCGGATGGACGAGGAAATCCCCGAGCAGCAAGCTGCTGACGCTGAGGCCCCGCTCAGAGATCGTCTCGACTGTTGACGCTCGCGCCACGACGGTCACAGAGCTGCCCGCACGGTCGAGCGCGCCGGCAACCAGGCCGCCAACCCCGCCCGGGCCCAGTACCGCCACGTTCACCGCAAACACCCGGCGACATTCACGACCAGCGACCTGCCCACTCGCGCACAAGCAAACTCGCGCTCACCCTCGCGAAGACGTCATTCCGCGCAACCCTCACGGCAGCGGGTCCACAAGCACGCCCGGGTTCATGACCCCCTGGGGATCGACGGCCGCCTTGGCGCCACGCAACGCCGCGGCGAATGGGTCGGGACGCTGACGGTCATACCAAAGCCGATGGTCGCGCCCGACGGCGTGATGGTGGGTGATGGTGGCGCCCTCGGCGATTATCACCTCGGAGACCGCTGCCTTGATCGCCGCCCACTGCTCGAGCTCCTCGCCGCGCTGCGCTGGGGCAAGCACCGTGTAATAAGGAGCCGGGCCGTCCGGGTAGACATGGGTGAAGCGGCAGGAGACGTGCGCCGCACCGCTTGTGTCCTCGGCCGCGGCACGCGCCGCGGCCATCACACGCTCGTGGAAGCCTGGAAAGCGATCCCAGGTGACGGCCGTCTCGAACGTCTCGGAGAGGACGCCCATCGCAACAAAGATGTCGCGCACGTAGGGAGCACGCAGGAAAGCTTCGCGCCATGCCCCGACGCCGCCGCCGACAGCGCCCGTTCCGGCGCCACCGGCATTGCCCATTTCGGCTGTGCCCGCGCGCGCGCGCGGGGCATCGCCCTTTTTTGCACCACCGATCCCCGCAGCATCGGCCCCTGCACCGACACCGCCGTGCGATCCTTCGGAGGACTCACGCCTTTCTCCGGCCAGGCCGCCGTGCTCGGCACAGATGGCAAGCGCCCGGTCCATCGACGGGCCAACCGGGTGATCGTAGGACTCGAAGCCGAGCACGAGCAGGGCAAAAGTGCCGTCGCCTGACATCGTGAAGCGAGCCTCGGCCGGGTCGATCAGGCGGCAATTGCTCGGGTGGAGACCCGATTGGGAAAGAGCCCGCACGCACTCTGCGCCGACTGCGAAGGTCGGAAAGCGCACTCCCACCGAGGCGCGGTGGGTGGGGCGCGGCTGGACTCGCACCCATGCCTCGGTGATGACCCCGAGCGTGCCCTCCGAGCCGACAAGCAGCCGGTCGGGGCTCGGGCCGGCCCCGGAGCCCGGCAGCCGTCGCGACTCCCACGTGCCCGTCGGCGTGATCGCGCGCACGGACTCGACGAAGTCCTCGATGTGCGTCCACACCGTTGCGAAGTGCCCGGCCGCGCGCGTAGCAATCCAGCCGCCCAATGTGGAGAGCTCGAACGACTGAGGGAAGTGGCGCAGCGTCAGGCCGTGCTCGGCAAGCTGAGCCTCCAAGTCCGGTCCGAAGGCACCGCCCTGGATGCGGGCCGCACGCGAGACCTCGTCCACCTCGAGCACCTGGCGCAGACCCGCCAGGTCGATCGAGATCGCTCCGTTGTAGCTGGAATCAATGTCGGGCTGCACCCCACCGACCACGCTCGTGCCGCCCCCGTAGGGGATCACCGCGACGCGTTCGGCCGCACACCACTCCAGCAGCCGCTCCACATCGCGCTCGTCGCGTGGAGAGGCGACGAAGTCCGGGGGATGCTCGAAGCGGCCGCGGAAGCCGAGCACGACATCCGAGTAGGACTTGCCGAGCGCGTGAGAAGCGCGCGCGTGCGTGTCGGCTGTGCAGATCTCGGCAAGCGTCGACGGAGGCGCGATCCGCGGGTCCGTGAGCTTGAGAGCATCCAGACTCACCGGGTCCTCGACCTCGACGGGCGGGAAGCCGAGGTGGGTCGCAAGACCGCCGGCGGCGGCACGAACCTCCTCGCGGGAAGGCTGCTCGTCCTCGAAGCCCCAACCCCAGTGCTTGCGTCTACGGATGCTCACCGCTGAGGAGCTTAGGGGTAGATCGTTGCCGAAGAGCTCAGGAGCAGGCCACCGCCGATCGCCCGAGCGAAGCTCAGGAGCAGGGTCACCGACGATCGCCATGCGAAGAGGTCAGGAGCAGGTCACCACGGGAGAGACAGGGTGGGAGGTACTCCAGAACCGGCATGCCCCCCGCGCGCGCGGGGGGCATCGGCGATTTTAGCTTCTGGCCTTCCCGCCATTCCTTCTCACCTCGCGTCCAACCATCCTCACCTTCGCGCCCTGCGTGAGCGGATCTTTACTCGCCGCAGCTTCCCGATAGCTAGCCTTTCAGACATGGCCACCAGAGCGCAACCGACGACCAACGACCTGCCGCAACTACTGGCGCGCGGTCCCTGGGAGCTGAGCCAGGTCAAGACGCGCTGGCGCAGCGAGCACTTCGAGCCGGCGCCCGAGCTGACCAAGGCCGCCGACGTGGAGATCGCAAGCTTGCAGCAGCGTGGCTCGCCGAGCCACGATGGCCTCGCCGGACGACTTGTGGACTTCAAGCAGGGTCCGCTGGGCCTCGAGCTCGAGATGCAGCCGCTGCGCTGGGCGCTGCGGCTGGTGGGCAACGACGCTTCCGACAGCGTCGCCGGGCTGTGCGTGACACGCGCCGCCGACGGGCGCTGGCTGGCGGGTAGGCGCGCGGCATGGCTTTCCACCTGGGCTGGGCGCTGGGCGCTCGGAGCAGGCGGCGCGGTCGACCTCGGCGAGAGCCCGGCGGAGACGCTCGTCAGGGAGTTGAACGAGGAGTGGTCGGTCTCTCCGGCGCGCGTGCGCGGGGAGGCGTTGATCCGCTTGCCCCATCAACTCGTGATGTTCGTCGGGCAAGCGTGGCTTCAGGAGGGCGTCGAGGTGACCCCCGACCACGAGCACGACGAGTACGCGTGGTGGCCGAGCGACATCGACGAATGGCCGCCCGAGGCCGAGGAGAGCCTGCGCAGGATGGCGCGCTGGCTGTCGGAGTGAGCCGCAGCTCCATGGCGTTCACGCGCCTGAAGTGGACCTCGTTCTTTCACTCGTGCGTGTATACTTCGCTGCTGATCTGCGCGTTTGCGCTCGGCAAACCGCAGCCGGAGACGCTTGTGCTTGGCTGGACACACGGACTGCTGTGGATCGGCATGTCGCTTGCCTGCATCACAGCTGCGCGCATGAGAATCGTCTCACTGCGCCTCGCTGTGGCGGTAGCGGTTCTGGGCGGAATCGGACCCTTCTTTGGCAGCGCCGAGTTCGTACGCGAACAACGCCGTCGAGCAACTGTCAGGGAAAGTAAAGAGACGCGCGCTTCGCTCACCCTGGATTAATTCCGGCGGGCCGGCGCGCTAGAGTGACAGCAGATGGCGTCCGGCACTACGATCAATCAAATGATCGACGTCGTGACCCCTGCCGCCGGCGAGTCGGTCACCGAGGGAACGATCCTCGAATGGCATGTCAAGGTCGGCGACTTCATCAAGGTCGACGACACGATAGTTGAGATATCCACCGACAAGGTGGACGTCGAGCTGCCTTCTCCCGCCAGCGGAACCGTGGTCGAGATCCTTGCCGAGGAGGGAGATACAGTCGGGGTCGGACAGGTGATCGCTCGTCTAGCCGCGGGCGACGAGGGGTCAGGTCAAACAGCAGACGCGACGCCTTCAGCGGGTGGCGGCAACGGCGCCCCCGAGCCTGGCGCGGCAAGCTCGACGCAAGCGAGCGCCACCACCGCCCAAGCCGGCACAAGCGCTTTGCAAGACACAGACGCGCAAGGCACAGGCGCCCCGCAAGCGACCGGCGAGGGAGCGACAACGCTGCTCGACGGCAAGCGTGTGTCTCCCGTGGCGGCACGTGTTGCTGCCAGCGAGGGCGTGGACCTTGCGGGCGTTCCCGGGAGCGGACCCGGCGGGCGCATCGTCAAGGCCGACGTGCTCGGCGCCGTCGCCAATGGCGCGCCGGCAATCACCAACGGCAAGTCCACACCCTCTGGGGCGCAGGCAGGCAAGCAGGCCTCAGCGGAGCCGGCCGGCGAGCGCCGGCTGCTCAAGGGCGGCGCGGCGATGCTCGCGCGCTACATGGACGAGTCCCGCTCGATCCCGACGGCCACGAGTTTCAGGACGCTGACCGTGACGGCGCTGGACTGGCGCCGCCGCGAGCTCAAGGCCGGCGGGCGCAAGGTGTCCTTCACCCATCTGATCGCCTACGCGATCGTGCAGGCGGCCGCGGAGATGCCGAGCATGGTCCACCACTTTGCCGAGATCGAGGGCAAGCCCTATCGCATCGAGGACGGCACCGTCAACCTTGGCTTGGCTGTTGACGTCGAGAAGAAGGACGGCTCGCGCACGCTGATGGTGCCCGTGATCCGCGTCGCCGATCGGCTGAGCTTCGCGGAGTTCCTGGCCGCCTACGACGCCCTCGTCGAGAAGGCGCGGACCAACACGCTCACGGCCGACGACCTGAGCGGGGCCAACATCACGCTGACCAATCCAGGCGGCCTCGGCACGATCGCCTCGGTGCCGCGACTGATGAACGGGCAAGGGACGATCCTCGCCACCGGCTCGATCGCCTATCCGGTCGGGCTCGGCGCCGTCGGCGAGCAAATCGGCGCCGAGAAGGTCATGACGATGACCTCGACCTACGACCACCGCGTGATCCAAGGGGCGGAGTCCGGGCGCTTCCTTGGGCTGATCGAGCAGCGCCTGCACGGGGAGCACGATTTTTACGAGGGCGTGTTCGGCTCGCTTGGCGTCGCGCTCGGACCCGCGCCCAGCGCGCCCACGCCAACAGGACTTGCGCCAGCTGGAGCGCCTACGGCGCCACTACAAGCAAGTGCGCCCGATGAGCAGATGCTGCAAGCCGTACAGGCCGCCAGCACGCTTGTGCATCGCTTCCGCAGCCATGGGCATCTCGCTGCGCGTCTCGATCCGCTTGGCTCGGAGCCCGAGGGCGAGCCGCAGCTCGATCCGGAGACGGCCGGCCTGACTCCACAGGTGATGGCGCAGATACCGGCTCGCATCCTGCGCATGTACGTGCCTGGCGAAACGCTGGCCGAGGCTCTGCCGAACCTGCGCCAGACCTACTGCGGCACGATCGCCTATGAGATCGAGCACATCTCCTCACATCGCCAGCGCGTGTGGCTACGCGAGCAGATCGAGTCCGGCGCGTTCCGCCAGCCGCTTGGGATCGAGCAGCGCAAGGCGCTGCTCAAGCGCCTGATCGAGGTCGACGCGCTCGAGCGCTTCATGCACAAGGCCTACCTCGGCCAGCACCAGTTCTCGATCGAGGGGCTGGACATGACCGTGCCGATGCTCGACGAGATGATTCAGCTCGCAGCCGGCATCGGTGGGCAGGAGGTCGTGGTGGGGATGGCTCACCGCGGCCGGCTGAACGTGCTCGCTCACAACCTTGGGCGGCCTTACGACACGATCTTCGCCGAGTTCGAGGGCGCCTCGACGCTCGAGGCCGTCACGACGATTCCTCAAGGTGGGACAGGCGACGTCAAGTACCACCACGGCTCGCAGGGCTCCTACAAGCTGCCCGACGGCGGCACGATCCGTGTCAACCTGGAGTCCAACCCCAGCCACCTCGAGTACGTATCGCCGGTCGTCGAGGGAGCCACGCGCGCTGCCCAGACGACTCGCACCGGGCCGCGCGCGCACCAGGACACCGACGCCGCCGTGCCGATCGTGATCCATGGTGACGCCGCCTTCCCCGCCCAGGGGGTCGTGGCCGAGACGCTCAACCTGCAGGCCCTCGACGGCTATCAGGTCGGGGGCAGCCTGCACCTGATCATGAACAATCAGGTCGGCTTCACCACCGATCCCGACGACGCGCGCTCGACCCGCTGGGCCTCAGATCTGGCCAAGGGCTTCGACGTGCCGATCATCCACGTCAACGCTGACGACGTACCCGCCTGCATGAGCGCTGTACGTCTTGCCTTTGCCTTCCGCCAAGAGTTCGGGCACGACGTGCTGATCGACCTGATCGGCTACCGCCGCTTCGGCCACAACGAGTCAGATGAGCCGGCCTATACCCAGCCGGAGATGTACGCGAAGATCAAGACGAAGAAGCGCGTGTACGAACTTTGGGCCGAGCAGCTTGTTGCCGACGGCGTCGTCAGCCGCGAGGATGTCGAGCGCACCGGACAAGAGGTTTGGGACAACCTGACGATCCTGCACCAGCGATTGAAGGCCAAGATCGCGGCCGCTGCCGAAAACGGGGGCGTCAATCAGAGCACCGGCGAGTACCAGCTCGATCGCTCGCCCAGCCCCGAGGTCGATACGGCCGTGCCGGCCGCTCGCGTGCGTGAGCTCGGGCTCGAGCTGTTGCATACCCCCGAGGATTTCACCGTGCACCCGAAGCTCGTCAAGCAGCTCGAGCGCCGCCGTGCTGCGCTCGTGCAGGACGACACCCCGAGCGACGCGGAGAGTGCGACCGATGCCGGCGAGGCGAGCACCGACAAGCCGCCCGCGCGCCTCGACTGGGCGCACGCCGAGGCGCTGGCCTTCGCTTCGCTTTTGACCGAGGGCACTCCTGTGCGGCTCACCGGGCAGGACACCGAGCGCGGTACGTTCAGTCAGCGCCACCTGGTGCTTCACGACGCCAAGACCGGACGAGCTTTCTGCCCGATCCAATCGCTGCCCGAGGCGCTGGCGCCGATGGAGCTGCACAATAGTCCGCTCTCCGAGCTTGCCTGCATGGGGTTCGAGTACGGCTACAGCCAGGAGGCGCCGGAGACGCTTGTGCTGTGGGAGGCGCAGTTCGGCGACTTCGTCAACTCGGCCCAGGTGATCGTCGATCAGTTCATCGCCTCAGGGCTTGCCAAGTGGGGGCAGACATCTCGCTTGACGCTGCTACTTCCGCACGGCTACGAGGGCTCTGGCCCCGAGCACTCCTCGGCACGCCTGGAGCGCTTCCTGGCGCTTGCCGCCGAGGGGAACATGCGCGTGGCGAACCTGACCACGCCCGCCCAATACTTCCACCTCTTGCGCCGCCAAGCGCTGATCGCCAAGCAGCGCCCGCTTGTGATCATGACGCCGAAGTCCCTGCTGCGCCTGGCGCAGGCGACCAACACTGTCGAGGATCTTGCGGAGGGCTCGCGCTTCGAGCCTGTGCTGGCCGAGCCCGGCGTCGCCGACGAGGCTGCCGTGACTCGGCTCGTCCTCTGCACCGGCAAGATCTACTACGACCTTGCCGGGCATCCCGATCGTCAGAGCAACGACGGTGTCGCGATCGGTCGCGTCGAGTTGCTGTATCCGTTCCCCGAGCGCAACATCAGGGAGCTGATGGGGCGCTATCCGAACCTCGAGGAGATTCTCTGGGTACAGGAGGAGCCGCGCAACGTCGGGGCGCGGGCGCACATGTTCCCTCGCCTGATGCAGATCATGCCCGAGGACATTCACTTCGGCTTCGTCGGGCGGCCCGAGCGGGCCAGCCCTGGCGAGGGCTATCCAGCCGCGCACATCGCCGAGCAGAGCCGCATCGTCAAGACCGCGCTCGATCTCGGCATACCCGTCTCGCAATATCCGAAAAAGGCGCCGGGCGAGCGCTGATGGGAAGCCTCTGGCGCCGCTTTCTGATGGTCATGCGCCAGCGCAAACGCAGGCGTAAAGCTCGCGTCTAGCGACCCCGCCAGTTTGGCGGACGCTTCTCGGCAAAGGCCGTGGCGCCCTCGCGGGCATCCTCTGAGGTGAATACCGGGTCGGAGATCGCGCTCTGCGCCTCCCACATCTCGGCCGCGGACCAGTCCCACTGCTCCTGCAGGATGCGCTTGGAGGCCGCCAGTGCGAGCGGGGCGTTTGCCGCTATCTCATTGGCCAGCCCCAGCGCTAGCTCGACTGCGGCGCCCGGCTCGGCCACGCGGTTGACCAAGCCCAGCTCAGACGCGCGCTCGGCGAGCATCGGCTCCCCGGTCAGCGCCATCTCCATTGCGACGTTGTAAGGCAACGAGCGCGGAAGACGCAACAGGGCGCCGCCCGCGGCCACCAGGGAACGCTTGACCTCCGGGATGCCCAGCTTGGCTCCGCGAGCCGCCACGATCAGGTCGCACGCCAACGCGACCTCCAGGCCGCCGGCCACGGCGAAGCCCTCGATCGCCGCGATCAGCGGCTTTGCCGACGCTTGCCGCACTATTCCCGCAAAGCCTCTGTCTCCCACCCACGGGCGCTCTCCCGTGACGAACGCCTTCAGGTCCATGCCGGCACAGAAGCCCTTGCCTGCGCCCGTCAAGACACCGACGCCGAGCGCATCCTCGCCGTCGAGCTCCTCCAGCGCGGCCGCGATGCCTTCCGCCAGCGGCAGGTTGACGGCGTTGCGGGCCTCGGGGCGGTTGAGTGTGATCAGCAGTATGCCCCCGCGACGCTCGGTGAGCACTGGCTTGGGATCGTCGGGCATGGCTGGACTATGCCGCAAACAGGCGCAGGTCGGGCTCGCGGTTGCCGCGCAGCACTTCTAGGTCCACCTCCACGCACGCGATACCGCGCGACTCGGCCAGCACCCTTGCCTGCGGCTTGATGTGCTTGGCCGCCAGCACTCCGCGACAATCTCGCATCGCCGGGTCCACGCGAATCCGCTCCAAGTAGCGTGTCAGCTGCTCGACCGAGTCAAGTGTGGCGATGCGCTTGATCTCGACGGCGACCCATTCGTCCTCGAGGTCGCGGCACATCAGGTCGACTGGGCCGATGTCGGTCGGCCACTCGCGCCGCACCAGGCGGAAGCCCTCGCCACACCAACCAGGCGCGTCGGCCAGCAGCTCTTGCAGTTCGCGCTCGACGCCCTCCTTCTCCAGGGTGGCGCTCACGTCCAGCTCGTGCTCGACGTCCGTGAAGACCTCGGCGATTGCGATCTCCAGGCGTTCCTCGTCGCGTTGCTTGCGCACGATCAGGCC
Source organism: Solirubrobacteraceae bacterium (assembly GCA_036510155.1). GTDB lineage: Bacteria > Actinomycetota > Thermoleophilia > Solirubrobacterales > Solirubrobacteraceae > Palsa-744. The sequence goes on along the minus strand of DATCEK010000142.1, from coordinate 5,556 downwards.
CGTCAGCGCCCCGTCGGATGAGCGCTCCTCGCTGAGCACGGTCGGCGGGGTCATCCAGTTGAGCGGCTTTACGTTTGGTCCCCCACCGTCGGCCCAGACCATGAAGGTGCCGTCGCCCTTGGACATCAACAGCAAGATGGCCTCTGGCAACGCTGTGGCGGTACGACCTATATAGGTGACCTCACAGCGGGCGACGATCAAACGCACCGGCGGACGGTATCCGCTTCGGCGGACCTACCCGCGGACCTCTACTTGTCCTCGTCGTGGGCGTCCAGGTCGATCGACTCGCGGAACTCGCGCACGCTCCTGCCGAGAGCGCGCGCGACTTCGGGCAGGCGCTTGGGGCCGAGCACGATCAGCGCTACGGCGCCTAGGAAAAGCAGATGGACGGGACTGTCGATTCCCATGTACACAAGGCTAGCGCGTGGCCGATCTGCATATCTTGGGCTGAGCTGGGCGAGACACCCCTCGTCGGCCCGTAGGAGCTGAACTCCGGCTGCAACCGCAAAGCACGCCGTCCGGGGCTTCTCCGTACAAATCGCTCACCCAGGAGCTCGTGCACACCCTGAGCACCTCGCCGCCGATCCGGCTTCTACTCTCTGCCCGTGGCAGCAGAATCATCGCGCTCGCCCGGGCGTACCTATCCGCCGCCGGCCGCCTCCGAGCCGTTTTGGCCGGCGCAGGTGACGATCCTCGCCGCGATCGGCCTGCAAGTCGCGCTGCCGAAGCGGCTTGTGGCCGGACCCGTATGGCTGGTTCCCGCGCTCGAGGGGGTGCTGTTCATCGGCATGTTCCTTGCCACTCCTCGCCAGCTCGAGCACGAGCACAAGCGCCGCCGCTGGACTGCGCTCACCCTGACCGCGCTCGTCGGGGCCGCCAACATCTACTCGCTGGTCGTGCTTACCAACCTGCTGCTGAGCAAGAATGTGGACAATGGTCGTCAGCTGATCGTCTCGGGCGTGCTGATCTGGATGACTAACTTTTTGATCTTCGCGCTCTGGTACTGGGAGATGGATCGCGGCGGCGCCGGCAAGCGGGCCGCCGGGCATGACGGGCCGCCTGACTTTTTGTTTCCCCAGATGGCGGACGACCGTATCGAGCCTCTTTACTGGCGGCCCAAGTTCGTCGACTACTTGTACGTGTCGTTGACGAACGCCACCGCCTTCTCGCCTACGGACACGATGCCGTTGACCTCGATTGCCAAGATGACGATGGGCATACAGTCGCTTGTCTCGCTCGTGACCATCGGGCTTGTTGTGTCGCGCGCGGTCAACATCCTCGCCTAGACACTCACCTGGGCACCCCCGACGGCGCCCTCTGCCCGGCGCCCTCTGCCCGGCGCCCCCGCCCGCTCGCCCCGACCGCCCCGACCGCCGCCAAAGTCGCAACTTGCGCCAACGCTTCTCCTCAGGCGCACAGCCATCCCCTCAGCGGCCTATCGTCCATAGGTCATGACTCTCCTCCAGGCGACGCTCGAGCAGGGCGAGGCGGTATTGCGCTTTCCCTACGACGACGTGCTGCGCAAGCTCTTGCGGGCGATCCCCGGGCGCCGCTGGGACCCTGGCGAGCGCGCTTGGATCGTGCCGTTGGACCCCGAGCGCGCGCAGGCGGTTGCGCTGCTGCTGGAGGGCCTGCCGCGACCCCCGCTCGTCAGCGAGCCGCTTGCGCGCGCACTCGAGCGCCAGCGCGGACGTCGTAGCCACGACGAGTGCGTGCTCGACGTGGCGCGCCCCAACGAGAGCTGGTGGTTGACGTTCGCCACCGACCGCGCGCCCGGGATCGTCGCGGCGTTGCTCGAACACGACGAGGCGCACGAGCTTCCCACGCTCGGACGCGCGCTGATTCCGCTGGACGAGCAGGCTGCCCGACTCGTTGACACGCTGCCGGCCGAGGCCGGCCGCCTGCGCCTCAGCGAAGATGCCGCCCACGCCTTGACCGAGGTCTCTGAGCGGCCTGCCGCCCGGCCCGGCGTGATGCGCTACGACGTGGAGCTCAAGCGCGACCGGCGCAAGCAGCACTGGGTGTTGATCGCCGCCAATCACGCTCCGCTTGCCCGTGCGCTTGCGGCGCGCAGTGGCCTGCGCTCGCTGGAGGGGCCCGAGGGGACTTTCGCGCTTGCGGCGGTCGAGCACGACGCGCACCTGATCGTGGAGCTGCTCGACCAGCTCGAGTTGGCCGGGATCGATCCCCGCGTGCAAGGCTGGCTTGTACGGGCGACCACCTGGCGGGGAACGATCGACGTCGCCGGCGAGCCTGAGGAGCCAGTCTTCCTTTTGCTCGGCGATCCCGTCGGCCTGCCGGCTGAGCTTCGCGAACGTGCGCTCAGCGCGCCCGGCGGCGTGACGATTCCCTTGACGCTCGAGTCTTGGCAGGCGATCGAGCAGAACATGCGCGGCTTCACGAGCGCCGCCGCTCGCCGCTGCATCGCGGCGCTCAAGGAAGGGCGTCCCGCGCCGCCCGCCGTACTCGAGCTGTCATCCGTCCACGAGGATCCCACGTTCGTGCTCGCTCCCGGCCACGATGCCTCCCAGCTCGACGTGTTCGGTGCGCTGAGCGGGGCAACGCCTCACCGACCGGCTGCCGCCACGCGCGCGCCGCTCGCGCGCCGGCGCGACCATGGCCAGCTACCCTGCATCCGCGCCGATCCCTTCTGTGTGGAGGAACTCGACCGTTTCCTGGCCGAGCGCGACATCTGGATCGAGCCCGAGGCGCTCGTCGTCCTTCAGGAGATCCGCGAGCAGCACGCTCGGGCCGCGGGACTTGTGGCGCTGTCATCCGCCACGGACGCCACACTCGGACCGACTGCATCGGCGATGCTTGCGAACCTCGGCGGCGAGCTCAAGCCGTTTCAACGCGCCGGCGTTGCCTATCTGCTCGAGCAGCGGCGCGCGTTCCTGGCCGACGAGCAAGGACTCGGCAAGACGATCGAGGCGCTGGCCACGCTCGAGGCCGACGCTGCCTATCCGGCGATCGTCGTCTGCCCGGCCAGCCTCAAGCTCAACTGGATGCGCGAGATCGAGCGCTGGCTGCCCGGGCGCGATGCGCAGGCGCTCGCCGGCATGGGTGGCAACAACTCTCCAATACCTCCCGCCGACATCACCGTCGTCAACTACGACATCCTCGCCGCGCGCGCACAAGCGCTTGGCGCGATGGCGCCGCGCGCGCTCGTGCTCGACGAGTCGCACTACTGCAAGAACGCCGCCGCCAAGCGCACCCAGGCCGTTGGGCGCCTTGCCGCGAGCGTGCCGAGCGACGGACTCGTGCTGGCGCTGACCGGCACACCCGTGATGAACCGGCCACCCGAGCTGATCGCGCAACTGCGCATCCTCGGGCGCCTCGCCGACTTTGGCTCAGGGGCGCAGTTCGGACGCCGCTTCAAGGGGGCCGACGCGCATGTGCGCCTGCACTGGCATTTGCGCTCGCGCTGCTTCGTGCGGCGGCTGAAGGCCGACGTGCTGCCCCAGCTTCCCGCCAAGACTCGCACCGTGGTGCCGGTCGAGCTCGACAACGAAAGCGAGTATCGGCTGGCCGAGACCGACGTGATCGCCTGGCTGCGCTCGCGGCCCCTGGACTTGGGCGAGCTCGACGCCAAGGTCGCCGCGGCCCTGCGCGCCGAGCGGCTGGTGAGGCTCAACGCGCTGAAGATGCTTGCGGCGCGCGGCAAGCTGCATGCCGCGCTCGCCTGGATCCATGATTTCTGCTCCTCTGGGGAGCGACTGGTCGTGTTTGCACGCCACCGCGAGATCCAGCGAGCCGTGGTCGAGCGCTTTCCCCACGCTCTGCACATCCTCGGCGAGGACACGCACGCCGCGCGCGATGCCTCACTCGAGGCCTTTCAGGCTGCCGACAGCTCCGAGAACCAGCTGATCGTGTGCTCGATCGAGGTGGCCGGCCAAGGGCTGACTTTGACCCAAGCCTCTAACGTGGCCTTCCTCGAGCTCGACTGGACGCCCGCCAAGCATGACCAGGCCGAGGATCGCTGTCACCGCATCGGCCAGCAGGACGCCGTCAACGCTTGGTATCTGTTGGCGGCTGGCACGATCGACGAAACGATGGCGACACTGCTGGAGCGCAAGCGCGCGATCATCGGAGCCGTCACCGACGGCCGCGAGGAAAGCGACGAGGGCATTGTCGATGCACTTGCCCGTGAGCTTGCCGGCGAGCCATATAGACACCTACGCGCCGTCGCCTGAACGTGGCCTGACCATCGTCTGGCCACGCATGGCCTGCCGACGCTGGCCAGCTATATGCCCGGCGTCAACCTAAAGACGCAGGTGCAGATATACCTTTTTTGTTAACTACGATTGCATGTACGATACGTAGTCACCATAGTACTTTGGAAAAAAGTACATATACACACATCCCGCTTCACGCCGTCTGTGCCATGCGCGGCTCCAGCGCCAAGGCCTGCACCACGAGATCGCGCACGGCGGCGCCCGCTCCCAGCTCGAGTGCTCTATCGAATGCCCGCAGGGCGCCCTCGCGATCGACCAGCTGCAGGCGCAGACGACCCAGGCGCTCCCACGCACCCGCGTCGGTCGGACCGCGTTCTGCCGCTCGCTCGGCCGCCTCCTCGGCGAGGTCGATCGCGCCCATGTCCTCGTAGATGCGCGCGGCGAAACGGTGCGGTGCCGGCCGCTCGCCGTCGACGCGTGCCCAGTCGCGAACCGAACGAGCCGCCGCGTCCAGATTGCCGGCCTGCCAGAAGGCCAAGGTCATCAGTCGCAGCACGCCTACGTTGCGCGGTTCGGCGTCGCGCGCGTAGACCAGGCGCTGTGCCGCAAGCACGTACTCGCCTTCGGCCATCGCCCGCTGGGCGGCCGTCATGAAGCGCTCGACGCGATCCTCGGCTGGGTCCGGCTTTGAGAAGTCGACGAACTTCATGCTGCCGGCCGGCACGGTCCTGACGCCGTGGGCGAACTTCACGCGCGCCCACTGCTGACCGCCCCCGCCGGGGAGCGAGCCCTCGGCGTCGGCCGAGCCGCCATCCCCTTCCGCCGCACCATGCCCCTCCACGGCACCAACTCCCTCCGTAGAACCTCCGCCCCGCGCGGCGTCGGCGTCGTCGTCTTCCGCGTAGCCGCCGGTGAAGTAGATCCCTTCCACGGTCCCAACCCCCCACTCCGGATAGGACTGGCAGCGCGCATAGCGGTGCACGACCGAGTGGTCTGGCACACGGCTGCCGAACGGGTCGTTGCGTTCGCGGTCGACCGCCTGCTCGCGCGCGCGCTGCTCGGCTTCATAGGCGCGCCTGCCCGCCTCTTCGCGCGCCTGGCGCGCCGCCGCTGCGCTGACCTTGACCGCGCCGCGCGAGACCTTGCCCCCGCGCGAGGTTTCGGCCAGGCGCATCAGGTGATCGGCGGCCTCGTTGATCGCCTTGAGGTGGCGCTCGTGCTCGAACTGCTTGCCCGCCGGGGCGATGTCGGGGTGCCAGCGCTTGGCCATGCGCCGGCGCGCAAGCTGCACGTCGCGCTTGTCAAATGGCGGCTCAATCTCCAGCAGCAGTATCTGCTGCTCGATGTCGAGGATCACTCCAGGCATGAGCACAACACGTTA
>DATCEK010000141.1:0-7884 GCA_036510155.1 Solirubrobacteraceae bacterium | reverse complement strand
CAGAGCGCTGGACCCCACCGGGCGAGGCAGAGCACGCTGGGCAATGAGATGGAAGCCCGCACTAAACGCATTCGCGATAGCGTTCGAAGGAAGAATCAACTAAAACCACCAAGCACATCCACCGTTAATCTGACACTCCCTGTCGAGGTCGGGCCTTGGCCTAGCTGCGGCCGCGTGACTTCTCCGCGGCGTCGATCTCGGTGGCGAAGGCGTCGGACGCGGAGTCTGAGAGGACGGCCGCGCCGATTTGATCGGCCGCCTGCACGGTCCTGTGGTTGGTGTACGTAAATTCGTTGGCCGCTTTTCGCGGCTCAGGGTCGTTAACCATGATGGCAGCCACAAAGCCACCACAGGACGCGCCCGCGCCAGCAGCCGCGCCTCTCTCGCCCCTACTTGATGCGACGGAGGCTGGGCGGTTGCTGTCGGTACCTGCGTCGTGGGTACTCGCTGAGGCACGAGCGAACCGGATTCCGCATGTGCGGCTCGGGCGCTATGTGCGGTTCAGCGCGGACGATCTGGAGGAATGGTGGCGAGCGCGGATGCGGGGGCCGTGGCGTACACGAGGCGCAGCCTCGCGTATGGGGCGCTCGCTGCTTGTCGATCGACAGGCAGAGCACGGGAGGCGTCCTGACTAACGAGACGACTATCGCGTTGAGGCAGCCGCAGCGCCCGCTACCTTGGGCGGCCGATGGTGGCGCGCGATCAAGGAGACGATGAGTGATGGCCACAGCGAGGAAGACCACCCGACGCCCCTACGGAGCTGGCTCGCTCTACGCGCGCGGGGGCGTCTGGTATGCGCATTGGCGCGCAGACGGTGGCCGGCAGGTCAAGCGTCGCGTCGGCGCGATGCGCGTCGAGGGCTCGCGCGACGGCCTGACGCGCAGCCAGGCCGAGGCAGAGCTGCGCCGGCTGATCGCGGAGACGAAGCCTGCCCGGATGACCGCCGGCGACGCGCTGACGATGGACGAGCTGGGACGCCGTTACCTCGCGAACCTGGAGCGTCAGAGCCGCAAGAAGGCGACGACGACGGCTGTGGAGTCGATCCTGCGCGTTTGGCTTGAGCCGTACTTCGCAGAGCGCGATCTGCGCCGGATCACAGCCCAGGATGTTCAGGACCTGACGACGATGATGGAGAGGGGCGAGAGGCCGGGACCGAAGGCGAAGGGGGACCGTCGCTATGGACGTCCGGTCGGCGCGAAGTCGGTGCGCAACTACATCGGCTACCTCTCGGCACTGCTCGGTTTCGCCGAGCGCAAGGGGTGGCTGCCCGTGAACGTCGCCCGGCATATCGAGCTACCCGGCAAGCCTGAGAGCGCCGAGATCAGGTTCCTTGAGCCGCTTGAGGTGCGAGCGCTGGCTGACGCCGCGGTCGATGGGCCTTACCGTGAGATCGACCGTGCGATGTATCTCACGGCCGCGATGACCGGTCTGCGGCAGGGCGAGCTGGTGGCGCTTCGATGGCGCGACGTGGACTGGACAGCCAGCCGGATCAGGGTCCGCCAGAACTACGTGCTGGGCGAGTTCGGCACTCCGAAGTCCCGTCGCTCGACGCGCAGTGTTCCGATGGCCGACGAGGTTGCGGGAGAGCTTGATCGGCTCAGCCGCGCAGCGGGGGAGAGCAGTGGCGATGCTCTCGTGTTCGCCGATCCGCATACGGCCGGGCCGCTCGATAAAGCGGCGATCCTGCGGCGCTACCGCCGGGCGCTCAAGGCCGCGCAGCTTGAGCAGTCGCACCGGTTCCACGACCTACGCCACACGTTCGGCACGGCAATGGCTGGCACCGGCGTTCCCATGCGGACCTTGCAGGAGTGGATGGGGCATCGGGACATCGAGACAACCCAGCGCTACGCAGATTACTCGCCGAGCGCGCACGAGTCGGCATTCGTGGAGGCGGCCTTTGGGTCGGCTGGCACTACCAGCCGACCGCTTGCAGCGCGGGCAAGGTAATGGCGCTCAAACATGCCTAAGGATCGGACTCGACGCCGCTTTCTGGCCTCCGATGTGCAGCTCGTGGTCGAGCGTTCGAGCGAGCACCCCGTCGAGTACGCGATCGTGCTCCTCGTATTGCGGGATGGCCGCTGGCGCACGGTGCGCACCTTCGACAACGCCCACGATCCGAGCGAGCACCACGAGCACGTGTACGTCGGCCTGGAGAAGCAGCCTCCCATCGTCACGTATGGCCCGGTGAACGACGCGATGTACGCCGCCGAACTCAAGCTGCTACGCGAGTGGCGCGATATCGTTCACGGCTGGGAGTACCTGCAATGAGCGAGATCACCCACAAGACTGATGTGCTGTTCATGGCGGCGTCGCGAAGCGACGACGATCTCGGCTACCCGGCGGATGTCGCGTTCATTCCCAGCGATGAGGAGTGGACCGACGACGTTCTCTGGCGCAACCTGATCGAAGGGCAGGCGACCGTCCTTGTCGGCGAGGACACAGAGCTGCTGCTGGTGCCGCTGCGCCGCGGTGTGATCGACCGACTCACGGGCCGTGTGCCCGTCAGCGTCGCGCCCCGAACGCATGGGCACGCCTCGTCCTACGCGACGCTGAGTCGTCTGGGGCGTCACCCGGTGCGTCAGATGCGCGCCCTCGCGCACGCCTGACTTGCTGGCAAGCACATGAGCTAGTGCAGCGTTCCCAAAGGGGGCTTGTCGATCCGCGGTGCTGGTAACGATCGCTCGACAGCCTCGCACCCGGTCGTCGAGGCGCTTGCTTTCGGCCGAAAGGAGGCGAGCGACGATCGAATCTGACCGGCGTCGGAGCTCCCGCAGCCGCCAGAGCCTCCGCACGTTCCGCGCCCGGTTGTCCCCGTGATAGATACAGACTGTGATGGACTTCGCAGCGGATGAAGCCGACTGATTCTCTGCACAACCCTCACGTCGAGATGTCCGTGTGGCTGAGGACGCTACAGCGGGCGCTCGGCAACAATGGGCCTCCTGCGCCCAATCAGCCGCTTACGCCACTGGTCGCTCTGGAAGAGCTGAGCCGCCTGGACGGTGACTCCTTGCCCGAGTCGCCCGACGACCGCAACTCGCTGCGTGAGGATCTCAAGAGCGCCCTCGATGCGCTCGGCACTGAGACAACCGGCGAGGTGTCCACTGCCATCCGCGACTTCCGCGCAAAGACACTCGGACGGCTCCACGAGTTGCTCACCGACGCTGAAGGACTGCGGGTCGCGCACGCGGCGACGACGGTGCTCGAAGGTCGACTGACCAGCCCAGCGGTCGCGGCAAAGGCGTGGCGCGACACTGTGACCGCGTTCAGGGATAACGCGGACTACGAGACCTGCGCGCTCCGCCTGGGGCAACTGCGAGAGATCGTCGAGCACCGCGGCCATGCGTGGGATGTGGAGGTCAAGCTTCTAATCGGAATTATCAACGACGGCGCCAGACACGCCGCAGAAGCCGGAGCCGAGATATATCCCGTCAACGGGGAGAGCTATGCCTTCGACGAGCTCGCAGGACTCAACGAGGAAGCGCGCCTAGACCTGATCGAGCATCACATCGCGAGGCCCGCGGTGGAGGAGGATGCGGTCGTCTGGTTGCGTTTCGCGGACGCCTTGATCGAGGCAGGCGAGGTCAAGGTTGGCTCGGTCCACTACTTCGATGCGCAGCCGATGCGTGAGGAGGTGACAACGGAGCTTCCTGTGTCCGACCGGTACGGCCTGCCCGACGGTGACGAGGACTACCTCGCGTCGTTCCTGATCGAAAACCTAACCGCCGACGATCATGCTGTGCTCGCGCGAGTCGAGACGACGACGGGCCGAGGACAGGCGGTCGCGACGGCGCGCCGGAAGGTTCTTGAGCAGATTGCCGTAGCGACCCTGGGAGGGTCCGTGCACGGTTGGGAACTGTCCGGGGGCTACATGCTCATCACGCCGTCTGGGTGGGGCTATGAATCGTTTCACCCCGACGAGGGCGACATCCCAGCGTTTATGCACTTGTTTAGCCACCGTCCCGACAAGGCCCTCGCGCAACTCGATCCCCGGCTCATCGTCGCCCTAGAAGAAGGTCGCCCCGACACGATCGAGGCCGTCGAGCTGGCGCGTTGGGAGCAAGGGCTGCTGCACTCTCTCGACGACGCATTTCGCGTGGGCCTGGGCGTGCGCAATCTAGAGCGGGCATTGCCCGCCGCGCGGGTAGCCCGAGGCGCACACTGGACCAAGGTCGCCGCCTACTACCTGAGAGACATTTGGCGGTGGGACGCCATGGGGCACGAGCTAGACGACGCCCGCCATTTCGCTGTCACGCCGCCCTACGAAGCATCGGGTCCCGGGGTCGAGGGCACTCGGGAGTTCTACGCCGAGGTCGAACGCAAAAGTGGCACCAGCGGGCATCCGCTGAGTCGAGCCGATCTCATCGACCACGCAGCGGCGATCGCCGAGCTGAACGCAGCTGGATCTTCCCGGCGCAGAATCCTCGAAAAGGTCGTCGCCGACACCGCAACCCCAGCGACCGCGCTAGACCGGCTTGACGAGATGGGACGCCACTTCGATGTGCTCCTGGCTAGAACGGCACGCCAACGCAACGCGTCCGTCCACGGAGCGAAAGCAGTACAACCGCTGCTTACCAACGTGCTGCCCTTCGTATCCGGGCTCGGTGTATGCCTCGGGCAGGCAGCGCTCGCGGCGTCGGCGGAAGGAATACCACTGATCGTCTGGCTAGAGCGAGAACGGCTAATAGTCATCGAGCGGTTCGCAAGCCTCAAGGCTGGCGTCCCCCTCACCCAACTCATTTAGAGGGCACCGAGAAAGCACCACGACCATACGAGGGTTCGGCAAATCCGTCGGCGGCGTGCGCTGCGCGTCAGGAGAGCGCGGCTCAAGCGACGCTCTGTGGCGTCACTTCGGTTCGGCAAAGAGGATGTCGCCGGCCCGGTCGTTCGGATCGTCGCGCTGCAAACGGCATCGCATGTCAGCTATCAGCCGCTGCCGGTGTTGGAAGTAGCTAGCGATGGTCTTTCCCTCGAGCTTCGCATCGAGGCTGGTGATGAGGGCCTGGCTGGCAAGGTGCTCGGCGAACAGTGCGACGCTGTCGACGGTCGCCGGGGAAAGCGGTCCACCGTGGATGATGGCATTGCGTGTGCGCAGGCGGCGGCGCTCGATTAGCTGACCGCGTGCCTGCCAGAAGTCCCAATACGCGAGGGCATCAGCGCCGGTTCGAGTTCGGTTGTCGAGCTCCTTTAGGTCTCGTCCGAGCTTAGTATTGAGAGGTATACGCTCAAGCAGCCAAGGCACTTCAGCGACGAGGATGCTCGTCTTGACCTTCGGCGGGTGTTTGCCCAACCCGAGGGGCTTGTGGTTGACAATCTCCTCCCACACCGACCTAAACGGATCGTCTGCTGGTAGCCGAGCCGGTGGATGGCCGTAGACGAGCCCATGGGCGACTTTCCTCACGAGAAACTCGACGCGAGAATGTGCCCACCACGGGATCAAGTGTTCTCTGATAAACGCATCCCGTTTGCGCTTCCCAGCCCAGCCGCACACTGCCTCGATGACGCGATCGCACAAAACGAGACGAGTGGCAGGCGGCGACGACCTGGCGCCGCGCAGCCAGCCGAACATCGCCATCGATTCCTCGAGTTCGCTGTCGCGAAACGGTACGTGCCCCGCGAGTCGCTCAGATAGCTGGCGAACAATCTCGTCCGTGCGGTCCTCGACTACGCCGACGGTCTCGGTCCATGCCGGCTCCTCCGCCTCTTCCGACCAACCGACATTGCGGGTGCCTGAGAACACGCGATAGCTTTTGTCGAGCCGCCAAATCGTGGGCTCCTCGCCATACACCGCGCCCAAGGTAGCGATGGCCTCGGCGTTCGACCGTGCGATGCCTACGGCGCGGGATGCAAACTGGTCGCCGACCACCACCCGTATGTAGGCGGTCGGGATTTCGTTTGGATCGTGGGGCGGCCCGCCGGCTTCCACGTGTGCCCGTTCAACCCCGCAGAAGTCACGAACAGAGTCCGCATCATCGCCGGTTGCCTCAGGGGGAAGATCGTGGTGCGGCTTGGGACTGCAAAGGCAGCTACGAAGCCAATCGCCCCTGTAGATGCGTACGTTATCGCCGATGGGAATCACTGGCGGCCAGCGGATCCGGGCGAGCTGGAACCGAAGCCACACGGTCATGTGCGCCCTTGCCGGCTCGACGGCTACCGCCGCGCGGGCAGCCGTTAGTCGCTCTTCAAACGGAGCACCCATTCCGCGCGAGACGAGCTCGCCATCTATCCGCATCGCGTGCGCGCCGTCTAGCGCTTGAGTGATGCAGCGGACGAATGAATGCGTGTCGTGCCCGATCCAGGTCGCCAGGGACAGGAGACCTCGAGCGGCAGCCACTCCCAAGTCACGGTCGTGAGCCGATGCGACGAGATCGCCCCAGGCGGCCATCAGCGCGTTTGGCACAGCTGTTCGCTTTGTGATGGCGTCAGTGCATTGGGACAGGCGTTTGCGGAGTTCCGGGTCCTTGACGGCTGATGTCGACTCGAATGCGGCTGCGCATTGCTCGAGTTCGGTGATCGCCTGCTTGGCGACGAGCTCAGTCTGCCCCGATGGCCCGAGGTGGCCGAGCGCGTCGACAACGTCCTGGATCAAAGAGCGCCAGTGCGACGCTGACTGGGGCGCGCCCCACTGATGGTCGTCGCTCAGCCATCGCGTCAGCTCTTCCAGCGCGTCGTGCAGCTGTAGATGCTCGGGCCATGGATCGTCAAGCTTCCCAGCCGAGAGTGCGGCCACAATAGCGTTTACGTGTTCCTGCTCGTCTCCCGTCATCAAACGATTGATAGCGCGTCCAGCATGGCGGTCACGTAGTCGTACCGCGCATCATGAGATCTAGCTCATGCCCTCCGCTGATGCGCAGGCGGAGCTGGTGCCAGCGGAACGCTCTTGAGCTGCACTCGGACCGGTTCCAGCGCCGGGATAACACCTCACGCCGGCCGCCACGCCTCCCAAGTACGAGCATTGAGAACCGACGGCTGTTGCTCCTTCCGACGGTCTCGCCGCTCTACCTTGCTCTCGCTTCACACATCGATGCGAGCGCGCTTCACACATCGATGCGAGCGCCCGAGTGCCAATCCGCTGCGTGCCTGCTTCGGACGAACAGTAGGCGTGCGAGCGATCGTCACCAGCGCCGCGAAACGCACGAGCTTGGTAGCAATTTTGGTAGCAATTTGAGCGAACCTGAGCTGATCTGAGAGCATCGCAGGCCAGTAAAACCAGGCAATCTGGCCCTACCTGAGCCCCAGAGGCGAGTTCGAGCCCAGTATCGCCCATGAAGCCAAAAAGCCCGCGCCAGCAGGCTTTTTGCTTGTCTGGACGACATCATCGCTTGCCCTTAGATTGTGCTTGGCGCACACCTGGCGCACATCTCACCTGCTCACGGGCGCTGCGGATCGCCTCGGCGGCCGGTGTCCGCGGCTTGTCTTCGAGTTCGCGCATCACGCCGGCGTAGTGCTTTGCGAGGGTGGCAACCGAGTGGCCGGCCTGCTCGGCCACGTAGGTCAGCGACCGTCCCTCCCACAGCAGCAGGGAGACGAACGATCCACGAAGCCGGTAGGGGCGCATGTCCCCGGTCACTCCTGCAGCCTTGGCCGCGGGCTGGTAGATCCGCCTCCGCCAGTTCTGCCAGTCGTGCAGCTGCCACTCCTTGCCACCCTGACGCGGGAAGATGAGTGCCTTGCCACCTGGACGCCCCTGCGCGAGTCTCCATTCCGCCAAGTCCTGCGCGAGCGGCGCGAGAACGTCGACCACACGATCCCTCTCGGTCTTTCCGGCGTGCGCGTGGAGGATGCGCTCTCCGAGATCATCCCAATGGGCATTCGTCGCTTCCTCGGGACGCAGGCCCCCATATGCGAGCACCGACACGAGTGTCGCGTCTCTTTGAGAGAGCCCCG
>DATCEK010000140.1:0-8925 GCA_036510155.1 Solirubrobacteraceae bacterium | reverse complement strand
GGACCCCAGCTGCCTCTGCCGCCACAACGCGATGCGGTCCAGGGCGAGGCGCGAGTTACGCCCGCCAAGCCCGGAGCGGCCGGGCGAACCTGACTGGCGCATCGGCGCTCGGTCCTCTTTGCGCGCGGTATTTTGTTCATGTGTTCGGCGCCTTCGATCGCTCAGGTGAGCGCGCCGAGCGGTCGATAGAGAGGCGTGGACGCCTCCTCATACGCGCTCTACCACGGTATCCGCCGTACACGCACGACCCTGCGCACATGGCGGCACCGGCCGCTGCCGGTGCTCGGCAGCTGGGTTGCCGGTTCGCTGCTTGCGGCCGTTGGCCTGCTGTTGGCGGTGCTCGTCATCTCCGAGCTGTTCGGCCATTACGTCCAGCCGGTCGAATTGCAGCCTCCATTCGCGGTCGGCGACCTCGGCGATGTCGCGCGCGTTGTCTCCCACAACCTGCTGGTGCTGGCGCTACACGCGATGGCGTGCGTCGCGGGCTTCATCGCGGGTAGCTCGCTGCCCTTGCAGGCCGAGGGCAAGAGCGGGATCTCCCTGTGGGTGCACGAGCACGGGGGACGCTTGGCGATCGCCTTCGTCGTTTGTGCCACCGCTTTCTCGCTGTCGGCACAGGCTTACGTGCTCGGGCACACGCTTGCGGGGGTGGCTCACTTCATGGGGGTCTCGCCGGCGCTGTTGTTGCTGGGAGTGCTGCCGCACGCGATCCTCGAGCTGATGGCGCTGTTCCTGCCGCTTGCCGCGTGGATCATCGCAAGTCGCAGGGGCGAGTGGGATCAGCTGCTCGCGGCGACCGTCGTGACGGTCGCGATCGCGCTGCCGGTGCTTTTGTTCGCGGCGTTCATCGAGGTGTACGTCTCACCGCACGTGTTCGCCTCGCTGACGGGCTTGCACGCGCCGATCGTGGGTAATTGGGAAGGGTTCACGATCAAGGTCCATTAGGGGCTTTTTCGTTGTATACTTCACTTTGTATAGCGTCCCCTCGAATAGGAGATCCCATGGCAGGCACACTCAACGAAGTCACTGACGCCAACTTCCAGGCCGAGGTCGTCGAGTCGGAGAAGCCCGTGCTCGTCGATTTTTGGGCGCCCTGGTGCGGGCCTTGCCGCGTGGTCGGCCCCGTGCTCGAGGAGATCGCCTCCGAGCGCGAGGACCTGCGCATCGTCAAGCTGAACGTCGACGAGAACCAGCAGACGGCAGCCGCCTTCCAGGTGCTGTCGATTCCCACGATGATCCTGTTCAAGGGTGGACAGGCCGTCAAGACGGTCGTCGGGGCCTACCCCAAGAAGAAGATCGAGTCAGAGCTCGACCCGGTGCTGGCGGCGGCGTAGGCAGGCCAACCGAAAGGTCGATGCCCCGCGCGCGCACGCGGGGCATCACGTTTTTTGATCAGTTGTCCATCGTCGTTCGGTCACTACGGCCGAGGAAAGTGCGGCGCAGGGGCATATCTCCCATCAGTCATCCAGCAGTCGACTGAGGGCAATCTCGAGCTGGAGTCCGTCGATCTCGGTCTGCTCGCGATAGTCCATCGCTGCCGTGTCGCCGTCGCCCAGGGACAGGCTTACGGCGAGCGTCTCGCCGCTGACATACGACTCGTGCTCGCGAGCGGCGTCCAGCAGTGCTGGATCGCCGCTCAGCACCAGCTCGATGCGGTCCTCGACCTCCAGTCCCGCGCTCTTACGGGCGTTTTGCACCGCGTGCACGATCTCGCGCGAGCGCCCCTCGCGCAGTAGCGAGTCGTCGATCGTCAGGTCGAGGGCTACCGCGTGTGCCCCCTCCCGCTCGACCGAATAGCCCTCGGGCGCCTTCATCGTCAGGATCACGTCCTGCTCGGTGAGCGTGTGCTCGCGGTCACCGACGGAGATACCGATGTCCTCGCCTGTCCCGCTGTGCGCCCCGCCGGCGGGGCGCACAGCGGCCGCTACGCGAGCTGGGTCGAGTGCCGCGAGCGCCTTCGCCGCGAGCGGCATGTCTTTGCCGAACAGCGGGCCCAAAGTTCGGTAGTTGGCCTTGAGCTGGTATTCGCCCAGCTCGTCCGCGGCCTCCACAAAGCGCACCTGGCGCACGTTGAGCTCCTCGCGCACGATCTCCACCAGGCGCTCGATCGCTTCGCGCTCGCGGCCGTCGGCCACGACAACCGCCTCCGCCAAAGGCTGGCGCACCTTGATCTTCGCCTGTGCCCTGGCCCCCAAGCCGAGGCGCACGGTCTCGCGGGCGATCGCCATCGCCCGCTCGAGCGGCTCGTCGCGTGGCGGCAGGGTGTCGCCTACGGGGAAGTCGCAGAGGTGCACGCTTGCGAGAGCGCCGTCGAGGTTGTCGTAGATCTCATCGGCCACGAACGGGCAGAAGGGAGCGAGCAGCTTGGAGACGATCAGCAGGCACTCACGCAGCGTCGCGAAAGCCGCCTGATCCCCGTCCCAGAAGCGCCGGCGCGAACGGCGTACGTACCAGTTCGATAGGTCATCGACCAGCAGGGAGATCGCTCGACCGGCGGTTGTCGCGTCGTAGGCGTCCAAACGCTCGGCCACCACGACGGCAGTTCCCGCGGTCCGCGACAAGGCCCAGCGATCCAGGTCTCCTACGGAGACAGGCGGTATTCCGCTCCCGAACGCCTCGAGTCCCGTCGCACCGGCTTCCTCGGCCCCAATCGACTCGATCCCTCGAGTGCTTGGCGATGGATCGAAATTCGCGTTGGCATTTGCCGCAAGCACATCCGCGTTTGCATTCGCGTACAGCGTGTAAAAGAAATAAGTGCTCCACAATTGCTTGAGGAACAGGCGCACGCCCTCGCCAATCGCATCCTCGGAGAAGCGGTAACCGTCCCACGGTTGCTTGGAGGCGAAGAAGTACCAGCGGAACGCGTCGGCGCCATACTTGTCGAGCACCTGCCAAGGCTCGACGGTGTTGCCCTTTGACTTCGACATCTTCTGCCCGTCGCTGTCGAGGATCAGCCCGAGGCAGACAACGTTCTCATACGAAGACTTGTCGAACAGCAGCGTCGAGACGGCCAGCAGCGAGTAGAACCAGCCGCGCGTCTGGTCGAGCGCCTCGCAGATGAAGTCGGCTGGGAATTCTTTTTGGAATTGTTGGGCGTGCTCGTGGGGATAATGGTGCTGGGCGAAGGGCATCGAGCCGGAGTCAAACCACACGTCGATGACCTCGGGCACTCGCTTCATCGGCTTGCCGCACACCACGCCCGTGGACGCGCCCGGCTGATCGTGCGACTCGCCGTCGGTCGATGGGATGGATGGGGGGTCGTGCTCGTGGGTGCACGTGAGCACCACTTCATCTACGTAGGGCCTGTGGTGATCTTCAAGGGTCGTGCCAGAGAGCTGCTCCAGCTCGGTGAACGACCCAATCGTCAGCGTGTGCCCGGCCTCGCAGCGCCACACCGGCAAAGGCGTGCCCCAGTAGCGCTCGCGCGAGAGCGCCCAGTCGACGTTGTTCGAGAGCCAGTCGCCGAAGCGCCCGTGCTTGATGTGCGGCGGGTACCAGTTGATCGTCTCATTCGCGGCCATCATCTGATCGCGCAGCTTGGAGGTGGCGATGTACCAGGAGGGCTTGGCGTAGTAGATCAGCGGCGTGTCGCAGCGCCAGCAGTGGGGATAGGAGTGCTCGTAGTCGCTGCGGCGGAACAGCAGCCCGCGCCCGTCGAGGTCGGCGATCAGCTCCTCGGTCAACTCTTTGTCCTTGACGAGCCGGCCCTTGTAAGAGCTGCCGTCGTGGCTGCGCACATTCATTGCGTATGTGCCGTCGGGGGCGACCGGGTTGAAGACACTGTGCGGCTTGTCCGGGTCGATCGCTCCCACGTGAGCCGCGACAGCGGCCCGGAAGTCGTCTTCACCGAACGCGGGCGCGATATGCACGAGCCCGGTGCCGTCCTCGGTCGTGACGAAGTCGCCGGCGATGATCGGCGCGCCGCCGCTGTCGCGTCCGTCGGTGGGAAAGATCGGCGACTCATAGAGCGCGCCGATCAGGGCGCTTCCCGGGAAGCGGTCGAGGATCTCCACGTCCTCGCCGAGCACCCTCTCGACAAGCGCCGCCGCAAGGACCAGCGTCTCATCGCCCAGCTTCGCGCGCGCGTACTCGATGCTCGGCCCCGCGGCTACCGCGACGTTCCCCGGCAGTGTCCACGGCGTCGTCGTCCAGATCAGCAGCGAGTCCCCTGCCCGCAATGGACCGCGATCGACGGTGATCGGAAGGCGCACGTACACCGACGGATCGACCACATCCTTGTATCCGAGCGCCACCTCGTGCGAGGAGAGCGCCGTGCCGCAGCGGTAGCAGTACGGCACAACCTTGTGCCCCTCGTACAGCAGCCCCTTGTCGCTGATGCTCTTCAGCGCCCACCACACCGACTCGATGTAGCTCTCATCCAACGTCCGGTAGGCGTGCTCGAGGTCCACCCAGAAGCCGATCCGCTCGGTCAGCCGGTCCCACTCCTCCAGAAATTCGAACACGGAGTTGCGGCACTCTTCGTTGAACTCCTTGATCCCGTACTGCTCGATCTCGGTCTTGCTCTTTATCCCGAGCTTCGCTTCGACCGCGATCTCCACGGGCAGCCCGTGGCAGTCCCAGCCGCCCTTGCGCTCGACGCGATAGCCGCGCATCGTCTTGTAGCGCGGATAGATGTCCTTGAACACGCGCGAGAGCACGTGGTGGGAGCCGGGCCGACCGTTGGCGGTAGGGGGACCCTCGTAGAAGACCCACTGCTCGGCCCCGTCGCGGTTGCGCAGCGACTCGCCGAACACGTCGCGCTCGCGCCAGCGCTCGAGCACTTCCCGCTCGAGCTCCGCAAGCTCCTTGCGCGGGTCCACCTCACGAGAGGGGAGCAGGTGATTTCCGGGAGCTGCCATAGGGCGGCTCATTGTAGGTGGGCGCAGTCGCGGCCACCTGTCGGACGCGCGCTATCTCAGCTGTTTGGGCCGCTCAGGAGGCGCTTGCCGTGACCGGCACAGGCAGCGGCGTCGCGGCGCTTGTCGCGGCACCGACGGGTCCGGCAAGGCGCTCGCGCAACATTCGCACCGCTCCGGTGGGGTCTGGGCCAATGCGGATAACCGTGCTCGCGCCTGTATCCGGCAGCGCCCCGCGATAGTCGAACACCTGGAGGTCCCCGCCGCTCTGTCTGGTCGCGTAAACGACCCGTCCGATCGCATCCAACGACGCGCAACGCCCGCCGAGGACCATCGCCCGTGGCCGCAGCGCACGCAGAGCGTTGCCCACGCGAGCGCTGTCCATCTCGACCGGCAAGGTCAACACACGCAGGCCCGCGCGCCTGAGGAACAACTCGAGCGCCTGCACATACAGGCCGTCCATATCCATGTTCTGGCTCGAGTCGAAGACCAACACGCCCTCCTCACGAGTGGAGGGCGGTGCAACGCGCTGGGCGGCAGCAAGCCAGCCCGTGGCATAGCGCCAGGCAAAGCAATACTCGGGCCCGCCCACCCCCGAGCCGGGACTCATCGTCTCGATTGCCGGCAGCAGCACCGTCTCGACCGTGCGCTCGACCGAGCGCACCGCCATGCTCTCCTCCATCAGGCGATCGGCCTTCTCCTCGCTGAACTCGCAGAGCACGGCCGACAGGCGCGTGGGAGTCGATGGACCCTCGCCGCGTTCGCGCGCCACCGAGATCGCCGAGGCGATGTCCCGTGTCTCGGCGTATGCCTGCCTGAGCGCCTCGATCTCGGCGAGGTCGAACTGGCGGTGGCCGCCCTCTGTGCGCTGCGGCTTGGGATAGCCGAAGCGGCTCTCCCAGCTGCGCAGCGTGTTGGAGCTCACGCCCAGCAGGGCAGCGGCGGCGTTCGTGCGGATCACGCTCATCTCTCGCAATGTTGAGCTTTGACCAGTTCGCCCGCAACCCACGCAAGCTGCGCTGCATCTTGGGATATCCCATGCAGGGAAAGGAGCACGACTGCATGGGACGACGACCCCGTCGCGCCAACAGCAGCAGCCGGGGCTGTCAGGCGGCGTGAGGTGCATCTTCGATACCGCGGTTGACCACCTGCATGTGGTGACGAGGGCTCTCTCCCTCCATACGATGGAAGTCGTGCCCGCGCGCGATACCCCCACGATGCGGCTTCGCCTCTACCACCACGACGACGGTGCGCGCGTCGCCTACCGCGAGTTCGGCGCCGGACCGCCGCTTGCGCTACTACACAGCGGGCTGCTCTCCCATCGAGAGTGGGAGCCGCTCGTCGAGCGCCTCGCCGAGCGCCACCGGGTCGTGATCCCGGACCTGCCTCTGCACGGCGACTCCGAGGACCGGCCGCACCACCCGTACACGATCGACTGGTTTGCCGAGGTGATGAGCGGCTTTGCGACGGATGTGCTCGGCTCCGAACCGCTGGTTGCCGGCCATGATGCCGGCGCCGAGATCCTCCTGCACGCAGTGGCGCGCGGACAGTTGACGCCCAGCCGCCTCGTGCTGCTGCCCAACCGCTTGCACCGTCCCGTCGAGTATGTCCGCAGACGCGAAGCGTGGCGGCTGGCCACGCTCGGCGGCTCACTGCCGGGAATGGATCGCGTGCTCAGCCACGCCACCAAACTGGTGTTCACCCCCGAGCTCGGCATGCGCATGTCGGCGCGCCACGTGCCCGAGGCGGGCGACCTGATGCGCCATGCCTTTGGCGACGTCCCGGGGAATCCGAATCTTGCCCGCTCGTGGGCCAGGTGCGCGCGGCGCTGGCCACGCGGCGCGCAGACGCAGCTGCTCGAGCTCTACCCCAAGCTGGAGATGCCAGTGCTCCTGCTGTGGGCCGACAGCGACCCCGTGCACCCGCTGGCCGGCGCCGAGGAAACGCTGCGCCTGTTGCCGCGCGGGCAGCTGCGCGTGCTTGCCGGCACAGGCTTTCTGATGACCTATGACGACCCAGTCGGCGTGGCGCGGGAGCTGGTGGCTTTCTGCGGATGAGATACTGACGCGCCCACTTCACGCAAGGAGAACCGAATGACCGACAAGCAGCTCTGGGGCGGAGAGACCGCCAAGGCAGTCGAGAACTTTCCGATCTCCGGGGAGCCCGTGCCGGTGTCGGTCGTGCGCTGGCTGGCTCGCGTGAAGGGCGCAGCCGCCGCTGTCAACGGTGAGCTGGGCCTGCTCAGCAAGCGCAGTGCCGCGAGCATCGAGAAGGCGGCCGCGGAGATCGCGGCCGGCAAGCACGACGCGCAGTTCCCGATCGACGTCTTTCAGACCGGCTCGGGCACCTCCACGAACATGAACGCCAACGAGGTGATCGCAACGCTGGCAGGTGAGAAGGTGCACGCCAACGACCACGTGAACATGGGTCAATCCTCCAACGACGTGTTTCCCTCGGCGGTGCACTTGGCGGCGCTGGATGTCGCCCAGAACGAGCTGCTGCCCGCTTTGAAGCTGCTCGAACGCTCGTTTGCCAAGAAGGCCAAGAGCTTCTCAGGTGTCGTCAAGTCGGGGCGCACTCACTTGATGGACGCCGTCCCGGTCACGCTAGGCCAGGAGTTCGCCGGCTACGCCGCGCAAATGGCACTCGCCCAGGAGCGTGTGAGCGCCGCACTCGTGCACGTAGGCCAGATCCCGCTCGGCGGCACCGCCACGGGCACGGGACTCAACACGCACCCGAAGTTCGCCGAGAAGGTGCGCGCACGCCTCAAGCGCGAGTCGGGCCTCAAGCAGATCTCCCCACCGCGCGATCGGTTCGAGGCGCAGGCCAACCGGGACGCTTTGGTCGAGCTCTCAGGCGCACTGAAGGTGGTGGCGGTGTCGCTGACGAAGATCGCCGGCGACCTCGCGCTGATGGGCTCCGGGCCGCGCGCAGGCATCGGCGAGATCTTCCTGCCCGAGCTGCAAAAGGGCTCCTCGATCATGCCAGGCAAGGTCAACCCCGTGATCCCGGAGGTGGTGCTGCAGGTTTCAGCGCAAGTGATCGGCAACGACACGGCGATCACGCTCGGCGGGTTGCAGGGCCAGTTCGAGCTCAACGTGCGCATCCCGTTGATCGCGCGCAACCTCCTTCAGTCACTGCGCCTCTTGACCAATGCCTCGCGTGTGTTCGCCGAGAAGTGCGTCGATGGGATCACCGTCAACAAGGAGGGTTGCGCCGCCTCGGCCGGCGCCACGCTCGCGGTCGCCACCGCGCTGAACGGCGCGATCGGCTACGACAAGGCCACGGCGATCGTCAAAAAGGCGACCGAATCCGGACGGCCTTTGCGGGAGGTGGCACTTGAGGAGGGCGTCGATCCGAAGCTCTACGACACGACGGTCGACCTCGAGAAGATCGCCGCCGGCAATCGGGTCTAGACGCTCTGAGCTGAGGGGGCGGGGTGAAGAGCGGCGTGTGGGTGGATATATACTTTTTGTGCAATTCACGCTGGTGACTACATTTCGTAGCTACAATTGGCAACTGCGAAATTCGAGTCCAAGAACGGAGCCGGTTCTACGCACACAAGCCCTTTATGTTTTATTCGAGCATCGATTCGAGCAAAGCCAGGGCTCCGGTCTTCGACAACGGTTCGTTGAGGTTGCCGCACTTCGGCGATTGGACGCAGGACGGGCAGCCGCTTTCGCAGGGGCACTCGGCGATCAGGCGTTGCGCGTCGCGGCACAGCTCCTCAAAGCGCTGGTAGGCGAGACGCGTGATGCCAATGCCTCCGGGGTGTCCGTCGTAGATGAAGATCGTCGGGCCGCCGGTCTGCGGGTGTGCGTTGGTGGAAAGGCCGCCGATGTCCCAGCGGTCGCACATCGCGATCAGCGGCAGCACCGCGATCTGGCCATGCTCGAGCGCGTGCAGTGACCCGAGCAGCGCGGCGGGCGGGAACGGCTCGGCGTCGATCAGCTCGTCAAGCTCGTACCAGAGCGCGCGCGTGTCGAACTCGGTGGTCGGCAGATCGAGCGACTGGAAGTCGATCACCGACTGGTCGCTGAGCTGCTTGCGCTGGTACCCGAGCACGGTC
>DATCEK010000139.1:0-2192 GCA_036510155.1 Solirubrobacteraceae bacterium | reverse complement strand
GCGCACGATCTGCGTGCCGGTCGCCTCGTCACCCGTCAGCTCGAGCTTCTCGAACGCAATCTTGCCGGCCTGGAGCAGGGCCACGCCGCCACCGGCGACGACACCCTCCTCGACTGCGGCCTTGGCGTTGCGCACCGCGTCTTCGATGCGGTGCTTGCGCTCCTTCAGCTCGACCTCGGTCGCCGCGCCGGCCTTGATGACGGCAACGCCGCCGGCCAGCTTGGCGAGCCGCTCCTGCAGCTTCTCGCGGTCGTAGTCCGAGTCGGTGTTCTCGATCTCGGCCCGGATCTGGTTCACCCGGCCAGAAATCTGCTCGGGGTCGCCAGCGCCGTCGACGATGGTGGTCTCGTCCTTGGTGATGGTGACCTTCCGTGCCCGGCCCAGCAGGTCGAGGTCGGCGTTCTCCAGCTTGAGACCGACTTCCTCGCTGATGACCTGGCCACCGGTCAGGATGGCGATGTCGCCCAGCATGGCCTTGCGACGGTCACCGAACCCGGGCGCCTTCACCGCGGCGGACTTGAACAGGCCGCGGATCTTGTTGACCACCAGGGTCGCCAGCGCCTCGCCCTCGACGTCCTCGGCGATGATGACCAACGCGCGGTTGGACTGCACCACCTTGTCGAGGAGCGGGAGCAGGTCCTTGTTGGCCGAGACCTTCGAGTTGACGATGAGGATGTAGGGGTCCTCGAGGACCGCTTCCATGCGCTCAGGGTCGGTCACGAAGTAGTGCGAGATGTATCCCTTGTCGAAGCGCATGCCCTCGGTGAGCTCAAGCTCGAGCCCGTAGGTATTGCTTTCCTCGACGGTGATGACACCTTCCTTGCCGACCTTGTCCATCGCCTCCGCGATCATCTCGCCGATCGCGGTGTCCGCAGCCGAGATGGAGGCCGTCGAAGCGATCTGCTCCTTGGTCTCCACGTCCTTGGCGAGCTTGGACAGTTCCTCGCTCACCCGCTCGACAGCCGCCTCGATGCCGCGCTTGAGCGACATCGGGTTGGCACCTGCTGCCACGTTGCGCAGGCCCTCGCGGACTAGCGCCTGGGCGAGCACTGTCGCCGTGGTGGTTCCGTCGCCGGCGACATCGTCGGTATTCTTGGCGACTTCCTTAACGAGCTCCGCGCCGATCTTCTCCCACGGGTCCTCGAGCTCGATCTCCTTGGAGATGGAAACACCATCGTTGGTGATCGTGGGGGCGCCCCACTTCTTCTCAAGAACCACATTGCGGCCCTTAGGGCCGAGGGTTACCTTCACGGCGTCAGCGAGCTGGTTCATACCGCGCTCGAGGCCGCGCCTAGCGTCCTCGTTGAACGCGATCATCTTCGCTGCCATAGGCTTCCAGTCCTCCCGGAACTTTGTGCCTTGCAGGCCGATCGGGCCGATGCCCGCGACGGACGGCCGACCCCGCGGGCATTCCCTTCATGCCGCCGGCCCGACCTCATCGCCCGATAGTGCCACTGCGTTGGCACTCTCACCCCGAGAGTGCCAACGCCCTGTTTAGCACTCTCGGGGGGAGACTGCAAGCTGGCGACCTATCCTGCGAAGACTCCGCAGGTCAACGGCATCCAGGGGCAGCGCGGCGACCCCCTGCGGTCTCGCCCCCAGGACGCGCTACTGTCCTGGCGAAACTCGATATGACCGCGCCTGGCGAGGCGCAGAGGCCAGATGGAGCATGCCGAAGGGCCCGCTGAGCATCCCGGCAGGCGTACCGGAACGGAGCCAAGCCTACTCGGGGGATGCCAGAAACACAGAAGGCCCGCCGCCCCGAATCCGGGACGCCGGGCCTTCCGGCACGTCAGTCAGATCCTTACACGGTGCGGACGCCTATCGCCTGCGGCCCGCGGTCACTCTGCTCGACGTCGAATTCAACCCGCTGACCCTCTTCAAGGCTGCGGTAGCCATCCGAAAGGATGGCTGAGAAGTGGACGAAGACGTCCCTACCACCGTCTACCGCGATGAAGCCGTAGCCCTTGTCCGCGTTAAACCATTTGACGGTGCCCTGAGCCATTACCCAACAACTCCCTAACTCTGCTCGGGCTGCGGGTCCCGCCCTTGCTACGCGGAACCCGTTTGATCGCGGCACAGGCCAGGCATCGCGAAAGCTCAGCTTGCCGCTCACGCCGTACCAACAGCGACCGATCATGACTTTACATCGTGCCGTGCGCCACTGCGCCCACTTGCGCCCCTAAATCAGC
>DATCEK010000138.1:0-27586 GCA_036510155.1 Solirubrobacteraceae bacterium | reverse complement strand
CATCTCCTGCATGATGATGGGTCCTTTCCAGGCCGCGCCCGGGTCAGAATTGTCGCTACGCCTACGGCTTCGCGTCAATCCCGACCCGGAACACAAGCCGCATCGGTTACCCCAACCACACACACTTCATCGGACAGACCCCCCGCTCGGTCGCGCACCCGAACGCGGCGAGCTACGCGACCTCGCGCTCGAGAACCGGCGAGCAAAGACACTCACCAATCGCACTGACCTCGACCGCGTATGGCAAGAAACCGCAGACCGCCACCATTTCGGCCCTGACCATGCACTACAACTCCTCGCAGGCGAGCGCCCCGTTCATCCGGCGGAGTCTGTGGTGGATCTCATTGAACAGCATTTGACTGAGCATCGCGCCGTGTTCGAGCTGCGCGACCTGCACACCGTCGCGCTAGAGCAGACGGTCGGCGAGTTGCACTCACACGACGCACTCCAGCTCGCACACCAGATGATCCGAGAACGCCGGGTGCTGACGCTGGAGGGAGGACGCTTTACGACGCTGGCCGTGCGAGCACAAGAGCAAGCGATCGAACGGCGCACCTGGCTGCTCGCTCAACCAGCCGGACGCGATGTCGGCCATGTCGCGCGTGCGAACGCTGCCAGGGAGGTAGCGGAGTGCATCGGCTCGCCGCTTACCGACGAGCAAGACATGGCCCTGCTTGTCCTGACGGGACCCGAGCGCGCCACCGCACTGATCGGACCCGCCGGCACCGGCAAGGGCGTCGTGATCGACGCGACCGCACGAGCAGAACAACTCGCGGGGCATACAACACTCGGGATCGCCGTCTCAGGTTCAACCGCCGAGCGGCTCGGCACCGACAGTCCAGCACTCCACGGAAGCACGCTCACCCTCGATGCCCTCGTCGCCCGCGCCAACGCTGGGAGCGTTCATGTCGATGCGGACACGACGATCATTCTCGACGAGGCCGGCATGGCCGACCACAAACGCCTCGACAAGCTCACCGAACTAGTCGAGCGCACCGGCGCGAAGCTGATAGCCGTCGGCGATGGGAAGCAGCTCCCCTCGATCGGACCCGGCGGCATGTTCGGCCGGCTCACCCAACACTCCCCGACCATCGAGCTGGAGACGATCCATCGCACCAAGGACCCGCAGGAGCAACGCGCATGGCAAGCCTTGAGAGCTGGGGAACCCGAGCGCGCGATGGCCCACTACAAGGCTCAAGGACGACTCCATCTTGCCGACACCCGCGACCAGGCCGCCGAGAACGCCGTCCAAGCCTGGGCACAGCTCACCAGGGAAGTCGGGATCGCCAAAGTCGCGTTGATCGCGGACTCCTCAAACCAGGAGATCGACAGGCTCAACGCCCGCGTGCAACACCTACGCGCCCAACGCGGCGAACTCGGCCCCGACGAACTCCCACTCTCAAGCGTCCATTACGTACTACGACAAGGCGACCGCGTCGCGTTCATCGCCCAACACCGCCCACAAGACCAACCGCGCATCGAGAACGGCACGCGCGGCCAAGTCACGAACATCGACCAGGACGGGACGCTCACGCTCACACTCGACGGGTCAGACCGCCAGCTGCATCTCGCGCGCCAAGACGCCGAGTCATTGCGACTCGCCTACGCCCAACACGTCTACCGCCAACAAGGCGCGACTGTAGACCGCGCCATCGTGCTCACCGGCGGCTGGCAAACAAGCCGAGAGACCGCCTACGTACAAGCCACCCGCGCCCGCAACGGCACCGACTGGTACATCGCACGCGACCAACTCGGCGAAGAAGGACAAGACCCCGACCGAATCGCAAGACTCGCTCAGCGCGCGCGTCACAGCCGCGCACATACACCATCGCTCCTGCATCGTGAAATATACGAGTCGAGCCTGAGCGCTACGCGTGATTCACTAAGCCTGCATCACATGGTGTCGGTTAGTGACTTGCTCATACGAACGCCAATCAAGGACGCGCCTGACCTCGAACGAGGACGGTGACATTCATCAACTACACATTGGCGCGCCAAGTCATCGCGGCTAGCTTACCAAGTCGTTCGCCTCGCTGGCGTATCGTAGCTCGGTCCCAATCAGACCAGCGTTCAGGAATCTCCCTGGTAAGAAGAAGCTCAGACTTTGAGTACATATCGCCAGCCTTACTAACAAACGAATCGTTTCCGGCCAGCTTATTTTGCTTCCTGGGCAATAGACACAGATTTCCGAACCTGGCGAAATGCTCGACCACCTCGGGATCAGATTCTAAGAGCGTTTGCCACCCGGCTCCGGGATTCTCTGGCAGGATATGCTCAAGGGTCAAAGACTCCACTGGCGCTATGTCTGGCGTCTTACCGTCTTTTTGTTGCCTTGCCATGACCTCCAAACGCCGCAAGACATACTTTGCGATAGTCGGCTTCGGCTCCGCATACCTTGGAAAATCTTCTTCAAATTCTTCATCGTTAGGTATCAATGATGCGAATTGTGACCATATATCCGCTGTTGACTTACTCGCGCCTTGTGCAACATTAAATGCCGCCCTAGCCGCAGTGATCTCGATTGCGCCGGTCCTACGTCTTCCCACTGTCTGGTATCGGAACGTGGCCACGACAAGTACATTAACCAGGCAGTCCATGTCTTGCTTGCTAAAGCGGTTTAGTGCCGCCATAATAACCGGGCGCATTTGCCGATTTCCCAGCATTATGAGTTCTTGGAGGCCAACACGATAAGACGGTGGGAAATCTTTCCATAGTTCATCGTCACCGCTATCGAGCGCCGCAAATCGATCAGCAGCAATAATTAGGTCTGCGGTAAGTTTGACGACGTCAGCTGCCTTGAGCCCATCAAACCTCTCACGCCACTCCTGGAAAAGCTTACCTCGCTGGATTCGACCGTATCTTGATGTCCAAAATACCTTCAGAAAATCGTCAGCGGAGCGATCACCAAGATGGGCGACCATTTGGGCCCAGTTCTTCTTGACCAGTTCAAGGTGCGTGCCCGACCGGCCAAAAAGATGGTTCTTGACGAGATCAAGCACCGACAAGTCAAGGCCACGATCGTTTAGTGACTCGAAAATTACATAGGCATTTGTCTCAGATGAGACGTTCATTGAGACTACCTTGACGTTCTCCCTTAGATAGTTCGCGAATCGATAAAGGGCATTTGCCTGATCGTCGGGAGTCGTGCCACTGTCTCTAGCAAAGTCTCGAATTCGTACTCGACATGTCAGGGCGGCTTGAGCAACCTTGCGCTGTGACGAATAGCGCCCAAACTCGTCACGCCTCTGCGTAATCGTTTCATCGCTAGCCCGATCCACGACGAGTTCTTGAAAAATCGCCCGATCATTTATATTCAAGACAAGACGCGGACTATCCTTCGCCTCTCCCAGCGACAATACACCGATATGCTCAGCTTGGATCATGGTGGCATCGCGCTCGAATCCAGCAGCATGCAGCCACTCCCGAATTGCCGCATAGATCATAGTGACAGTCGCCAAGCGCTGCTGACCGTCAAGGATTTCCCATGCGCCATTACTGCCAGGCGAGACTAGGACGATCAAGCCCACAAAATAGTCTGGTGCTTGCTCTTCCAGCGCTCTCTTCACGTCATCGACTAGCTGCACCACCTCCTCTTCGCCCCAAGCGTAGTCTCGTTGGTGATCAGGGACGGTGAAATGTCGGAGATGCTCAAGGAGCTCGCCGACTCCTTGTGTCCGGGCGTTCATATAGGAACTCTGCTGAGGATTAGAACTCATGTCGATGAGTATGACGCACAAACCTAGTTGGCGTCAGTTCCTCCTACGCCGCTGACGATCGGGTCTTTATAGATGCGCCCGCTGAGCAGTCACCGTGTGTGGTTGCCAACATTGTCTCGTTATGCATTCTCGCCCGATTTGCTGGTTGTGTCTGGCCTACCGCCAGTCATTGTTTGCTCATCAGGATCTCGCTCTCCCAGTCTCCTCGTCTCCTTGATCTGTGTACTACTCGTCAGGTTCCTCTTTCTTACGACGGGCGATGAACTGACTCAGGACGCTTGGGCCGCCGTCGTCCTTGTCACCAGCAGAGCCCCTTGCCCCTAGGAAGCTCCGTTCGGCCATCCACACCGTCGCCGCAACCTTGTCCTCCTCGGGGAGCGCCTCGACGAAAACTGGGAAGGCCGTGAGGTCGAGCTGTAGCTGGCGAGCGTGCTCCTCCCGGCTGCGGTGGCGAGCGGACTGCCGCGCCGTGTATGCCGCGACGCCGCCGAGCAGGACCGCGATGGCGAGCTTCGTTCCCGCCGTCGTCGCGTTGTGGTCAAATGCGGCGACGACGGCAGCTACTGCGGCAAGCACGCCGAGCCCGAGCGTGACCATTCGCCACTTGTCGGCAGTGGCCTGCTGCTCATCAAACTCCTTTCCGTACCGCTCCGCCGTGCCGGTGATACCGATCGCACCCACTAGTTCCGCGCTCCTATCCTTCATCACGGTGATCTCGGAGACGAGGGTGTCGGCACGTCTGTTCGTGCCGGCCTCCAGCAGCGCGAAGTGACTCTCGTATCCCTGCTCGCGCTCACGATGCTCCTCCGCACGTTCATCCTGAGCCTTCCGGAACACCTCCGCCTGCTCCGTCATCAGAGCCTCGATGCTCTGCACATGGCGCTCCGCGGTCGCTTGGAGGTCTTGTGTTCTTGCATCTAGCTGCGCGAACCGCGTCTCGGCCCCTTCCTCCTGCTGCACGCGAAACTGCTCAGCGAGCGCGTCGATCTCCGCACGCCGCCCCTCTAGGTTTGCCGTCAGCGCCTCGACACTGGACTCCGCTTCTTCTGCACGCCTCTCTACAGCACCGAAGCGCTGCTGCGCGGACCGCTGAAACGTCCTAGCTGCCTTCTTGGCCGACTGCTCGAAGTCTCGACCCTGAGCACGGGGCAGCCGCCCAGTTAGATCGAGCAACCGATCGACCCACGGCCCTGATTCGGAAGCAAGCTGCTCGGGAGCGTTGACGAACTCCGTTAGCGTGGCCTCAAGCTCCGACGTGACGACGCTCGAGATCAGCGCAGCATCCGAGCCCTCGATCATCAACTGCGTGTACGCCAAGACCGCGAGGACACGCTCCCGTACTTCGGCGTCCGGCCAACGCGATGCGTCGAGTTCGCCCCCCGCAGTGGTCGCGTGGACAGCGATTTTCGTGAGACTGTTGCTCAGTCCCTCGTCGAACACTGGCATAAGTGGTTGATATTAGGTGAGTCTTCGGACCGATACAGCCACAGATGCGAGTCGCTGCACCTTGCCCGCATCCGTCCCAGCCGGCCATGTTGTCGGACGTCGGCGACGACGATCATTCAGAGAAGGCCGTCGCGTATCGAAGAGACCCGCCAGCTCATCCTCGCCGAGGCCGGTTTCGTCGATCACCTGCTCTACAGCCTTGCCAAGCTGGGCAACTGCGTGGCGCACCTCGTCTCGCCGAAGCGGGATGTAGAAGCCGATCACCTTCCCATGCCGGTTGACGGCTACGGGCTCGGGGCCTGCCAGATACTTGGTGATCGCGAAACTCGCGGACGCCGATGAATGGGCGTATACGCCCAAACGCTCCTGAAAAGCCCGCTATTTGCGGGCAAAGGTGTTGCCTACGGCGACCAGCGCCCGTACTACGAATCCTCAGTATCCATGCGGTATACTGGCCATCTGGGCCAGCCAGCCGGCACGCCTCATAATCGGTTGGTCCCAGGTTCGAGTCCTGGCGGGCCCATTTTCCCAGGTCGGCGAGCGGGCCCATTTTTCCAGGTCGGCGGGGAGTCCCGACATTTCCCGCCAGCACGGGACATTCGCCCAAAAGCCAGGGACTTTGGGCGACAGGAGCAGTCCCCCGGATACTGGGGTTTCCGGCACTTCTCTTCGGTGGCGGAGGCAAGCCGGAGGCAGTCGTCTCGCTCCCGGACGCGGAGCCGGGCAGCCATGAAGGCATCACCGATGCCAGGGGGTGACGCGTTCGGCCGTCGCTCAGTGATGGACGAGACGCGAGGCCGGCTCGAAGTCCCCATGCAACACGAGGGGATCGAGGTCGGCTCCGTTGGGCCACACAACTGTCCCCAACTGGTCGTCTACCTGCACCTGCGCGAAGTAGCCGGGATCGGCCAGAGGCTCGAACACGGGGCCGTGCAACTCCCCGGTGAGATCGACGTCGCGTGTGCTGTCGTCGCTGAAGTCAAGCCTGAGCTTGTAGTGACCAAGCACGTCTACAGAGATGACGCGTACGAACTCCATGCGCTTATCTTACGGCAACGGGTCGATGGGCTCGGGAGAACCACCGTCCTTAGCCCTCTGCCAGTCAGCTTCCAACTCCTCGCGATGCAGAGTCGCCCACTCGGTCACGAGCTTGAGCGCGCGACTCGGAAGACTGCCGACAAGCACCTCATTGCTGCCGATCACAATTGCCGCGTGGTGCTCGGCGTACTCGGCGTGGAAGTGGGGCGGATCGTGGTCGTAGAAGTACATCGTCACGACGATCCCATAGAAGAAGCTGATGCGGGGCACGGCGCCATCATGAGCGCTACTGCGGACGGAGAACGGCCCGGCGCCTCAACCTCGACCGGACGTCACGGAGGCAATTCGGAGGCAGACATAGCCTCGACAGCCCACCGCATAGGGGCGAACGAACTCCTTGTAACAAATCGGGCCCATTTTTCTCAGGTCGGCGACGAGTGCCCGACACGCTCGCCAGTACGGGACATTCGTCCAAACAGCCAGGGACTTTGGGCGACAGGAGAGCAGTCCGACAGATACTGGGTTTCCGGCCCTCCTTCCCGATGGCGGAGGCAGCTCGGAGACAGACGCCAGCCAATTCGGAGGCAGGAGTCGGAGGCCGCCGGTCGGGAAGACTTCGAACCTCTCGCTCGGCCAGACGCCGTGTCGCCCGATCTAGAACAGCTCTCGTCCTGCTCGCCATCTAGCCGCTGATGAGCCGATCTGGCGATGCCCTATCTACGACCTGGCAGCCTTGCTCGTGGCTGGCTAGCAAGTCAGCGAGAGAAAAAGACTCATCTCGCTCGACGTACAAGATACAGCACACTAGTAAATCCCGATTTGCGATGGATTCCATCCATCGCAAATCGAATCTATTGACTCTGACCCTATAATCGACTATCCTGGGCACGTCTCCAGCCACCGGTCCTGCATTAGTCGGACCCGATCGCACGAAGCCTGTCATCGACGGTGATGAAAAGGTGAGCGCGGGCACAGAGCATAATCAAACATCAATTGCGGGAGAATTCAAATGGCATTTCTGCAAAGTAGGTCGAGACGCTCGCTGACGATCATGATTGGAGTGGCAGCGATGATCTCGGTAGGCGCGATCATGGTAACGAGAAGCGGGTCGGCCCAATCGGCTGCGTCGCCAGTGGCGCCCTCGCCAACGGCGCTATCCGAATACTCCGTGTTCGATCGTTCTGCGACGTCCGCAGATGTGTTGCCGGCCGTCAGCCCTTCTGAAGTCGACCAAACATCCAACGAAACGATAACGCGTGCTCTGCCGCCAGTCTATCCGGCATTTCAACGTTGGGCTACGTTGAAAGGCGATCGAGTCTGCATCATACATAGGTTTGTGTCAAGCACTGCTCCGGCTGGCCCGCCCGACGAGGGACGGGTTTGCAATAACGCTTCTCAACTAGCGCAGGAGCATCAAATTCTCGTCAGCATGGCGATGGTGAACAACGCGAGCGCAACCGCGCCTAGAGCAGGTCTCACAAATCTTATTTCTGGGCTGACGCCTGATGGCGTGTCATCGGTACAGCTGGTCTTCACTGATGGGTCGCGCGATTCGGTTTCAGTCGAAGAAAACAGCTTCGTACTAAGTCTCGGCAACACGCCGAGGGAACTTGCTCACGTCTACTGGACCGACGGCTCTGGGCAATCCCACAGCGAGTGACCACCACCTAACCAATCGAGGAGTTGACTTCTAATGGCAAATCAGCGTGCTTGGCGCGTAAAATCGCTGCAGGTAATTGTGTCCATCTTGTCACTTGTAGGAGCTCTTTCGGCCAGTGTAGGTGTCGCGCAGGCCTCCGAAGGTCCGTTCTGTACAGGCAATCGGGGAGCGAACGAACACTGCTACGGGACGAAAGAGTACGTGCAAACAGCAGTCGTCAGTTCCACGAACGGCGGCTGGTCATGGTCGTGGGTGTGGAACGAAACTTGGGGTAGCAATGCCGAAGCTTGCCGGAGCGGTGACTGCGAGGCGGATGCGCAGGTGGGAGGCCCTGGTAATGGTGAAGAGGAGATGGAGAATATCTCCGGTAAAACATACTATTACACACCGTCTTGGTATAGCTACGCGATCTAGCCCGGATCTTGGAGTAATGACCGCGCCCCCGGGCGAGCGGGGCGCGGTCGCGTTCGGCTGAGCAGTGATTGTTCGGCTTGTCGAGGGTCGAAGATCGAGCTTTGGATGTCGAGGGGGGCGAGGGTCGCACCGTGCCTACACGGCTCCTACTGTCCTAACGAATAGAGACCCGTGACAAAACAATGCTGTCGCCCGGAACCTCAGCACTGATCGCTCCGCTCGTAGCACTCACACCGTGCGTCCACAGGTTGCGCATCGTGTAACTGGCGGAGGACGGTAGTCCAACCGCCGCGGCATTCGTTTCGATCCGTGCCGCGCTCGATCCACGGTTGAGCAGGGCGATCGCTCGCGAACCGTCGACCAGCGGCTTCACCCAGACCTGTCCGCTTCCCGAAGTTGACAGCAACGTGGCCTGCACCCCTCCTGGATCCTGGTCGATCGCGATCACTTCGCTGTTCTGCACAGCCCCAATGCTCGACGGCCCGATTTTCGTCAGGTTGTCACTGATCATCAGCGGCGCCGCGAGCATGGCCCACATGCTGAATTGGGTACGGAACTGTGCGGCAGACATACCCTGGTCCGGCGCGAGGTAGTCGGGGTCGTTCCAGTGGCCAGGGCCGGCCGCCTGCGGACTGGCGGCGTCGGCGTCCATGTTGCGCAGTACGTCCGCGAACGGGACATTTCCGGGAAAGCCGACGTCGGTGTCCGTGCGCCAGCTGTTGCCGACGCTCGGGCCGAAACTGTAGGAGGAGAAGGCCGATTCGCTCACTGCAGGCTGTCCGTCGCCGTACTGTTCTGGCTGCAGGAAATTGCAGATCGACAGCAGCATCGATCTGTGACTCGAGTTCGCCGCGATCGCCGCGTGAAACGCGGAGTAGGCGGCCGCTGGGTTCAGGCCGTATTCGGCGCCGCCGCAGAAGTCGACCTTGACGGCATCGAAGCCCCAGGCGGCGAACGTGTTCACGTCCTGTTGGTAATGGCCATAGCTGCCTTGCCCAGCCCCACCGCACCCGTTTGGACCCGCGTCTGTGTAGAGCCCAACCAGTAGCCCGGCAGCATGCAGGGTGCCGGTGAGCCAAGCGAGTCCATGCGGCCACTGCTTCGGGCTGACGGTTATCTGGCCATTGGTCGCGCGTGTCCCATGCCACCAGCCGACGTCGAGCCACACATAGTGGTATCCGCGCCGGCGCAGTCCGAGCGAGATGATCTGGCTTGCCTGGCGCAGGATAGACGCCTCGCTGTACTTGCCGCCCAGAGCGAAGTAGGTGTCCCAGCCCATGTATGGGGTTGCAGCCAAGACACCGGCGGCATTCGCGCGAGCGGGTGCGGATCGGCCCACCCTGGCAGGCAGAAAGGAGACATCCCGAGCAGCCGGTTCAACGGCTGTGGACGAGGCCGGGGCTGTCCGGGGTGGGACTCCGAGCGCTAGGACCAGCGCATGCGCGGATGCACCGTGAGCGGAGGTGCCCAGCAAGATCAGCTGCCGCGCGAGCTGTGCTTCGATCACGCCGATCACGGTCCCGCTCACATAGAGGTAGGCGGCGAGGTGTCGTCGTGAGGCAAGCAGCCGCCTCGCACTCGAGCTCAGCGTCGCTGTCAACGTCCTGTGCGAGCCCACGGCAAGCCGCACACGGACACTCGCGAGCGTAACCGTTACATGGCGCAGCCCAGAAATGCCGGCGTGCATGGTCTTCTGTGAGCGCGCGGCGATAGCCACCACGCGACCGCCGTCGAGCGTCTCGACGGCAACAAGCCGCACCGCTACGGCACAGCCGCCGTCGGCGAGCGCCGAGCAGGAGATAGGCACACTCAACTTGCCGCTCCGATAAGTGGCCTTGCCGACAGCGGTCTCGCCGACCGAGACAGGCACGCCCCCGACCGGGATCGTCACGAACGCGCTCTTCTCCGTGGCGCTGCCGCCGCCGTCGGTCGCCGTGACCTGGCACTGAAGGTGGTGGCCGCTGTCCTGGCCCTTGACCGTGTAAGTGGTGGCGGTCGCTTCCGGGATCGGGATCAGGTCCCGCACCCATGCGTAACCAAGTCGCGCCGTCGTTCCCGACGGAGTACCGGGATGGCAGGTGAGCCGCTGGCCGACTGCGGGTGTGCCGGCGATCGAAGGCTGTGGATGGACGAGCGAGACCTGTGAGGAGACGGCGGTCGTGAATGTCACGTCGGCGCCGATGCCTGTCCCAGACGGGCTCGAGGCGAGCACGCGGTAGTGATAGGCGGTGTTCGGCGAGAGTCCCGACAGCTGTACCGAGACGCTTTGAGCGCCGCCGGTTGCGCCGGGAAGCGTCGAGCAAGGGGCAGACTGCGTATAGGGGAGAGCGGTCCCGTATTCAAAGGAGCAAGCTCCGAGCGTCGCGTCTTCGGGGTCGACGACTCCCCCGAGGCTTGCGCCTGTGGCGGTCACACTCGTCGGCTCGAGAGTTGTGGCTCCAGGCGCCGGGACTCGCGCGAACGCGAAGCTCCCGTCCGGCCCCACGGCAAGACATAGGCCTCCGGCCAGACAGGAGATGCCTGCGACCCCTGCCGAGTCGGCGCTCGACATGCTCCAGCCCGGGATCGGCGCCGTCACATCGTCGCCGGCAAACACCCGGCCACGCGCGTCGCTCGCAACGCACAGCCCCGAGGTTGCGCACGAGAGGGCGCTCAGGGCTTCGCTGTCGATCGGCGTCTCGCTCCAGGTCGCGCTCGCCGCCGCGGGATCGCTGGTTGCGAGGGCGTCGCCGGCGCCGTCGGCGGCGAGACACGAGTCGGCGGCCGAGCAAGAGACGCCGACCAGTCGCGCCGCGGAGATCTTCTGGGAGTGCCAGGCTCCTGGCCCAGCAGTCGGGTTGGTGCTTACAAGCGCGTCGCCTGCGTCGTCGACCGCGACGCACAGGGTCTGCGAAGCACACGACACGCCCGTCAGGTGATGTCCGGCGTCGACGCTCGTCACACTCCAGCCGACGCTCTGCGGGCCGGCGCTTGTCAGGATCTCGCCTCCTTCATCGACCGCCACGCACAGCGAGCCGCTCGCACAGGAGACGTCGGTCAACGGGCTGCCGGCTCCGGTCGGCGCCGGAGGCGACCAAGTCGTCTCGGTCGATCCACTGCCCACCAGCGCATCGCCGCGATCGTCCACCGCTACGCAGGAGCCATTGGCCAAGCAAGAGACGGCATCCAGCGCCTTTCCTTCGTCTTTCTCGACGACGGTCCAAGAGGGATGCGAGGACGCCGGATCGGGTGTGCTGAGGACATTGCCCTGGCTGTCGATTGCAATGCACAGGGATTCCGATGAGCACGAGACGCCGCTTGGTACGGCGCCCGGGTCGAACACCGCAGGAGCTGACCAACCGAGCGCGGGAGCGGCTGCAGCCACACCGCTTGGCAGCGATGCGCCCAACACGAGAGCGAGCATCGCCGTGGCGAGCACAATGCGCCGTCGGCGCACGCCCGGGGAAGGCTCCAGGTCAAGCCTGCGCACTGCGTGACTGTGGTGAGTTGCTCGCTCGAGCTGTCTGGTCATTGTGCCCCCATCTCCTCAGAGCCTGAAGCCTTCAACGGATGGCAACCCGTCCGGGCGCCAAGCGTTGCGGCACTGGCGCAAAACAACGCATTGTCCGTTGCTCGAGCATTTGCACGACTCTCCGGCATGCGCGAATGCCCCGACCCGGTCAACCCTCCGACGGGCCTACTACGCTTAGACACATGGCCATAGAGCCCGAGCAGCGCGTCGCCGTCATCGACCTTGGCTCCAATTCCTTTCGGATGGTGGTGTTCGCTCCCGCGAAAGGCTCGTGGGAGCGTGTCGAGGAGCTTTCCTCGGCGGTTCGCATCGGCGAGGGCATGGCAACGAGCGGGCGCTTGAGCGAGGCGGCGATGGCCAGAGCGCTCGAGACGCTGAAGACGTTCACCGAGCTCTGCCGGCGTCGCCGGCTCGATGAGAACTCGATCGATGCGGTAGCCACGAGTGCGATCCGCGAGGCGGAGAATGGCCGCGAGTTCCTCGATCTGGTTCACATGAGAACGGGCCTTGACGTGCGTGTCCTCAGTCGCGAGCAGGAGGCGCGTTACGGCTACCTGGCTGCGGTCAACTCGACGATGCTCAGCGACGGCTGCGTACTCGACCTTGGTGGTGGCTCCCTGCAACTCGTGCGTGTCGCAGGACGGCTGGCGCGCGAGTCGGGCTCGTGGCGGATGGGCGCGGTGCGTATGACCGAGCGCTTTCTCGCCGACCCCGGCCCCGCCAAGCGCAGCCAGCTGAAAGCGTTGCAAGCTAACGTCGAGCGCAAGCTCGAACGGGCTCCGTGGCTTCAGAGCACCGGCCCGCACCTGGTGGGTCTGGGCGGCACCGTGCGCAACCTCGCGGCCGCGGCCGAGCGTGCCGCGGGCCTGCCGGACGATCAGGTTCAGGGCTTCGTGCTCGACCTGAGGTCTCTCGATGAGTTGATCGCACGCCTGGCGCAGCTACCGGCCGCCGAGCGCAGCCGGGTGCCGGGTATCAAACCCGCGCGTGCCGACATCGTGCTGGCGGGCGCGCTCGTGATCCAGGGTGTGATGCGCGCCGGCGACTTCGAGCGGCTCGAGGTCACAGGCGCCGGCTTGCGCGAGGGGATTTTCTTCGAACGCCAGCTGGTGCGCCGCCACGTCGAGCCCGTGCTGGCCTCCTCCGGCGCACGCGCCGCCTGAGCTGCCTGCATATTGGGACCGCGCAAGCGCGACCTACGGCAGTGGTAGGGCATCCAGGGGCAGCTGTGGTTCTCAGTGCGACGATGAACGCGAAAAGTCGACGAGACGCACTTTCGCGACGTTGACGCGAGCTTGGGCTTCGAGCGCGTGCTCGCGGCCTGCGCAATCGAACAAAGCCAGCTCGTAGGTGGAGGGATGGGGACCGTGCCAGGCGTGGTAGGGCACCAGGCGACACACATGTAGGACGGCCTTCGTCGCCAGGTTGCCTCCGCGGGAGGCGTAGGCGCCGCCGAGTACGACGTAGCGCGCTTCTCCTTTGGCTACCAAGCCTGCGAGTCCTGGTCCGTCGAGCGTCGGGTCGGTGCCGCTGTAGCCCGCCAGAGCGCCGGCGGGGGAGCCCAGCAAAATCATCGGCGCTGCCGTCGGCGCAGCGACGGTCAGGACGCTCCAGCGGCTACCCGGATGGTGGCTGTCGACGTAGCGAACGAGGTTGCTGTAGATGCGCAGGTCGATCGCGTTCAAACCGACTCCCCCTTCGCCCGCGGCCTGACGCGGGCCCGCGGCCGGGAAAGTGCCCTCCACCGGTGCAAGCCATGTCGTCTTGGCGTAGTCCGCTGACGCGAACAGCAGCAGGCAGACAAGCAGTGCCATCGCCGGCGCCGCCAGGCGTCGCACGCCCATCGCGAGCACCAGTACGATCGCGCCGCCGATCAAGATGGGGACGAACCAGCGTATGAAGTGCTGGTAGTTGAGTATCGCGATCTGAGCGGCCACGGTGGCGCCAACCGCACAGGGCAGCAGCAACACAGCCCAACTGCGCTGCTTGGCAAACCGCGTGAACGCAAATGCACCCGCGCCGATCATCGCGGCCGCTCCCGGAGCGACCGCCGAGATGTAATAGGGGTGAACGATGCCTTTGGAGAGGCTGAGGATCACCACCTCCACGAGCAGCCAGCCACCGAAGACGATCAGAACTCCAAGCCGCGGACTTGTTCGCCTGCGCTCGCCGATGAGCAGCGACAGCGCCAGCGCGAGCATGCCGAAGATCGCGAAGGGCAGCATCCATGAGCCCTGGTCGGCCAGCCGGTTTTCAAACAGCCGCATGGGACTCGTCTCGCCGCCGAAGGCGATCGCGTCTCGCAGGCGACCGTCGGGCAGGTAGGTGGACCTCGCTGCCCGCAGAACGCGCACTCGCCGTTCGTGCTCGCGTAGAGCCGCCGCAGCGAGAGCTGAGCGCTGAGCCTGGGTGAGATGGCGGTAGACGAAGCGGTGGTGGATCACCGGGGTGCGGACCAAACCGCCTTCGGCCTTCGGGATCTTGCCCGGACCTCCGAGCTCGCCTTCGACGCGGCCAAGGCCGTTGTATTCGAAGGTCAGTCCGAGCTCGGTGTTGTCGGTGGAGCTACCGACATAGGGGCGCTGGGACGCCGGCGTCAATTCGACTGCGGCGATCCACGCAAAGGAGACGACGCCCATGATCAGGGTCGCGAGCGTCAGCATCCCGATCCGCCTGTACCAGCGATCAGGCGCGCACGCCAGATAGGCAAGCCCGATACCGGGAGCGACGAGATAGGCGGCGAGCGTCTTGGTGTTGAAAGCGAGCCCGACAAGTAGCGCACTGGCCATGAGCCAACGCCAGCGGCCGTCTTCGATTGCATTCAAGGCCGCTCCACACGCAAGGATCATCAGCAGGAGCAGCAACGGGTCTACGCCGTTCTCGCGCGAGACCGCGACAAAGGACGGGAACACCGCTAGCGCCAGAGCGGCCACGAGGCCAGCGCCGGAGCCCAATCGTCGTGCGACGATGCGGTACAGCACCGCAACGGCGAGGACCGAGATGATCGCCTCCGGCAAGAGCAGACTCAGCGGCGAGAAGCCGAACAGCTCGGCGCTGGCCGCCTGCAACCACACTGCAAGCGGTGGCTTGTCGATCGTGACGAGACCACCGCTGTCGAAGGAGACGAAGAAGAAGTTGTGCCAGGACTCGAGTATTGAGTGCACGCCGGCTGAGTAAAAGGTGTTCGCGTAGCCGTTTTGAGAAAGCCTGTGCGTGTTCAGTACTGTCGCCACAGCGAGGATGCCGGCGAGTGCCACGTATTGGGGACGCACGCGTTCGAGCAGCGAACGCGAGGAGCGTTGCCCGTTCCCCCCGATTCCTCCCTGTGCGGCGATAGGCGCCTGCGCGCCCACGGCCGGGATCGGCGTCTCAGCGGCGTTCAACGTGGATGTGCGGTCTGTGGCGCTCATATCTGGACGGCAGATGCTCGTACAGCCCCCGACGAGCACACCGTGCTGCTAGAAGCAAACCGCATAAGCGTGCTAAGTACACGTTAAGCCGTGCTACGGCTGTCACAAATCGCGTGGTGGCTTACACCCGCGCACAGCGACAGCAATGTCCTTGTGGACGAGCGGCTCCGGCGCGTGACGAGCCGTCTATCCCGCCCCAGGCATACTCAGGCCAGAAGACCGGCGAGCAGGCGTTGAAAGTCGCTCTCGTCGTTCCACGCACCGACAGAGGCGCGCAGCAACGGCTGGTGTGGGATGTCGCGCAGGATGACGTCCCGCTCGGCCAGGCGGGTGCGCTCGCCCAGCGGATCCTGGCTCGAGAACGAGACGAGCGTGCTCGCCCCGCGCCGGGAGACCGTGCGACCGTTGGCCGCCAACAGCTCGGCGAGCCGGGCGGCCTGGGCGATCGCGTGCTCGTGCACCGCCGCCCAGCCCGCTCGCTCGAGCGTCCGCACTGCTGTCAGAGCCGTCGCAAGCGCCTCGGCGCTCAGCACGAACGTGTCGAAACGTCGGCCGTCCTCGTGCAATTGCGCGTCGAGTCCTGCACCTGGATCGAGCAGGTTGCCATAGCCGCGGTGACTCACTTTTAGACGTTCCCTGAGCGACGGGGCTACATACAGCATGCCGAGGCCGTCTGGCCCACACAACCACTTCTGCCCAGCGCCGGCGTATGCGTGGCAACCAAGCGCCTGCACGTCCACCGGCACGGCCCCTACTCCCTGAGCTCCGTCGAGCACGACAGGCACATCCACTTGCGCGAGCTCGGCCGGAGCGATACAGCCGCTCATCCAGCTCACGTGCGAACAGGCCACCAACCGTGTGCGAGCGGTCACCGTCTCGGCGATATTCGCGAGCGGGACCGCCCGCACCGACACGCCGTGCAGCGCGCGGGCGGCGCCGAGCGCGCCAAGCAGGCCGGGATGCTCTTCGTCGCTCGTGAGGATCTCATCGCCCTCGGCCAGTTGCAAGCCATCGATCACGCACGAGAGGCCCTCACTTGTACAGGTCGTGAGGGCCAGCTCCTCGGGCTTGCACGCCAGCGCACCGGCGTAAGCCGCGCGCAGTTCATCGCCCAGCTCACGGCGACGTTCGAAGTGCTCGCCGGCGCGTCCCCGTCGCGCCTCTCCAAGTAGCTCCTCGGCACCTGCCTGTGCCGCGCTGCCAGGCAGAGGCCCGTCGGTGCCTGCGTTCAGATAAGCCACACGTTCGAGCACCGGGAATTCGTTGCGCAGTGCCTCGATGCTCACGAACCACGAGCATAGCCGGGCGCGATCGTGCGGCACTTGCACATGTGGTGTAGGACCCGGTATCAATAGATCCAGACGTCGGAGCGGGATCGGTCGCAACGGCCAGATCCTCGCCGCGGAGGCCGACGGAATCGGGGGCACGGGCGCCGCTGTGCAAAGTCGCTAAAAAAGGGGTGCACGATGTCGGATCGGCACGATCAAGCGCCGTTGTGGATGCCAACGGCCGAGATGGCCGCGAACGCTCGGATGACCGACTTCATGAGCTGGGCCGGGTGGCGCCATGGACGTACGTTCGCCGACTACGGTGACCTGTGGGCTTGGTCGGTGCATGAGGTCGAGCAGTTCTGGGCGGATATCTGGGAGTACTGCGGTGTGCGCGCGTCTGAGACCTATGAGCGTGTGCTGACCTCGAAGGAGATGCCGGGGGCGTCGTGGTTCCAGGGCGCACAGCTCAACTATGCGGAGAACATGCTCACGCGTGAACGCGATCCACAGGCAACGGCCGTGATGCACGCCTCGGAGTTGCGCCCGCTCGAGGAGTTGAGTTGGGGCGAGCTCTCTGAGCAGGTCGCGGCCGCAGCGGCCGGCTTGCGCTCACTCGGGGTGAAGAAGGACGACCGCGTCGCCGCCTACATGCCGAATATTCCAGAGACGCTGATCGCTTTTCTGGCGTGTGCCAGCATCGGCGCGATCTGGTCCTGTGCAGCGCCCGAGTTCGGCGCGCGCAGCGTCGTCGATCGCTTTGCCCAGATCGAGCCGAAGGTGCTGTTCGTGGTGGACGGCTACCGTCATGGGGGCAAGGACTTCGACCGCAGGGCAGCCCTCGAGACGATCTCGGCTGGCCTGCCAAGCGTCGCCCACACCGTGATGCTCCCCTACCTGGACGAGAAGGCAGGTCCCGGCGAGTTCCCCGGCGGGCTTCTGTGGACGGAGCTGCTCGCGCGTGGGGAGGGGGCGAGCGCGCACTTCGAGCAAGTGCCGTTCGACCATCCCCTGTGGGTGCTCTACTCATCGGGGACGACCGGCTTGCCGAAGGCGATAGTCCACGGCCACGGCGGCATCTTGGTCGAGCAGCTGAAGAAGAGCATGCTGCATCTCGACCTTCAGGTAGGCGACCGCATGTTCTGGTTTACGACGACTGGCTGGATGATGTGGAATTTCCTGATTGGCTGCCTGTTCAGCGAGGCAGCGATCGTGCTCTACGACGGCAGTCCCGCCCACCCCGACCTCAGCGCGCTGTGGACGCTCGCCGAGCAGACCGGCATCACCTGCATGGGCGTCAGCGCAGGGTTTCTGATGAGCTGTGAGAAGGCAGGCCTCGAGCCCGGCCGCGACCACGACTTGAGTGCGCTGCGCAGCATCGGCTCGACCGGCTCGCCGCTGGCGCCGGAGGGCTTTCACTGGGTCTATGGTCACGTCGGAGGAAATATCTGGCTGTTCTCCACCAGCGGAGGCACCGACGTCTGTACGGCGTTCGTGGGTGGCAGCCCGCTGCTTCCCGTGTACGAGGGCGAGATCCAGTGTCGCGCGCTTGGCTGTGCCGTCGAGTCGTGGGATGAGCAAGGACAGTCGTTGACGGACGAGCTCGGCGAGCTCGTCCTGACCGAGCCGTTGCCATCGATGCCGCTTTTCCTGTGGGGCGATGAAAGCGGGGAGCGCATGCGCGAGAGCTATTTCGAGATGTACCCGGGCATCTGGCGCCACGGTGACTGGATTCGCATCACTCCGCGTGGCGGCGCTGTGATTTACGGACGCTCGGACTCCACCATCAACCGCCAGGGCGTGCGCATGGGCACCAGCGAGATCTACCGTGCCACAGCGGCGATCGCCGAGGTTGTGGATGCGTTGGTCGTGGACATTCCACGGGCGGGCGCCGAGGAGCTGTGGATGATCCTGTTCGTCGTACTGCGCGATGGGGTTGCGCTCGACCCAGCGCTTGAAATTCGCATCAAGCAGCGCATTCGCGAGGACTGCTCGCCGCGCCACGTTCCCAATCAGATACTGCAGATCTCCGAGGTCCCGCGCACGCTCTCGGGCAAGGTGCTCGAGGTGCCGGTCAAGCGCATCCTGATGGGCGCGGTGCCCAGCGAGGCGGCGAGCGTCGAGTCGCTTGCCAACCCGCACTCGCTCGAATACTTCGTGGAGCTGGCCACGCAGCTGCAGGGCACATAGGGCGCCCTTTTCGTCGAGCTTCTAAAGGAGTGTGGGGAGGGGCCGTCGAACAAATGCGCCGTGAGACGACTAGCGACTATTCCAGAGAAGCCATCGGCGAGCGGCGTCGGTGAGCACCAGAGCCTTTCCCTGTACATCCAGAGTCGCTTCGATGAGTGCTCGCGCTCGCAAAAGGATGTGGCCCAGTACATCGTGGACCATCTCGACGAGGCGGCTTTCCAGACCGCGGAGGAGCTTGCCCGCCGCGCCAATACTTCAAGCTCCACGGTCGTGCGCTTCTCTCAAGCCCTCGGCTTCGAGGGCTTTCCCGAGCTGCAAGCCGCGGCGCGCGAAGAGTATCGACGCATCCATGCGCATCCGCAATCCACCGGCCAATCCGAGACTTCCACGCCGCTGTTCTCACTCGACCAGAACGAGTTCGAGACAGCCTTGGCGGCAGACCATCTGAATGTGGAGGAGACCGCGCGCAAGGTCTCGAGGCCGGCGGTCGACGCCCTGACCGAGGCGATCGTCAGCGCCGAGAAGGTGCTTGTCGCCGGGACCGACCAGATGGCCTTCTTCGCCAGCTACATGCGTCACCTGTTGATGCTGCTCGATCTGCGCGTCGATGTCGTCGCGAGCCCATCCCAGGAGGCTTTGAGCCGCCTCGGGCGGATCGACTCGACGACGCTCGTGATCGGCCTCTCCGCCGGTCGCCCGCATCCGCTGGTCGTGCGCGCGATGAAGCTGGCGCGCCACCGCAAGGCGCGCACCGCGGCGATCACCGACGCGACGCTCTCCGAGGTCGCCAAGCTCGCGCAGATCAAGCTTTACTACTCCTCCAACAGCCCGGCCTACGTACGTTCGCACACCGCTCTGCTGAGCCTGATCCAAGCTTTGGCTTACGGCGTGTACGCGAA
Source organism: Solirubrobacteraceae bacterium (assembly GCA_036510155.1). GTDB lineage: Bacteria > Actinomycetota > Thermoleophilia > Solirubrobacterales > Solirubrobacteraceae > Palsa-744. The sequence continues at coordinate 8,034 of DATCEK010000138.1, read as the reverse complement.
GGATACGGCGCAGTACGACGATCGCATCAAGGCTTTCCGCCTGAAGTAGTCGAGTCTGAGCCTGCTGCATATTTCAGGAAGACAGGGCCGCATGCGGCCCTGTCTGGGCGCGCATGCGCGCCCGGCCGGTCGGTGCATGCACCGACCGGAAGACAACGCCACATGTGGCGTTGTCCCACCCCGTACATGTACGGGGTGGCTCAGGATAAGATCACCACATGCGCGACGAGGCTACATTCACAGTCAAGAGCGGCCTGGCAGAGATGCTCAAGGGCGGCGTCATCATGGACGTGGTCACCCCTGAGCAGGCAAAGGTCGCCGAGGACGCCGGCGCGGCCGCGGTGATGGCGCTCGAGCGCGTGCCGGCCGACATTCGCCGCGACGGGGGAGTCGCGCGGATGTCAGATCCCGAGATGATCTCTGGCATCCAGGAGGCCGTGAGCATCCCTGTGATGGCCAAGGCACGCATTGGCCACTTCGTCGAGGCGCAAGTGTTGGAAGCGCTCGAGGTCGACTACATCGACGAGTCCGAGGTGCTCACGCCCGCGGACGAGTCCAACCACATCGACAAGTGGTCCTTCAAGGTTCCGTTCGTATGCGGCGCCACCAATCTCGGCGAGGCTTTGCGACGCCTGGGGGAGGGCGCCGCGATGATCCGCTCCAAGGGCGAGGCCGGCACCGGGGACATCGTGGAGGCGGTACGCCACATGCGCGGCATCACCGGTGAGATACGGCGCCTTTCAGCCCTCCAGGAGTCAGAGCTTGCCACCGCCGCAAAGCTTCATGCTGCGCCGCTGGACCTGGTGCGCTCGGTCGCCCGAGAGGGAAAGCTGCCTGTCGTCCTATTCTGTGCCGGCGGCATCGCCACCCCGGCCGACGCGGCTTTGATGATGGCGCTCGGCGCAGAAGGAGTATTCGTGGGCTCGGGCATCTTCAAGTCAGACGATCCTCCGGCACGCGCCACCGCGATCGTGGAGGCTACGACCCATTGGCAGGACCCTGAGCGCGTCGCCGCCGCATCGCGCGGCCTTGGCCCTGCGATGGTGAGCCTCGAGAGCTCCAAGCTCTCAGGTGAGCAGCTGCTGGCTCAGCGCGGTTGGTGACAGCACCGCTGATCGGCGTCCTCGCCCTGCAGGGAGATTTCCAGGCGCATTCGCATGTGCTCGTGCGGCTGGGCGCAGAAGTGCGGGAGGTGCGTGTGCCTGCCGATCTCGATGGCCTGGAGGGTCTCGTGATCCCTGGCGGCGAGTCCACGACCATGACCCTCGGCGTGAAGCGTGAGGGGCTTGCCGAACCCTTGCGCCATCTGGCCGCCCGGGATGTGCCGATCTTCGGCTCATGTGCCGGGCTGATCATGCTCGACCGCGAACATCTGGCGATCATGGACGTGCTTGCCGAGCGCAATGCCTTTGGGCGGCAGTTGCGTAGCTTCGAGGCCGATCTGGAGATGCAGGGCATCGAGGGTGGCCCGCTGCGAGGCGTGTTCATCCGCGCTCCGTGGATTGCCGAGCACGGACCGGAGGTGCAGATCCTCGCGGAGGTCGAGGGTCATCCGGTCGCCGCTCGTCAAGGTCGCGTGATCGCTGTCGCCTTCCACACCGAGTTGGGCCGCGACGATCGCCTGCACAGGCTTTTCCTGGCCGATATTGCGTCGAGCCGCGGGCGCGCCGGTGTCGTCGCTCTTTGAGCGACCATGGGACGCAACGCGAATGGACTGTTCAGCTTGCCTCGAAGTGGACGACATCGTCCACTTCGTGCTCGACGACGCGGCTTTCGTCGATCAGCAGATCCACATGGCCGAGCACCTCTGAGAGCGTCAGGAAAGCCTGCGTGACAGCCACGTTCCCCCACATCTCCTGAGCCAGCTCATAAGCGTTGCGGGGTTGCGCCGCGATCAGGCCGTAAAGCTTGTTGGCGCGCCGCTCGTGCATCTTGAAGCGCTCGTCGATCAGGGCGCTGTGGCCTTCGAACGGCTCGCCATGCCCGGCGTAGACGACCTCCAAGTCCATCTCCCGCGTCAAGCGCAGCGAATCCATGTAGACCATCAACGCCCGTGGGCGTCGATCGCCACCACCCTCCTCCAACGACTTGGAGATCAGGGGATTGGAGGAGATGTGCTTGATCAGGTGGTCTCCGCCAAACAACTCGCCCGTCGCTTCGTCCCAGAAGACCGTGTCTGACGGTGAGTGCCCCGGACGGTGCAGTACGCGCCAACTGCGCGAAGCGAACTCGAGCGAAGCGCCAGCGGCCAGCGGCGTGGTGACATGGGCGGCAGCACCCCAAGCGCGAAAGCTCGCCGACACAGCGCGCAGCGCATAGACGATGTCCTGCGGTATGCCGTTGCGAAGCATGATCTCAGCGGAAAAGCTGTCCCCGTCTTCCATCTCGTGCTTGTAGTCGGCAAGCCACGGTGCGAGCAGATCGAGCGCGCAGACCTCTGCGCCTGAGCGCTTGGCGAGGATCTCCACGAGGCCGATGTGATCGATGTGCTGATGGGTGACCACAATCCGCTCGAGCTCCTCCACACGGCGTCCGTGGGTCTGCAGCGCAGCCTCCAACGCTGTCAGAGAAGTGGCTGAGTTCGGGCCGGCGTCCACCAGCGTCAGCGGTTCGTCCTCGATCAGATAACAGTTCACGCGCCCCACGGCGAATGGGGTGGGGACCGCCAAACAGTGGATGCCCCCCGCGCGCGCGGGGGGCATCGCGCTTTTTTGACTCACGGGACTGCCACGCCGCAAGAGTCAGGAACCGCCAAACAATGAGGTCCCCCCGCGCGCGCAGGGGGCATCGGGCAAATCTGCTTCACGAGCGAATCAGCTCGAGCACCTCGTCGCGGGCGCTCTGCATGTGCTCGTACGAACGCAGCGACTCGAGGCACAGACGCAGCAGTGGCTCGGTGTTCGAGGGACGCACGTTGAAATGCCAGTCCTCGTAGTCGATCGATATCCCGTCGAGCCGGTCCTGCTTTGCGTTTGAGTAGCGCTCGGCGATCTCCTGCATCTTGGCCTGCTGGTCGGAGACCTCGGTGTTGATCTCTCCGGAGATGAAGTAGCGCTCGCGATAGGGCTTCAACAGATCCGACAGCCGCTTGCCTTGAAGCGAGAGCTGCTCGAGGATCAACAGCGCCGGGATCGTGCCTGAGTCCGCGCAGTAGAAGTCGCGGAAGTAGTAATGACCTGATACCTCCCCGCCGAACAGCGAGCCCTCCTCGCGCATCCGCGTCTTGAAGAAGGCATGGCCGACCCGGTTGATGTAGGGGGTGCCGCCGGCGCGCTTGACGGTGTCGGGCACCGCCCAGCTGGCGCGGACGTCGTAGAGGATCGCCGAGCCGGGCCGCTTGGCAAGCAGCGACTCGGCCAAGAGCGCCGTGAGGAAGTCGCCGTCGACGAACTCGCCGGTGTCGTCGATGAAGAAGCAACGGTCGGCGTCCCCGTCCCAGGCGATCCCGAGGTCGGCACCGGTCTCGCGCAGCTTCTCGATGATGAACGTACGGTTCTCCGGCAGCAGCGGATTGGGCTCGTGGTCTGGGAAGTTGCCATCCGGCGTCCAATATGTCTCGATCAGATTCAAGCCGAGGCGATCGAGCAGCGGCCCCACCATCGGTCCGGCCATGCCGTTGCCGCCGTCGAGGACGACCTTCAAGGGTTTGATGACGTCCGGGTCGATCATTTTCAGCGCCGCCGCTTGGAACTCCTCGTAGACGTCGACTTCTTGCAGGACACCGAGTTCGACGCCACCGCCGCTTCCGCTTGCTCGTCCCCCGTCATGGGGGGCGCCCATCGGGATCTCGAGGCCGGCTTCGATCTCGCGACGAATGTCCTGGATGCCGGCGTCGCCGGACAGCGCGATCGCGCCGTCGCGCACGAGCTTGGCCCCTGTGTAGGCCTTGGGGTTGTGCGATGCGGTGCACATCAGGCCGCCGTCGAGCTCGCGCGAGCCGACGAGGTAATAGAGCATCTCGGTTCCCACCTGTCCGGCGTCGAGCACGTCGGCGCCTTCCATCAAGAGCCCCTCGCGATAGCGCGCGGCAAGCTCGGGAGCGCTCAGGCGCATGTCGCGGCCCAGCCCGACGCGCAGCTCGGTGGCGGGCTTGCCCGAGAACTTGGCGAGCACACGGGCGAAGCCGCGGCCGATGGCCAGTGCCGTCTCGCCGTCGATCTGCTCGCCATAGAGCCCGCGGATGTCGTATGCCTTGAAGATGCTGGGGTCGAGAGCCATGCGGTCGCCATCCTAGAGGCGTTTCGCGCAGAAGGCGTGCTCGCGGCGTCGCGCTCTTGCGGCCTCGAGGTTCTGTGCACACCTGGTTGGGCTCCGCGCCCGACCCGGATGCATCTCCGCGTCTGGCTCCCTCGCCCAACGCGAAGTATCCTTCCGAGCATGTCAGGACATTCCAAGTGGGCTTCGATCAAGCACAAGAAGGCGATCGTCGACTCGCGCCGCGGCCAGCAGTTCACGAAGCTCGCACGCGCCGTGACCGTGGCGGCGCGCGATGGCGGTGGTGACCCGGCCGGCAATGCTCCTCTTGCCTTGGCAATCGCAAAGGCAAAGGCGGCGTCGATGCCGAAGGACAATATCGAGCGCGCGATCGCCAAAGGCACGGGCGAGGGTGGCGAGGCCGACGCGATCGAGGCGGTCCTCTACGAGGGCTACGGTCCCGGTGGCGTCGCAGTGCTCGTCGACGCTCTGACCGACAATCGCAACCGCACCGGAGCGGATGTGCGTCACGCGTTCTCCAAGTACGGAGGCTCGCTCGGCGAGCCCGGTTCGGTGGCGTACCTGTTCGAGAAGAAGGGCACGATCGCAGTCGACGCCGCTCGCTACTCAGAAGACGACCTGATGGTCGCCGTGGAGGCCGGCGCCGAGGACATCTCGGTGGAGGAGGAGATAGTCGAGGTCGTCACGCAGCTGGCCGACTTCGCGGCTGTAAGAGCGGCGCTTGAAGATGCGGATATCGATATCGAGAGCGCCGAGCTCGCCTATGTCCCCTCGAGCCAGGTCCCGATCGACGAGAACCACGCAAGGAGTCTGATGAAGTTGATCGACGCGCTGGAAGAGCTCGACGATGTCGATGCCGTTTACGCCAACTTCGACGTTCCCGCCGACGTGCTCGAGCGCGTCGCCGGTTGAGACACTGAACGCGAACCATCGCGTGTGGGGCCTCGCGGGCATAATGGCGCCCGCATGACAGAACCTGAGAGCACACGACCGCCGGTGGTCATTCTCTGCGGCGGTCGCGGTACGCGTCTACGCGAGCACACGCAGGAGATTCCCAAGCCCCTTGTGGAGATCGGCGGGCTGCCGATCGTCTGGCACGTGATCCAGCTCTACGCTGTACAGGGCTTTCGCCGTTTCATGCTGGCCACCGGCTACAAGGGGGAGCTGATCGAGCATTTCGCGGCCGCTACTGACTGGCCGCCAGATGTCGCGGTGCAGTGCATCGACACCGGGCTGGACACGCCGACGGGCGGTCGTATCAAGCTACTCGCCGAGCACTTGAGGGACGATCGCTTCTGCGCGACCTATGCAGACGGAGTGGCGCGTGTGGACCTCGGCGAGCTGCTTGCCTTCCACACCGCTCACGGGTGCCTTGCGACCATGACGGTCGTGCGTCCGCAGCTGCAGTTCGGTGTTACCGAGCTCGATACCAGCGACGGCCGAGTGCTCGGCTTTCACGAGAAGCCACGCTCCGAGCACTGGATCAACGGCGGCTTCTTCTGCTTTGAGCGAGGCGTACTCGACTACCTGGATTGCGACAGCGTGCTCGAGCGGGACCCGTTGGAGCGGCTGTCAGCAGACGGCCAGCTGCTAGCTCATCGTCACGAGGACTTCTGGGAGTGCATGGACACCTATAAGGACGCGATCGCGCTCAACGACCTGTGGGAGTCCGGCCAGGCCCCTTGGCGCATGTGGTAGTCCGCGCTTCGGCGTCACCCAACGAAATCCCCCCGAACATGGGTTCGGGGGCAGGCGTCCGGCTCGACACGGAGAATCACGCAGATGGTGATCGTGCTCGGGATAGATCCTGGTCTTGCCAATACAGGCTACGGCGTGGTCGCACGCGACGGCACGCGTCTGATGGCGCTCGACGGTGGAGTGATCGAGACGCATCCCAAGCTTGCGCTCGAGCGGCGGCTTGCAAGCATCGCCGCCGGGGTGCGCGAGCTGCTCGACGAGCACGAATGTGATGCGATGGCACTCGAGCAGCTGTACTTCGGTCAGAACGCGCACAGCGCGTTCGCCGTCGGACAAGCACGCGGAGTGACGATGCTGGCGGCCGGCGAACGCGCTATCCCTTGCTCCTCCTACACCCCGCAACAGGTCAAGTCGGCCGTCTGCGGCAACGGCCGCGCCGATAAGGAGCAGGTGGCGCGCATGGTACAGACGTTGCTGGCGCTCCCGGAGATGCCAGGCAGCGATCACGCAACCGATGCGCTTGCCGTGGGCGTATGCCATCTCAACGGTACGCCCCTCAACGATGCGGTGGCCAAGGCCGTTCAACTCGCGGGAAGCCGCGCATGATCGCCTTGGTACGCGGCGAGGTGGCGATCCGCCGCTCCGATCACGTGGTGCTGCTTTGCGGCGGCGTGGGCTACCGCATGGCCGTCTCTGGCGAGACCCTGCGTCACGTGCCGGCCGTCGGGGGAGAGACGACTCTGCATACGCACCTTGTGGTACGCGACGACGCACTGCTCTTGCACGGCTTCCACTCAGAGCAGGAGCGGGACCTGTTCTTGATGCTTCTCTCGGTTCAAGCCGTCGGCCCAAAGGTAGCCGTGGCGGTACTTTCCAGCGGCTCCCCACGGGAGTTGCTCTCAGCGATAGCGGGCGCCGATGCTGCTCGTTTTCAGGCTGTGCCGGGGATCGGCAAGCGCACAGCCGAGCGCATCATTGTCGAGCTGCGCGAGAAGGTGGGGGTGGAGAGCGCTCTCGCGAGCGTGGGAGCCTCACGACGGACAGACGACGGTCCCCGAGCGCTCGCCCACGAGGGACTGATCGCGCTCGGCTACAACGCGCTGGAGGCAGACGAGCTGTTGCGCGGCCTAGACGGCGACAGCCCTGAGGACCTGATTGCCGGCGCCCTGCGCACGGCTCGAGCCGCATGAGCCCTCTGATGAGCACCGCTGGGCCTAATCGCCGATGACTCAGGCCGAACGGATCCAAACTCCCTACCTGACGCCCGAGGACGAGCTCGACCGCTCACTGCGTCCGCGGGCGCTCGAGGAGTTCATCGGTCAGCCGACGCTGCGCGAGCAGCTTGCTGTCGCTATCGAGGCCGCCAGTGCTCGCAAAGAGGCGCTAGACCATCTTCTGCTGGCGGGACCACCTGGCCTCGGCAAGACCTCACTTGCACAAATCGTTGCCGCCGAGCTTGAAGTTCCGTTCATCCAGACCGCTGGGCCGGCGCTCGAGCGCAAGGGAGACATAGCCGCGTTTCTGACTGCTCTGGAGCCGTGCAGCGTCTTCTTCGTCGATGAGATCCACCGACTGCCGCGCACGCTCGAGGAGACCTTCTACCCGGCGATGGAGGATCGGCGCCTGCCGATTACGGTCGGCCAGGGAGCGGGTGCTCGCGTCGTGACGCTGGAGCTGCCGCAGTTCACGCTGATCGGCGCCACTACCCGTGCGGGACTGCTGACCACGCCGCTACGCGATCGCTTCGGCATCCAGGCGCGTTTGGAGCACTACGCCATCGAGGATCTCGCGCGGATCGTCAAGCGCTCAGCGCAGATCCTGCAGATCGGCGTCGATGACGAGGGTGCGCTCGCGATCGCCGCGCGCAGTCGTGGGACGCCGCGCGTGGCCAATCGGCTGCTCAAGCGCGTGCGCGACTACGCCGAGGTGCGCCTGGACGGCGTCGTCGGCGCCGACGCCGCGCACGGTGCGCTCGAGCTCTTGGAGGTCGATGAGCAGGGGCTGGACCGCCTGGACAGGGAGATATTGAGGGCCATCTGCGTCAAGTTCGATGGTGGCCCAGTCGGCCTTTCTACGCTTGCTGTCGCTGTTGGCGAGGAGCAGGACACGATCGAGGACGTG
>DATCEK010000137.1:0-17890 GCA_036510155.1 Solirubrobacteraceae bacterium | reverse complement strand
CACGGCCGCGGCCGCCAGAAGCAGAGCGAGTACCGCCTGCAGCTGCGCGAGAAGCAGAAGGCACGTCGCTACTACGGAGTGCTCGAGAAGCAGTTCCACGGCTACTACGAGAAGGCCTCGCGCCAGCCCGGCATCACAGGTGAGAACCTGCTCGCATTGCTCGAGTGCCGCCTTGACAACGTGATGGTGCGCCTCGGATTCGCGGCATCGCGCAGGCAGGCGCGTCAGCTGATCCGCCACGGACATTGGACGGTCAACGGCCGCCGCGTGGACATCCCCAGCTATCAGGTGCGTCCTGGCGATGTGATCGCCATCAAAGCGGACACGCCGGCTATGCAGGTGGTAAGGGACGCCACCGAGCTGACCGGTCAGATCCCCGCGTGGCTCCAGGCCGACCACGAGTCGCTCACGGCCAAGGTGCTGCGCAAGCCGGAGCGCCGAGAGGTGGCCGCGCCGGTGCAGGAGCAGCTCATCGTCGAGCTGTACTCGAAGTAGAGGCTTTCCCCGCGCCGGCGTCCCCGCAGGGGAGGCGGCGCGCAAGAGCCGGCGCTGCTCCAGGCGCCGGTTTCACACCAACACGACGTTAGGACCCCGATGCTCGACTTCCAAATCCCCCGGATCACCAGCGAGTCCGTGGAGCAGAACCGTGGCACGTTTACAATCGAGCCGCTCGACCGCGGCTTCGGCTACACGTTCGGCAACTCGCTCAGGCGTGTCTTGCTCTCCTCGCTCGCCGGCGCCGCCGTCACGAGCGTGCGCATCGAGGGCGTGGCGCACGAGTTCTCAACCGTAGAGGGCGTCAAGGAGGACGTGACCGACATCGTGCTCAACCTCAAGGGCATCGTGTGTCGCATGCACTCCGATGCGAGCGAGGTCGAGGCGCCACTCGTCGTGACCGGGCCAGGGGAGATCACGGCCAAGGACATAGACCTGCCTGCCGGTGTCGAGATCCTCAACCCGAGCGTGCACGTGGCGACGCTCGAGAAGAAGACCAAGCTCGAGCTCTACATGACGATCGGTCGCGGTCGCGGCTACCGCCCGGCGGAGGAGAACAAGTCGGCCGACCAGCCGATCGGCGTTATCCCGATCGACTCGATCTTCTCGCCTGTGCGGCGTGTCGCCTACGCCGTCGAGCAGGCCCGCGTCGGACAGAAGACCGACTTCGACAAGCTCACGCTCGACATCGAGACCGACGGCTCGATCGAGCCGCAGGCAGCGCTGCGCGAGGCGGCCGAGCTGCTGATCTCCCAGCTTGCGATCTTCACCGACGCAGACCGCATCCAGGAGCTGCGCGCCGTACCCGGCGGCCAGCTCGACGGCCATGGTCTGGCGGTCGGTGGCGGCGGCGCGCCGGCGGCGCTGCAGGGTGAGGAGTGGAGCATCCTGATCGAGGAGCTCGAGCTCGGAGTCCGCTCCTACAACTGCCTCAAGCGGGCCGGCATCCAGACAGTCGGCGACTTGATCTCAAAGTCGGAGGCCGAGCTCAACGCGATCCCCAACTTCGGCAAGAAGTCGATCGACGAGGTCATCGAAACACTTGAAGCGAGAGGCCTGCAACTGCGCCAGGACTGAGCACAGCCCGCGCAAGCGGTCAGCTCTCTAGACTGACCGCTTGCGCGAGCGAATAGCGAGCGCACGAAACCCATGAGACATCAGAAGACACGCAACAAGCTCAGCCGCGACTCCGCACACCGCAAGTCGTTGCTCATGAACCTCACCAAGGAGGTCCTCGAGCACGAGCGGATCAAGACGAGCGAAGCCAAGGCCAAGGCGGTAAAGCCCGAGATCGAGAAGCTGATCACGCTCGCCAAGCGTGGCGACCTGCACGCTCGCCGCCAGGCGCTCTCAGCGCTCTCGCAGGACAAGTTCGCCGTGTACAAGCTGTTCGAGGAGGTCGCCCCCCGCTATGCCGACAGGCCCGGCGGCTACACGCGCATCCTCAAGCTCGGCCCGCGTCGCTCCGACGCTACCGAGATGGTCTACCTAGAGCTGGTCTGAGGCGCGATAGCAGGCGTCTGGCGGCGTTCTCACTCGCTCGCGTTTATTCACACGCTCGCTGCGTCCTTGCCAGACTTGGGGCTCTCGCACCTCAGACATGCGTATTGACAGATCAGCAGGTATATGGCGATGGTCTCAAAGCTCACGCTGCAATACGACGGCACCGAGTTCCTCGGCTGGGCGGCGCAGCCGCAGCTGCGAACCGTGCAGGGGGAGCTGGAGCGGGCGCTGCGCACAGTCCTTGGCGAGCAGGGCCAGGATGGAGAGCCGTTGACGGCGACCGTCGCCGGGCGCACCGATCGGGGCGTGCATGCCTGGGGACAGATCGTCAGCTATCGCCACGAGGCGCTCGACCCCCTGCGCCTGAACTCGCTTTTGCCGCCAGACATGGCCGTGCTCTCCTGCGAGCCGGCCGGCGAGGCCTTCGACGCCAGGCGCGACGCTGTGAGTCGAACCTATTGCTACCGGGTGCTCGAGCGACGCACGCGCGACGTGTTCGAGCGTGGCCGTGCGCTGTGGTGGCCGCGTTCGCTCGATCGCGCGCTTTTGCGGCAGTGTGCCGAGCTGTTGCCCGGAGAGCACGACTTCACCGCGTTTACGCCCACGGAGACCGAGCACACGCGCTTCGAGCGCACCGTCTCGAGTGCCGAGTGGCGCGAGCGCGGCGACGTGCTGGAGCTATGGATCGAGGCGGAATCGTTCTTGCGCCACATGAACCGGGTTCTCGTTGGCACGATGCTCGAGGTGGCCAGCGGGCGACGTGAGCTGGAGGAGTTTGCCGCGCTGTTGGCCGGCAAGTCACGCGCGCACGCCGGTCCCACCGCGCCCGCGCACGGGTTGGCGCTGGTGTCGGTGGCCTATCCAAAAACATGAGGCCCCCTGCGCGCGCGGGGGGCCTCATGTTTTTCAACAAGGTTGGGCCGCGGCGAACCCTATGCTGAAGGCGACGATGCTCAACGTGCTGCTCACCAACGACGACGGGATCGAGGCCGACGGCCTGCAGGCCCTGCGTCGCGCGCTGGCCGAAGTGGCGGGAGTGCGCCTCGTGACGATCGCCCCGGATGGCAACCGCTCGGCGATGGCGCGCTCGATCACGACGCGACGTCCATTGTGGGTTGAGGAGGTGTCGTTCCCCGACGGCACGGTCGGCTATGCCACAGACGGCACGCCCGTCGATTGTGTGCGCCTTGCGCGCCTTGGCCTGGTCGAGGGCTTCGATGCGCAGCTTGTCGTCGCCGGCATCAACCACGGCGCCAACCTTGGCGACGACATCACCTACTCGGGCACGGTGGCGGCAGCATTGGAGGGCGTCGTGCTCGGCTTGCCCGCGATTGCCGTCTCTCAGCAGTCGCGCGCGCGGGCGCTCGACTTTCGCTACGACGGCGGCTTTGACTTCGCGCTCGCCGCCACCTTCGTGGCGCGTCTGGTGGAGCGCATCGAGGAGCTGCCCATACCGAGCGGGACGCTGCTAAATGTGAACGTGCCCGCCGGCGAGCCCGATGGGGTCGAGGTGACAAGTCTAGGCAAGCGCATCTACCGCGACGAGCTGAAGGTTGCGCCGCACGCGGAGGACTCCGCCAAGCGCCAGCGCTACTGGATATACGGATCTGACCCCGGTTTCCACGACGAGCCGGGCACCGACCTGGCGGCTGTCGCCGAGGGACGTATTGCGGTCACGCCGATCCATTTCGACCTGACCCACCGCGGTGGCTTGGAGGTGTTGCGCGGGTTCGACTTGCAGGCGCTGCTCGCGCCCGTTCTCGATGGCGGGAGCGCGTGAGCGGACGATCGAGGCAAACCGACGGCGAGCCCGAGTCCGATGCGACGTCCGCCGGAGGTCAGAGTCCGCGATCGGCGATGGGAGCAGAGCCCGCGGCGCAGGCCCCCTCCGAGGCGAGACCATCCAAGCGCCAGCTCGCTCGCGCAGGAGCGCTGCGCACGCAACTCGAACATCACGCACATCGCTACTACGTACTCGACGATCCCGAAATCGGCGATGACGCCTATGACGCGCTCTTGGACGAGCTGCGCCGCCTGGAGCGCGACTATCCGGAGCTGCGGAGTGCCGACTCGCCGACACAGCGGGTGGGAGGGGAGCCGGTCGGCAAGCTGGAGAAGGTAAAGCACCTCGAGCCGATGCTCTCGCTCGACAACGTCCGCAGCGAGCAGGAGCTGAGGGCGTGGGTGACGCGCATGAGCACCCATCTCGCCCGCGAAGGGATCGAGCGTACGGGTTATGAGTACGTTGTCGAGCCGAAGGTCGACGGCTTGGCGATCAGCCTGCTCTACCGCGATGGCGTGCTCGAGCGTGGAGCCACGCGCGGCAACGGCGAGGTCGGCGAGGACGTCACGCACAACCTGCGCACGATCGGCTCGGTCCCGCTGCGCATCGAGGACGCTCCGCCGTTGCTCGAGGTGCGCGGCGAGGTGTACATGTCGCTGAAGGACTTCGCGGCCGTCAACGAGCGCCGCGCCGAAAACGGCCTGTCGACGTTCATGAATCCGCGCAACTCGGCTGCCGGCGCGGTGCGCCAGCTCGACCCGTCACTGATGGCCGAACGCCCGCTGTCGATGTGGGCCTACCAGGTTGGGGTTGCGCCGGACTTGAAATTCAAGACGCACTGGGAGGCTTTGACCTGGCTGCGCGAGCACGGCTTCCGCGTCAACCGAGACATCAAGCTGCTCGACAGCGAGGAGCAGGTGATCGCCCAATGCCTGCGCTGGCAGGAGCGCCGCGGAGACTTGGACTTCGAGATCGACGGAGTCGTGATCAAGGTCTCCGACCTCGAGCTGCAACGCCGCCTGGGCTCGGTCGGCCGCGATCCGCGCTGGGCTGTGGCCTGGAAGTTCCCGCCGACAACGGCCGTGACGCGTCTACACAAGGTGATGTGGAACGTCGGCAAGTTCGGTGACCTGCGCCCTTACGCGATGCTCGAGCCGGTGGCGGCCGGGGGGGTCGTCATCAAGCTTGCGACCTTGCACAACGAGGAGGACATCGTCCGCAAGGACATCCGCGCCGGCGAGGACGTGATCGTGCTGCGAGCAGGCGACGTGATCCCGCAGGTGGTCTCGCCGGCGCCGCATGTTGTCGAGCGCAAGGATCGCCCGCCGCCGACGCATCCGCCCGAGCGTTGTCCTTTCTGCGATACGCCAACGGTCAAGCCGGAGGGCTCGGTCTTTACGACCTGCCCCAACCGTGATTGTCCCGAGCGCGCCTGGCAGCTGCTCAAGCATTTCGTCTCGCGCGGGGCGATGGACATCGACGGCATCGGCGAGAAGCAGGTGGCCTTGCTGCAGCAGCAGACATTGGTTCACACGGCTGCCGACTATTACCGCTTGCATGAACACCGCGAGGCGCTGCTAGAGCTGGAGGGCTTTGGCGAGCTGTCGGTCAACCACCTGCTTGCCGCGATCGAGGCTTCAAAGCAGCGCCCATTCGCACGCGTCCTGTTCGCGCTTGGCATCGAGGAGGTCGGCGAGGTAACAGGACGCAATCTGGCTTTGCGCTTTCGCAACATAGATGCACTGCTTGGGGCAAGCGCCGCCGAGATCGAGGAGACGCCAGGGATCGGCGAGAAGATGAGTCTCCTGATCCACTCGCAGTTGCACGACGAGCGCATGCTCACACTGGTCGATGACCTACGCGAGCAGGGTTTGCGCTTCGCCGAGGAGGGACCGGCGCCGACCAGCGGCCCCTTGGTGAACAAGACGTTCGTGCTCACGGGCACGCTGCCGACGCTCTCGCGCGAGCAGGCCACAGAGCGCATCCAGGCAGCCGGCGGGCGAGTCACCAGCGGGGTGTCGAAGAAGACCGACTACCTGGTGGCGGGAGAGTCGCCGGGGTCGAAGTTGGAGAAGGCCGAGCGGCTGGAGGTGGCGGTGCTGGACGAGGGGTCTTTGCTGGACCTGTTGGGCGGGTAGCCACAATTCCGTCCGCCCCTCTGCATACAATAAACAACAGGAAGGTGCAGTGCCGCGGTCGGCACAGTCATGTGACACATGAACTTTCGGAGTGACCCTCCGGATGGGTTCGACTCCCACACCTTCCGCCGATTGGATGGACGATGTGGGACAGGCAGCAATAGTCACGCGCCGAGACGGATTCGTCACCGTCGCGTCCCCATCATCCGTCCGAATGGCTGTTCAGCCGCGCTAGCTGTGGTAGTATCACTACAACATGTGTCATGTGGCTGTGCCGCATTCGGCCCGCTTTTTCGGCGGGTCGAATCGTTTCCGGACTCACTCAGTAGCGCGCGAGCGTGATCGTCATGTTGTCCTGGATCGTGTGCGCCTCGTACGTTTCGATGCCGTCGTTGAAGAAAGCAAAGGCGAGGATGTCTCCGCCCTCGCTTTCGCAGTAGCCAGCGAGGTTCGACACCCCGTTCAAAGTCCCCGTCTTGGCCCGACAGCGCCCGGAGGCCGGTGTGTGTCGCATCCGTTCTGAGAGTGTCCCGGTTTGACCGGCGACGGCCAGGTCGTTGCGCAGGGTGGTGCCCAAGGGGCTGGAAGCGAGTGCCGTGAGCAGCTCCACAATCTGCTTGGGAGTGGTGTGGTCGGAGTGCGACAGGCCCGAGCCATCGATCAGATAGGGACGCAAGCCGAAGTCCTTGGCGATCGTCGAGCGCACCACGGCAGCACCGGCGGCGGTGGTGCCGGCACCGCCAAAGCGCGCGCCGATGTCCTTGATCAAGGTCTCCGCAAAGTAGTTGTCCGAAGGTGGCAGGGTCAGTCCGAGCAGAGTGGCGAGGTTCGGGGATGGCTCGGTTGCCACCGTCGTCGCGCCGAGGGGGGTCACGCCGGCGGTGCCTCCATGGACCTTGATCCCCTGGCCACGAAGCGCCCCGCGTAGCTGTAGCGCCGCGTAGGCCGCGGGTGCGTGCGCTCCGCCCTCGGAGCCTGTCGCGCCACGATTGAAGGAGAGTCCGCTGAGCTCGCCTTCCAGTTCGGGGTCAGGCGCATAGCCGCTGTAGGGATCTCCGCGCAACGAGTCAAACCAGGAATCGTCCCCGTCCACGTTGCCGGTGACTTCTCTGATACCGGCCGCCTTCACGAGCGCAGCGAGCTTCGTCACGGTTGTGCCCTGGCCGCCGTAGCGGGCTGCCACGAAAGAGGCGCTGCCGAATGTTGGGTCGCCGCCGCCCTTCAGGTAGAGGTTGCCTTCCCAGCGCCCGTCTGGACCCGGATGCCCAGTGGCGAGCACGCTGGTTGTGAGCGTCGCTTCAGGACCCAGCAGCTCCAAGGCGGTCGTGGCGGTGTACAGCTTCTCCACCGAGGCGGGAGGATGGGGAGCTTCGGCACGCTCGCTGAACAGGGTCGTGGACTTCGTCAGGTCGTAGACATAGGCGCCCGACCCGGGTCCGGCGAGCCTCATCTCGCGGGCAAGCGGCGCTTGCAGCGAGTTCTGAGCCAGGGCTGCGGGGGCAGCGCTCGCGACAAAGAGGGCGCACGTTGCGAGGGCTAGCCGGGCGGCGAGTCTCATAGGCAGGGGTAACACTACGTACAATCAGTATGTATGGGCGAGGTTGTCAACTTGAAAACAGGCGCCAAGCGGGCTTCGGGCACTAGAACACGCTCGCCCTCGAAGAGGAGCGCTCCGGCAAGAACCTCAAAGCGCAGCGGCCCGCGCCGCGACAAGACTGCTCTGGTGTTGGGCGGCGGCGGCTTCACCGGCGGTGTGTACGAGATCGGAGCGTTGCGCGCGCTCGACCTGCTCGCTGCCAACCGTACGATCAACCAGTTCGACGTCTACGTAGGCACCTCGGCCGGCGCGTTCGTAGCGTCGCTGTGCGCCAATGGGGTCACGCCGGAGGAGATGATGCGCGTCGTCACCCACCAGGGTCCGCAGGCATTCAGGGACATCGATCTCGGCGACCTGTTGCGCCTGAACCTCCCAGAGCTGGCGCGCACAGGAGTGCGCTTGCCCCTGAGGATGGCCTTACTGGCGCGTCAGTTGCTGCCGCAGCTGGGCCAGGTATCGCTGATCGACATCTTGCTCGGGATCGCCGAGACCTTGCCGAGCGGCGCCTACACGGGCGAGGGCATCGAGCGCTATTTGCGTCGCGTGCTGGAAGAGGACGGTCGCCACGACGACTTCCGCGCGCTCCAGCACGAGCTGTATCTGGTGGCGACGGATCTCGACTCGTGCGAGCGGATCGTCTTCGGCGCCGACGGCTTCGACGACGTGCCGATCTCCAAGGCGGTGCGTGCGTCGGGAGCCTTGCCGATGGTCTACGCACCCGTCAAGATCGGCGACCGCGAGCTGATCGACGGTGGCATCGTCTCGACCACGAACCTCGACATCGCTGTAGAAGCAGGCGCCTCTTTGGTGATCGTGATCAACCCAATCGTCCCATTCGTAAACGAGCGCGAGAGTGGAGAGGCGGGTCCGCCGGCGCGCAGGATCTCCGACATGGGCTTCTCGAAGATCGGCTATCAGGCCTTCAAGCTGCTCGGCCACCGCCGCCTGCACGAGCTGGCCACCATGTGGGAGGAGCGCTACCCGGGCGTTGACATCGTGTTGATCGAGCCCGAGCCGACCGACGAGCTGATGTTCGAGACCTCGATCATGAGCTTCTCCTCGCGCATCGAGATCGCACGCCACGGCTTCCAGTCGGTGACCTACCACCTGCTTGACGAATACGAGCGCTACAGAGAGATCTGGGCGCGCCACGGCATCGAGATCTCCGAGCGCCGTGTGCGCAAGGTGGTCCGCCATTTCGAGGCCGAGGAAGAGGAGGTCGGCGCCTGGCGCAAAATCCTCGAAGGCACGACCGGCGCACTGCTGCGCCAGTCGGGCTCGGCAGGCTAGCGAGTCCGCGCGGTCCTGGACAGGGCACGCCCCACCAGAACACTTTGCGCCGTATGACTCGAAAGGGGCCGCTCGAACACTACGGGAACGAACAAATCCCAAAAACCAAAGCTCGCTCAGGCCATTGTGCGATCGATCGCGTTCAGCAGGCGCGTGGAGCAGGCCTCGTCGCGGACGGCGATACGAACATGGCGCGGCTCGCCGAGAGCGTCGCCGGCCGCGACCAAGATGCCCGAGCGCGCCAGGCGCGTCGCGAGCTCGCCGCCGTCGAGCGTGGGGTGCGCCACCCACAGGAAGTTGGCCTGGCTGTCGGTCACGTGGAACGCACGCTGACGCAGCGCCGCGGTGAGACGCGCACGCTCCTCAGAGACGCGCCGCACACGCTTGGCCAGTAGCTCGGGAAAGCTGCGCAGCGACTCGAGCGCCCCGGCTTGGGATATCTCGCTGACGCCGAGGTCTGGTTCGAGCTCGGCGAGCAACTTCTCCGACCCAGGCGCACCCAGCGCGTAGCCGCACCGCAGACCGGCCAGCCCCCAGGCCTTGGAGAAGCTGCGGAAGACGAGCAGGCGGGGATTGTTCTCGAGCAGCTGGAGCGAGGAGTCGACTGGTTGTGCATCGGAGAACTCGACAAGCGACTCGTCGAGCAACACGGCTACGTGGTCGGGTAGCGCCGCAAGCAATCGGTGCAACTCGTCAGTAGGCAAGAGCTCACCCGTGGGATCGTTGGGGCTGGCGAGCGCGATGACGCGCGTACTCTCGCCGACCGCTTCCAGCAGTGCGTTGACGCCGCCGCTCACCGGCACCGCCCGACCGTGCGCACGGCGGGCCATGATCGGAAAGAGGGGATAGGAAGGCCAGGAGGTGATCAGCTCTTGTCCGGGCTCGACCAGCGCACGCGTGGCCGCACTCAGCAGCTCGGCGGAGCCGTTGCCGATGATCAGCCGGGCGGGGTCGACGGAGTGACGCTCGGCAAGCCGCGTGCGCAGCTGCGACCCACGCATGTGGGGATAGCGCTGCATCCCCCGTCGCGCCACGAACGTGATCGCATTCACAACCTCCGGATGGGGCAGATCCGGCCAGGTAGTCTGCGAGAGGTCGAGCGTCTCGACACGTGTCAGCGCCTTGCGTTTGCGCTCGTCTGCCTCCTCGCGCAGCTGACTGTTGACCTCCTCCTCGGACATCCCCTCGAACTGCTTGTAGTAGTCGAGTAGCCCCATGTTGCCTAGCTATCTCTCCGTCGGCCCCACGTACAAGTGAGTGGCTGAAAGCCTCGAGGCTCTCTCACGGCGCATTGCCAGGTGTGGTGCTCGACCCTGGGCCGTGGATCACGACGAACCAGAACGAGAAGGCCGCGGCGCAGATGGCGGCGGTGACACCGAATATCCGCCCCAAAGCACCGCTGCGCTGGTCATGGCCGGCGGCGCGGCGCACCAGGATCCATGCATTGTCAAGGCGCCTGAGCAGCATCAGCATGCCGAACAAAAGCGCGAACAGAGCCACCAGCGCGATCAGCACACCGAAGGAGACGCTGCCGGTCAGGTAGTTAGCCTGTGCGCTCAGCCAAAGGCAGGCAACCGGTATCGGCCCCCAGCACAGCAGGCTGCCAACGACCATCCCCGCGAACAAAAGCTTGGCCAGCGTGTTGTCGATGCGCTGCCTTGAGCTGCTCCCGCGCTCGGGCAGCGCCCGGAAGCGAGTAGGCGCGGTGCCGGGTCTGCGGCCAACAAAAAGGCCGCCGGTCTCACTGGGATCGGTACGCATCGTCGCTAGCTATGTTCGCAGCTAAGGGAACGCTAGCCCGCATAAAGCGCGTCGAGGACATCGGCGTACTTCGCCGCCACCACGTTGCGCTTGACCTTCAACGTCGGCGTGAGCTCCCCGGTCTCCTGGGTCAGGTCGTGCGGCAGGATCGCAAAGCGCTTGACCTGCTCCACGGGCGCATAGCGCAGGTTGGCACGATCCACCTGCTCGCCGATCATCTCACGAACTGAGGCCTCCTCACAAAGTGTGGCGGTGTCCTCGGGCAGGTTGTGCTCGCGCGCGAAGGTGGCGATCTCTTCCTCGTCGAGCGTGATCAGCACAACGGGATAGGGACGCTGATCGCCGTGCATCACCGCTTGGGAGATCCAGCGGCACTGCTTCAGGTCGTTCTCGAGGTTCGCAGGCGTGATGTTCTTGCCGCCGGCGGTGATGATGATGTCCTTCTTGCGCCCGGTGATCGAGAGGTAGCCGTCCTCATCGAGAGAACCGAGGTCGCCGGTGTGCAGCCAACCTTGGTCGATCGAGCCAAAACTCGCGTCGGCGTTGTTGTGGTAGCCCTGGAAGATGTTCGGCCCCTTGATCAAGACCTCGCCATCCTCGGCGATCTTGATCTCAACGCCAGGAAACGGCCTGCCGACCGTGCCGAACTTGTGTTCCTCGACCGTGCAAACGGTCGCGGCGGTAGCGGTCTCGGTCATGCCATAGCCCTCGAGCACCGGAACGCCGGCGGCCCAAAAGAATTCAAGGATCTCCTTGGCGATCGGCGCCGCACCGGTGACGGCATGGCGGACGTTGCCGCCGAAGATCGCCCGGACGTTCTTGAACAGTTGCTCGTCCGCCTCTTCGAAGGGAGCAATCAGCTCGGGGGCTATCTCTTCGCCTTTGGCCTGCAGCTCGCGCACGATGCCGCCAAGCACGATCGCCTTGCGCGCCTGCTCCTGCTCCTCGGCAGACTTGGACTGAAGCGCAGCGTTGGCGAGCGTGTAAATCTTCTCGAAGATGCGAGGCACCGAGGGAAGGTAGGTCGGTTTGACCTCCATCAGCTCCCCGACGATCTGCTTGGTGTCGCCGCCGAAATAGGCGATCGTCGCGCCCAGGTCGAAAGCGCCGAGCTGGATCAAAAGCGCAAAGGCATGGGCCAGCGGCAGATAGAGGTAGATGACCTCGTCGTCCTCGATCTGCCCGACGCTACGCAGCATCTCCATCATCGAGGCGTAGTTGCCGTGGCTGAGCACGCAGCCCTTGGGCGGCCCGGTGGTACCGGAGGTGTAGATGAAGGTGAAGGGATCCTCTGGCTTGACGCTATCGCGACGTGCCTGCAGCTCGGAGGCGTCGTGGGTGCGTCCGCGCTCGCGCACCTCCTCCAGTGTGATGGCGGAGATCGCGTGCTCGCTGGTTGGCGGGTCCATCGCGATCACAGTGCGCAGATTGGGAATCTGATCGCGGATCTGGGCGATCTTGGTGAGCTGCGCGTCGTCCTCGCAGAAGATCGCACCGGCACCGGAGTCGGAGATCACCCACAGGCACTCCTCGGGCGAGTTGGTCTGGTAGATCGGCACGACCACAGCACCGACCGAGGTAATCGCCATGTCCGCGTATGACCACTCGGGCCTCGTGTTGGCAAGGATGCAGACGCGCTCGCCTTTTTCGATCCCGAGATCGATCAACCCGAGGGCGATCTCATCGACGATGTCGGAAAGCTCCTTGTAGGTGACGTCCTGCCAGGCGCCGTCGTGCTTGTAGCGCACGGCGGGATGCTCCCCATGCTCGAGCGCCGAGCGCGAGACAAGGTCGGCGATGGTGTGCGACGCGGTACTCGGCTCTGTGGCGCTGGCCTCCATGGTGGGACTCCTCCTCGATAAACCCCTGTGAACCCAAGGGATGTTAGGGCTTTTGGGTGCTCGAGGCCACGGACAGCTGGCCGCTGAGCCAGTCGTTCGGGTTCAGTCGCGTAGTGTGGGCCGCTCAGCGCTGGATCAGCCGCTGGCGTGTGCGGCGCGCTGTTGCGATCCGCCCTGGCGGATGCTCGCCATGAACAGGCTCTTATCGATGCGTCCCCTGAAGATCGGGACGCCGTTTTCGAGGCACTTCAGGAGTACGTCCTTGCGCTCGAGGCCGGCTTCGCTGGCAAGCTCGCTGGGCGTGAGGTGATTCGCCATCGCTAGATCCTCCTGTCGGTGAGTTTCTGCGTGTACGTATACCCCTGCGCCCGGACATATGCAACGTGGAATTGCCGCAGGCTGGGGTGTTTGCAAAATGGGCGATGCCCAGCGCGCGCACGCGGCCCATCGCGGTTTTGGGAGGTTGGACCGCGGCTAAATCGGGTTGGGCACGTCGATGAACGTGTGCTCCAGCGCGAAGCGCTCGCCCAGGCGCTCGCCAAGGGCCTTCACGCCGAATGTCTCTGTGGCGTAGTGCCCGGCGGCGATGAAGTGGATCGCGCCCTCGCGAGCTTCGCTCATGACGCGCTCGGCGGGCTCGCCGGTGAGGAAGGCGTCGGCGTTGGCTGCGATGGCGTCCTGGAGATAGTCGTTACCGGCACCGGAGACGATTGCCAGCTTGGCGATCTGCTCGGGGCCGGCGTCGAAGACGAGGGGTGTTCTTTGGGTGAGGTCCGTTACTCGCGCGAACAGGTCTTTAGCGTCTATGCCGTTGCCAGGGAAGCTCGCAAGGAAGCCAATCGGCTCGCCGTCGTGTAGAGCGAAGGGCTCGAGCTCCTCAGCACCGAGGGCTTGCGCGATCAGGGCGTTGTTGCCCACCTGCGGGTGGGCGTCGAGGGGAAGGTGATAGGCGGCGAGGCTCATGTCGGAGTCGAAGAGCAGCTTCAGGCGATGCTTCATGCGGGGAGCTATGGCCTGGGGAGTTGAGCCCCAGAAGAGGCCGTGGTGGACTATGAGGAGGTCGGCTTCGGCGGCAATGGCCCGCTCGAACAGCTCCAAACTTGCAGTGACTCCGGTGGCCAGCTTTCTGATCTCGCTTTTGCCGGGGAACTGGAGGCCGTTGGGGCAGTAGTCCTTGAAACGCTCGGGCTGGAGAAGTTGGTCTAGCTCGGCGATGGCGTCATGCAGCTGGCAGGGCATCGGGCGAGCCTAGCTGCTGCGGGGCGGTTGGTGTGGTGGGAGAGGCTCGCTCGGGTCTCGGCGTGCGGTATGGGATACTGGGATCTGCGTCGGGGCGTGGCGCAGCCTGGTAGCGCGCGCCGTTCGGGTCGGCGAGGTCCCCGGTTCGAATCCGGGCGCCCCGATTTGTAGGTTGTTGGATGCTGGGGTGGGCTGGAGGCGGCTAGAGCCTCACCATTTGGCTCGGTGATTGATGATTGCTAGCCAAAGGTCCGTCAGCGGCGGCGGTTGATCTTCCCCGCCACTTGGCCTGACCGCACACGGACTGCACACGCCTTGGTCAATGGGCCGCACACGCTGCACGTGTGGCGTAGACGTGGTCGCACGCTGGCCAGAACGCCCTCGTCAGTAATGCCGGGCACCCATGTATTGGCGCCCCGGCGTAGTAGCCTCAATTGGCGGGCTAGGCGCTGACCTCCAGGACCGGGCCAGGCTTGTCCGCGATCAGGCCTAGATGCCACTGAATGTACTTGGAGGTTGCCTCACGGGTCTGGCGACGAGTGATGATGTCGTTGCCGAGCATGCAGATACCCTGCCAATCGTCGTTGGTCTTGCGCCAGTCAATCTTCTCAAGCATCGAAAGGCGAGCCTTCCAGTTGACCTCATCCGGGTAAGCATCAATCAATGCTTTCCCAGCGGTAGCAAGCGCCCAGAATCCCACTGCGTGGCAATGCACGAACTCGGCGCGTGCCTCTGACGGCTTGAGATTGCCGTCGCGGATGTCTCCCCACTCGGGGATGTGTTCAGTGATTGCCGTCCAGAACTCCGTTGCGCGATCGATGGCGCTTTGGAGATCGTCATCGCCCAGCGACTCTGGCAGTCGACCGACGAGCTGGTAGTGGGCATCGTAGAGTGCCGATAGGGTAACGAACTTCGCGGAACGCGCTGCGAGCGAGACCGCCTCCTTATCGACCTTACCTTTGAGAATCGGCACCGCCTCGGTTACCGCTAGCGTGACCTGATTGAGTGGGTCGCGATGATCGTAGAGGATGTCGATAGAACGACTCGTCTTCTGGACTGTGCGGTTGAGGTCCGAAAACATTTGCTGATTGCGCTCAATGTTCTCCTCAGGGAAGAACACGACGCTGATCGACTGCTTTTCGAGTAGCGGGTTCTCCTTAAGTGCCTCAATAATCGCCGCGCGACGATGCTGGCCGTCATTGATGAGGAACTCGCCTGTTAGTGGTAGCTCCAGTACGCCCAAATCACCATCGAGCTCTGAGGAAGCGAAGTGCTCCTCGGCATCGAAGCTTGCCGTCAAGCTGCTGAACACCCAGTCGTCCTCGTGCTCCAATATGTACTTCGTGATTTCAGGCACACGCTTTTGAGCGAGCTTGCGCTGAGCTCGCGCCTCAGGCGGCAGCCCCGCCCAATCGACGAACGTGAACAGCTTTGGTACGGCGCTGAGGGGCACCATCCCGACGTAATACAGACGGTTCCCCATTTGTCCGCGCAGGGCGGGGAACTTAACGGTCATCGCTACCATGATTCCTCCTTCGGCTTGGCCGAGGTTGTGGTCCCGATCTCTCGCTAGCTCTGGCACGGGCAAGAAGAGATCGCTGGTGGCTTGCCTTTGAGCTGCCGAGTGGTTGCCGTCGCTGTGGGCCGGTTGTCGGTCGCTTGCGAGGCGGCCGGACTAGGTGATGCGGTCGAATAGCTCGGCGGGGGTGGTGTCGAGATGGTGGGCGATGGCGAGGATGAGCCGGAAGGATGGTTGGGCTCTGCCGGTCTCGATGCGTGAGATGTAGGTATCCACCACCTCGATCTTGCGGGCGAGCTGCGATTGGCTGAGGCCGCGTTGTTCGCGGGCTTGCGCGACGTTTGCGCCGAACTGTTGGGCGGGCGTCATGCGGGTGGGCGCTGGGTCTGTGCGGGGCTTGTGCTCGATGTTCAACGACGCGGCGTCGGTGAAGGCTGGCAGGCTGATCGACCGCAACCCGTTCCAGAAGCTCGGCATCTCACGCGGCAAGGGCGGACGCGACCAACAACCCCCAACCGAGCAGCAAGTGTGGGAGATGATCACTCACGCCCGCAAACTGGCGTGCCCGTCGTTCGTGGCCTGGTTGCAAGTCGCGGCATGCGCCGGCCTACGACCCGGTGAGCTTGATGCACTGCGGTGGGAGCGGATCGACTTCGACCGGCACCGCATCAGCGCCGCGACCCGAGCGTTCGACACACCGAAGAACCATCTGCGGCGCGAGGTACCACTGACCGCCCACGCCCGCGACGCATTCTTGGCCTGGCTGGCGAGGGCGAGTTCTGTTTCGTCTCGTTGCGCGGCGAGCATTGGAGGCCAAGCTCTCGCGCCTACCCCTGGAAGGCCGTCAGAGCCGCCGCAGGATGGGAGGGAAGCCTCTATCTCGCCACCCGCCACTTTTCGCGGGCTGGTACATGGTCAATGAGCTCGAGATGTCCTCTGAGGACGTAGCGATCGCGCTCGGCCACCAGGACGGGAGGAAACCTCGTTCGCCGCCTCTACGGTCACCGCGACAAGGGCCGCGCGCTCGACCGGATCGTGGGCGCATACGCCACGCGCGCAGAGAACCGTCCCAAGCGTCGGGGATCATCAACGCGAACGCCTACACAGGAGAGCTTGTTCTGAAGTTCTCGATCTTGATTATGTCTGACACAATTGCTAAACTGGATAATCCCAATGTGCGGTTCGCACGATCTGCGACCCGTCACCGCATCTCAAAGGACCGCATCCGCCATGTCATCGCCCACTACCGTATCCGCTTCCAGGAGCTGCCCCAGGTGGGACTTGGGCAGCGATCGGTCCGCATCGTCTTCCTTGGCATTGATGCCAATGGCCAGGAGCTTGAGGTGATGGCTGTCGAGCTTGAGAGCGGTGATCTTTACGTGATCCACGCGATGCCGCTACGCAAGAAGTACAGGACCAGATACGAGGAAGGACGATGACCAAGATAAGGACTGCCGGAGGCGACGAACTCTCAGAACAGGACATAGAGGCGCTGGCCGATGAGGCCGAACGCGGCTATGACCTGGATAAGGCGATCAAGGTCACGGTCGGGCGACCGCCGCTCGGCACGAAGGGGGCCTCTCCGCGCGTGCAAATTCGTGTCGACCCCGATCTCGCCAAGGCTCTGCGTGCCCGTGCCCGCAAGGAGCACCGCTCCGTCAGCGAGATCGCGCGCACCGCGCTACGCGAATACGTAGACCGCGCGGCCTAACCGGGCGGCCTTGGCAGGCCGTGCAGCGTACGAAACCACTTACGCCCTGGCGAAATCCGAGCGCGTAAG
Organism: Solirubrobacteraceae bacterium; assembly: GCA_036510155.1. Taxonomy (GTDB): domain Bacteria; phylum Actinomycetota; class Thermoleophilia; order Solirubrobacterales; family Solirubrobacteraceae; genus Palsa-744. The sequence goes on along the minus strand of DATCEK010000137.1, from coordinate 944 downwards.
TCTCCATTTGCCCGAATAATGCGGTGCTGCCGCGGCGATTGGCAGGGTGTGAGTTCGGAACCTCGCCATCCGTGCCCCGGCGCGGTGCACCTGCTTTCGGAGCGTAGGAGCATCGCTCATCTGATCGGTCACGGCAGAAAAGAGGCGGATTCGTCTGGTGCGTCAGCTTTCATTCACACAATGGACATCGCATGTATGAGATGGCGACCTCTACACGGCGAAACGGTCCGGTACGGTCGTAAATGGGGAGAGCGGAAGGTGGGCTACCCAGTTACCGCGCTCACCTGCAAGGTTATGTCGTCTCTCATGCCTGACAGCGACGACGCTACCCAACTAGGCGACTTTTTTGTCGAGCTCGTTGAGCCGGATCCGGGCCAGCACGATGAAATTACAGATCTGTTGAGGCCGTCTTCGGTAACACCAGCGGCACTATCGCCGAGTTTATAACGATGTCGAACCCGGTCTCCGACTTCTCCCAGTTCAGCGTTTCCGCGGCTGGTATCGATGACGAAGCGACAGTCCACTTTCGTGCTATGGACTGGATGAAGATCCGGCACGGCAAGACCCTCGACCAGTCATCCTTGGTCGCGTGTCCTATCCGGATTGTGGCACGGGCCTCTGCGGCCGTAGTCGCCTGGCGAGCGCCGATCGGCTACCCGTCGCTTCCGCGGGTCTGTCTGATGAACGGTGGATCTGGCTTGGTCTGACCGAAGGGATGGACCATGACGGAGATAGTCGGTCTGACCGATCAGGAGGAGATGATCGGGTCTATGACTACAGATATCGTTGATCAGAAGCAGTTGGGCTGAGCAGCTGTTGGAGCAGGCTAAGGAGCAGAACATTGAGCTGGTTGGCCCCGACGGGCTGTTGGGTCAGTTGACCAAAAGTGTGCTCGAGACCGCGCTTGACGCGGAGATGAGCGAGCACCTCGGCTATGACAAGCA
>DATCEK010000136.1:0-3028 GCA_036510155.1 Solirubrobacteraceae bacterium | reverse complement strand
GTGCGCCCCCGTGACGCGCCACATGTGGCGCGTCTGCCGTTGGCACATGTGCCAACGGCCGGGACGTGCATGCACGTCCCGCCTACATCTACACCTTGCGATGCTCAGGAACCCACGCGCCATCCTCTGAGCGCGTGAAGTCCTGGAACAGGCCAGGCGCCTCGGCCTGCATGATGCGAGCGATCTCGTCGAACACGAGCCGTAGCTCCTCCTCGGCCCCCTCAGCCGTGCGCATCTCGATCACGTGACGCAGGGTACGGGCGTTGGCGGTCCACAGGATGTCGGTCGAGAGCCCGATCGGCGCGAGCCGGCGCAGCGCCGAGGTGACCTCCTTCTTGACGTGGAAGGGCACCCCCTCGGCGTCGATGCCGAGTTGCTCGGCGGCCCTCACCTGGAACTCCTCGAGCTGCTCGACGATGCTCAAGACCTGATCGCGCACAGGCTCCAGTGCCGGCGGCACGCGAAAGCCGATGTCGGTCAGGCGCACGTAGCGCAAGCTCTCCTGGCTGAAGGCCGAGCCGGCGCGATGTCTGACGAGCTCGTGGGTGAAAACTCTCGAACAATTCCGAATAGCAAACGAATAGTTGGCGTGCTCCAACACGCTGCCATGGGCGCTACGCAGGATGTTGTAGAAGTACTCGCGCTGGTCGGTGCGCACGCGCGTGACGTTCGGGTTGAGCCCGGGCTCCCAGCTGCGATAGCAGGCCCGCCCGCCGAACTCGACGATCAGCTCGCCGCCGTTGGGCTCGCCATCGGACTCCTCCAGGCGGCGCTCCAGCCACGACTCGCCGCCGACGTCGCGCAGGTAGTCGCGCATCCCCTCGACGTCGATCGAGGGTCGTGCGATCAGGAATACCTTGGGCGTCGTCTCGTGCACGGGTCGGCGATGCTACCGTCCGCCACGGATGTGCCCATCAACCTCAAGCCAGAGCGACCCGGAGCTCGAGCAAACGGCCTGGAATCTGGAGCCGCTGGTTGGTGGGCAGGGGGCCGAGGGCGCCCGCGCGCAGCTGGCCGAGGCGCTCGCTCGCTCGCAGGCATTTGCCGAACGCTATGCGGACAAGCTGAGCAAGCTCGACAGCGTTGGCCTCGAGCAGGCGATGCGCGAGCTCGGCGAGATCCAGGAACTGGTCGGCCGCGCCGGCACGTATGCCGGCCTGCGTTTCTCGGTCGACACAGCCGATCCGGCGGCGGGCGCGCTGATGCAGGAGGTGCAGGAGCGCGGCACCGAGATCGAGACGACCTTGCTGTTCTTCGAGTTGGAATGGGCCGCTCTGGGGGATGAGCAGGCCGACGGCTTGCTCGACGACGAGCGGCTTTCGTTCTGCGCGCACCACCTGCGCAACGTGCGTCGCTACCGCGAGCACCTGCTCTCCGAACCCGAGGAGAAGATCCTCGCGGAGAAGGCCGTCACTGGGGCAAGCGCATGGTCGCGTCTATTCGACGAGCTGACCTCGGCGATCGAGGTGCGTCTGCCGGGTGATGCGACCACCGCGAGTGCAAGCGAAAGCGAGCAACAGGGGGGTGTTCGGGAACAGGGTGGCGAGCGAGAGGGGGGAGGCGCCGCGGCGGAGAAGGTGGGGCTCGACGTCGCGCTCAGCCGGCTTGTGCTTTCCGACAGGACCCTGCGGCGCTCGACGGCCGATGCGGTGACTGAGGCGCTGGAGCCAGGTTTGCGCACGCGCGCTTTCCTGTTCAACACACTCCTGGCCGACAAGGCCACCGACGATCGTCTGCGCCGCTACCCCAACTGGCTGGCGGCGCGCAATTTGTCAAACGAGGCAAGCGACGAGTCCGTGGCTGCCCTGATCGAGGCGGTTCGCGCGCGCTATGAACTGCCGCGGCGCTGGTACCGGCTGAAGGCGAAGTTGCTCGGCATCGAGCGACTGGCCGACTACGATCGCGTGGCGGCCGTCACCGAGGACGAAGTCAGCTACCCCTATGCCGACGCCCGCGAGCTGGTGCTCGACTGCTATTCCTCCTTCTCGCCGAAGCTCGGAGATGTCGCCAAGGGCTTCTTCGACGGGAGCTACATAGACGCGCCGGTGCGGCCCGCCAAGCGGGGAGGAGCCTTTTGCGCCTCGGCTGTGCCCTCCGTGCACCCGTATGTGATGCTCAATTACACCTCGCGCCGTCGCGACGTCTTGACGCTGGCACACGAGCTCGGCCACGGCGTTCACTTCGCGCTGGCGGCCAAGCAGGGCGTCTTTCACCAGGGTACGCCGCTGACGCTGGCAGAGACCGCGTCGGTGTTCGGCGAGACGATCGTCTTCGGGCGCTTGCTCGAAGAGGACTCCTCGTCCGAGTCGCGACTGGCCTTGCTGGCCGAGAACATCGAGGGCGCGCTTGCCACGGTCTTTCGCCAGGTGGCGATGAACCGTTTCGAGGAGCTGGTGCACACGGCCCGCCGCGAGCAGGGCGAGCTGTCGGTCGAGCGCTTCGGCGAGCTGTGGTTCGAGAGCCAGAGTGAGATGTTCGGCGACTCGGTCGAGATCACCGAGGGCTATCGCTCGTGGTGGTCATATATCCCGCACTTCATCGGCTCGCCGGGCTACGTCTATGCCTACGCCTACGGGCAACTGCTGGCGCTGTCGGTCTACCAGCGCTACGAGCAGCAGGGCGATGAGCTCGTGCCGCGCTATCTGGAGCTGCTGGCGGCCGGCGGTTCGCGCTCGCCAGGGGAGCTTGCCCAGATCGTGGGCATCGATCTGGCCGACCCGGGCTTCTGGGATGCGGGCCTTGACTTGGTCGAGCGGCAACTGCGGGCGGCCGAAGAGGCCGCCCGCGACGCGGGCCGCGTGTAGACGCTACCTACGCCGCCAGGGATCCATCGAAACGTCCTCGGCGCCCGTGCAAGGACGAAAAGACCGCGCCTTACGTGTAGGACGGAACGATCGCACCTGGGTACTCACCGAACGTGCGTCGTTGCGGAACGTCGTACCGAGCACCGCGCGGCGCGCGATCGCACGCGCGACGATCGCGTCGGCCACCGCCTCGGAGTCGACCGCGTACTGGGACTCGCGTATGA
>DATCEK010000135.1:0-51962 GCA_036510155.1 Solirubrobacteraceae bacterium | reverse complement strand
CTCGCCGAGCGAGAACGGCGCGAGCCAGGCCAGGTTGCGCGAGTGATCGCCGGTGTCATAGCTGCGTTTGCCAAAGAAGTGGCAGAGCGAGTTGATCGAATAGGTGACGTGGTGCAGCACCAGCATGCGCACGGCCCCGCCCCACAACAGTCCCGTGAGAGCGGCCGTCAGCGTACCGCCGATCAAGTAGCCCAATCCGAACGCCACACCGAGGCCGCCGATCGCCCACACGAAGAAGGTCTTGTCCACGAACGAGACCACCGGATCGGCACATAGATCGGGGGCGTAGCGTTCGCGATGGCCGCGGGCCGTGTGGATGAACAGCCAGCCAACATGCGCGTGGGCCAGGCCCTTCAGCGCGCCGCGCAAGCCGCTGCCATGGTCGACGTGCGGGCTGTGCGGGTCGCCCTCGCGGTCGGAGAATGCGTGGTGCTTGCGATGATCGGCGACCCAGGAGATCACGGGACCCTCGATCGCGGCGGAGCCGAGCACGGCGAAGACGAAGCGAAAGAAAGGGGATGTCTTGAACGAGCGATGGGTAAAGAGGCGATGAAAGCCGACCGTCACACCAAGCGCCGTGGAGATGTACATGATCGCGAACACCACCAGGTCCGAACCGTGAAGCAGGCCGTCCCACAGCTGCCAGCCGACGAAGCCAAGCGCAAGAATCGGCCCGACCGTGATCAGGCCCGTGAGAAAGCGATCGAGGTTCTCGAAGACGGGTGGCTGAACGTCGTCTGGCGTGGGGCCGTCGGGCGCGGGACCGTCGAGGGCGTGGCGCGGCACCCGGGCGTCGTCAGAACCCTGCCGGGCGGCCGCGGAGCGCTGGATAGAATCGATGCTCATCGGTGTGCTCGTGATGAGACGCTAGCACGCCCAGACGACGTGAGATACACCACGCATCCTTGAGATACCCCGCTGACACCAAGCTAAACACTTGCTGGAGGGCTAATGCCATTCGCTAACACCGAGCCATTGCGTCGTGAGCTGGCCACCGCGCTGCCCAAGCGTGGCTTCACCGTGCGCTTCTGGGACGGCACGGAACTACCCGCCACCACCACCAACGGCGCCGGCTCGACCAACGGAGACGTGGGTCACGGGCCGATCTTCACCGTGCGCTCCCCCAAGGCGGTCGCCTACGTCGTGCGCGCGCCCGGCGAGCTCGGGCTCGGCCGCGCTTACGTCGCCGGCGAGCTCGAGGTCGACGACCTCGACCGCGTGATCGGGCTGATCGACGACTTCGAGGAGCCCGAGATCGACAACAGAACACGCGCTCGTCTCGCCGTCGCGGCGCTCAGAGCCTGCGGACTGACGGTCCCCCCACGGGCGCCCAAGGGCGAGCTGCGGCTGAAGGGTCGCAGCCACAGCAAGGAACGCGACGCCAAGGCTGTTCGCCACCACTACGACGTCTCCAACGAGTTCTTCGAACTGTTCCTCGACGAGTCGATGACCTATAGCTGCGCGATCTTCTCGCGCGGGGCGAAAACGCTCGAGGAGGCGCAATTCGCGAAGCTCGACCTCGTCTGCAAGAAGCTCGAACTCAACGAGGGCGAGCGCGTGCTCGACGTCGGCTGCGGGTGGGGGGCCTTTGTGATCCATGCGGCGCGCGAGTACGGCGTCAACGCTGTAGGCATCACGCTGAGTCCTCCCCAGGCCGAACTCGCCCGCCGGCGGATCGCCGAAGCTGGGCTGAGCGACAAGGTCGAGGTGCGCGTGGCCGACTATCGCGACCTGCACGGCGAGCGCTATGACGCGATTGCATCTATCGGCATGGTGGAGCACGTCGGCGAAGCCAATATCGACGTGTATGCACAGAAACTGCGGAACCTGATGGGGCCAGACGGGCGCCTGCTCAACCATGGGATCGCCCATCTGTACACGGATGTCGGCTATCACGGAGACTTCACTCAGCGCTATGTGTTTCCCGACGGCGACCCCGTGCAGCTGTCGCGTGTGCAGCTGGCGCTCGAGCGTGCCGGGTTCGTCACCGAGCATGTCGAGGAGTTCGGCAAGGACTACTACGCGACGCTTGGCGAGTGGATCAAGCGCCTGGATGAAAATCTGGGCCGCGCCGAGCAGATCGCCGGCAAGGAGCGGCTGCGCGTTTGGCGGCTTTACCTACGCTCGGCGCAGAACATTTTCAAGACCGAGTTCGTCTCGATCTACCAGACGCTGGCGCGACCGCGCCAGGGCTGACACTTCAAAAAGTGGCATGCCCCCCGCGCGCGCGGGGCATCGCCAAATTGAAATACACCCCACCACGACAAAACTCCCAAAAAAACCAGCCACACCCGGGCGGTCTACTCCAGCGAGGCCATCACATGCTTCACAACCGTGTAGTCCTCTAGCGAATACACGCTCAAGTCCTTTCCATAACCCGACTCCTTGAAGCCTCCGTGCGGCATCTCGCTCACCAGCGGTATGTGATCGTTGATCCATACGCAGCCGAAGCGCAAGGCCTTTGAGACACGCAATGCCCGACCCACGTCGCGCGTCCACACCGACGAGGCCAGGCCGTAGCGAGTCGCGTTGGCCCACTCGATCGCCTGCGCCTCGTCTGAGAAGCGCTGCACCGTGATCACCGGGCCGAAGATCTCGTCGCGCACCAGCTCGTCGCCCTGCTCGAGGCCCGCGACCACCGTCGGTTCCAGATAGAAGCCCTCGCCCTCGGGAGCCATGCCGCCGGTGACCAGCTCGGCGTGAGCAGGGCGGCGATCAAGGAAGCGCTCTACGCGACCTCGCTGGCGCAGGGAATTCAGCGGACCCAGGGTCGTCTCGGGCGCCAGTGTGTCTCCGATCACAAGGCCCTGCGCCTGCTCGGCCAAACCGTTGACCACGTCGTCGTAGACCTTCGAGCCCGCCAGCACGCGCGTTGCCGCGGTGCAGTCCTGGCCTGCGTTGTAGTAACCCGTCGCGGCGATCGTCTCCATTGCGCTGTCCATGTCGACGTCGTCGAAGACGATCACCGGCGCCTTGCCGCCGAGCTCCAGGTGCACGCGCTTGAGCGTCTCGGCTGCCGTGCGCGCCACGTGCTTGCCCGTGCCAACCGAGCCCGTAAGCGAGAGCATGTCGACGTCGGGGTGTTCGAGCAGGGCCTGGCCGGTCGGCCGGCCTGGTCCCATGACGACGTTGAGCACCCCCATCGGCAGGATGTCTGCCGCCAGTTCGGCAAAGCGCACCGTGCTCACCGGCGTCGTCTCGGCGGGCTTGAGCACAATCGTGTTGCCTGCCGCCAAGGCTGGAGCGATCTTCCAGATTGCCATCATCAACGGGTAGTTCCAGGGCGTGATCTGACCGATCACGCCGATCGCTTCGCGCCGCGTGAATGAGGTGTAGCCCTGCAGGTACTCGCCGGCGGCCCTGCCCTCCATGCAGCGGGCGGCGCCGGCGAAGAAGCGCAGGTTGTCGGCCATCACCGGCAGCTCGTCGCGGCTGACCGCCAGGATCGGCTTGCCCGCGTTGAGCGCCTCCAGGCGCGCCAACTCCTCGCCGTGCTGCTCGAGCATCGCCGCCATTGCCAACAAAGCGTGCGAGCGCTCGGCGGGGGTGCGCTGCGACCAGCCCTCGAACGCTCGGCGTGCGGCCGCCACCGCGCGGTCCACGTCTTCGACCTCGGAGATCGGCGCGTTCCACAGCTCCCGGCCGGTGGCCGGGTTGAGCACGGCCATGCGATCCTCGCCGTCAGCGGGCGCCGGGTCTCCGTCGATCAGGTTGCGAAGCGGTTGTGACTCACCGGCCATCGCTGCCTCCTTGGCATTGGTTCTCGGGCGTTATTGGTGGGGGGTTGGAAATCTGTCCATCGATCGGGGACGCTCATCCCCAAGGTCAGCGAGCGTTGCCAATGCGTGTGCGACGGCCGGGTGGACGATCTCGCCTGCACGCACGTTCACGCCCGATTGCAATTGTCGGCCGGCGGAGATCGCCTGCTCCACCCCGTCCGCCAAGGCGAGTGCATACGGCAAGGTGGCGTTGGTGAGCGCATACGTCGAGGTGATCGGCACTGCTCCCGGCATGTTGGTGACGCAGTAGTGGGTGATGCCGTCGACCTCGAACGTCGGCTCGGAATGGGTCGTGGGCCTTGAAGTCTCAAAGCAGCCACCCTGGTCGATCGAGACATCGACCAGCACAGCGTTACGCTTCATTCCTTTTAGCTGAGCACGCGAGATCACATGTGGAGCGCGGCCGCCGTGAATCAGCACCGCGCCGATCACCAGGTCGGCCTGGGGCAGCATCTCCTCGATCGCCAGCGTCGAGGAGTAGACGGTCGAGGCGCGGCCCCCGAATGCGACTTCGAGCTCGCGCAGACGGTCGATCGAGCGGTCGAAGACGAACACGTCGGCCTGCATGCCGATCGCGATGAAGGCTGCGTTCATCCCGACCACGCCGCCGCCGATCACGAGCACCGTCGCGGCCGCCACGCCCGGCACGCCGCCGAGCAGGATGCCGCGCCCACCCAAAGGCTTCTCGAGCATGAAGGCGCCGGCCTGCGTGGCGATCTTGCCGGCGACCTCGCTCATCGGGGCGAGCAGCGGCAGCCGGCCCTCGCCGTCTTCGACAGTCTCATAGGCGATACAGGTGGCGCCTGAGCGACGCAGGCCCTCGGCCAACTTCGGCTCTGCCGCGAGGTGCAGGTAGGTGAAGAGCGTCTGACCCTCGCGCAGCATTTCGACCTCGGAAGGCTGCGGCTCCTTGACCTTCAAGAGGAGCTCCGCGCTTGTGAAAACGGCTTGCGCGTCGGGGACGATCGTCGCGCCCTGCGTCTGGAACTGCTCATCGCTCAGCGCGCTGCCGAGACCCGCTCCACTCTGGATCAGAACCTCGTGCCCGCGCGTGCACAACTCGCGCACCCCGGCTGGGGTGATCGCGACGCGGTACTCGTCTGGCTTTATCTCGGTGGGGATCCCAACCCTCACAAACGACGCCTCCTGATCGTGCGGGAACGAACCTTCATCAAAATAATTCCATCTGCCAAAATAATGATTCGACCGGACGGAGTTGCTCGCGGCAAGCGTGTCGGTCTCACCGCGCCAGCTCCCGCCCGCGCAACGCGAGCCAGAACTCGATGCGGTCGCGTGCGTGCGAGAAGTCGCGCCCGGTGAGCTGCTCGATACGCTTGATCCGGTAGCGCAGCGTGTGGCGGTGACAGTAGAGCGCCTGCGCGGCGCGCTCCCAGTGGCCGTTCTGTTCGATGAAGACGTCGAGCGAGCGCAACAGCTCGTCGCCGTAGCCGCCTTCGTCGGATTCGATCGGACCGAGCACACTGTGGCAGTAAGAGGCCAATGCATCGTCGTCTTGCAGGGAGAGCAAGAGCTGGAAGGCGCCGAGGTCCTTGTAGGAGGCGACTTCGGGGGCGCTGCCGTTTGCGAGGCGCACCGCTTCGAGGGCGCAGCGCGCCTCGTGGAAGCTGCGCCTCAGGTTATGGGTGGGGGCCGGGCGCGATGCGGCGGCACGCACATCGCCAAAGCCACTCTGTAGCTCGCCGCGAATGAGCCGCGCGAGCTCGATCGGATAGTGCTCGTCGCTTGCCTGGTCGGGCTCTGGCGCGAAGGAGACATCCGCCGCCGCGGTGCTGAGCTTCGCGTTCGCGGAGGCGCCCTGAGCGCCGCGCGGCGCGGGAGCCTCGCAGTCAACCACTGCGCACAGCAGCCCGTCGCGCAACGCGACAAGGCTGTGGCAGCCCTCTCGCTCTAGGATCGCCTCGAGACTTGAAGCCGCCGTGCCCGGCTCACCCATGGCGAAGGCGAGCACCGCCGCGCTCTCGCCGATCCCGAACGGGCGCAGTCGCGCCTGCAGCTCATCGGGGTAGAGGCGGCCGGTCAGCGCCTCCGCCAGCACATCGCCCGCCATGTTGCGCTGCAGGAGTTCGTAGCGCTCGTTGAGCAACTGCGCGAACACGCGCTCGGTGATCGCGATGAACGGAAGCTCGTAGGGCACCTCGAACAGCGGGAAGCCGAGCTTGCGCGCTGTGTTGATCACTCCCGCTGGGATCTTCTTGTGCACGAAACCTGTGCCGAAGCCAAGCCCGGCGATCTCGCACTCAGCCAAGCGCTCCACGAACTCGCGTTGTGGCCTTGCGCCCGTCAGCTGCAGGCCGGTCGTGAGCAGGAGCTCTCCTCCCCGCAGCCACGGCGTCGGGTCGAGCAGCTCGCTCGAATGCACCCAGCGCACGTTCGCGCTCGCGTTCTCCTCACCGGTGGCAAGCGTCAGGTCGAGCTCGGCGAGCAGGCTGTCGATGCTCAGCATCGCTCCAGTGTCCCTAGCGCTTGCCCAGCCGCTCCCACGCCTCGCTGAGCACGGGGCGCAGGATGCTCTCGATCTCCTCGAACTGCTCGCGGTCGGCGATCAGCGGCGGTGAGAGCTGGATGACTGGGTCGCCGCGGTCGTCGGTGCGGCAGATCAAGCCACGCTCGAACAATGCCCCGGACAGATAACCGCGCAACAGTTGCTCGGACTCCTCGGCGTCGAAGGTGAGCTTCGTGTCCTTGTTCTTCACGAGCTCGATCGCGTGGAAGTAGCCGGCGCCGCGCACGTCGCCGACGATTGGCAGGTCGCGCAAGCCCTCGAGCATCGCGCGGAACTCGCCCTCACGCGAAAGAACGTGCTGATTGATTTGCTCCCGCTCGAGGATGTCGAGGTTGGCCATCGCCACCGCGCAGGCCATCGGGTGCCCGCCGAAGGTGAAGCCGTGATTGAAGATCGCATGCCCGTGCAGGAATGGCTCGGCCACACGGTCGGTCGTGATCACGGCGCCCATTGGGGCATAGGCCGAGGTCATGCCCTTGGCGCAGGTCATGATGTCCGGTTCGCAGCCGTAGCGCTCGCAGCCGAACCAGTGCCCCAGGCGGCCGAAGCCGCAGATCACCTCGTCCGAGATCAGCAGCACGCCATGGCGGTCGCAGATCTCTCGCACCCGTTGGAAGTAACCGTCCTGAGGCACAAAGCAGCCGCCGCCGTTTTGCACCGGCTCGAGGATCACGGCCGCAACCGTGTCGGGGCCCTCGAACAGGATCGCCTCCTCGATCGCGTCAGCCGCCCACAGCGGATCGCGCTCTTCGCTCCAGCGGTAGGAATTCGTGTTGGCCACATGCCTACCGCCGGGCGTCAGCGGTTCGAATGGCTCACGCAGCGGCGGCAGGCCGGTGACGGTGAGCGCCCCCATCGAGGTGCCGTGGTAGGCAAGGTTGCGCGAGACGATCTTGTGCTTGCGCGGATGCCCACAGGCGCTGTGGTAGGCCTTGGCAAGCTTCCAAGCCGACTCGACCGCCTCCGAGCCACCGGATACGAAGAACACGCGATTGAGATCCCCGGGCGTCAGCTCGGCGAGGCGGGCGGCCAGTTCGATCGAAGGCGGATGGGCATAGCTCCAGTTGGTGTAAAAGCCGAGTTGCTTGGCCTGCTCGGCTGCCGCTTCGCCCAGCTCGGCGCGGCCGTGGCCGACGTTCACGCAGTACAGCGCCGAGAGACCGTCCAGGTAACGTCTACCCTGGCTGTCGTACACGTAGCAGCCCTCGCCGCGCTCGATGATCGGCACCTCGGTGCCCTGCTCGTAGGCGCCCATGCGCGTGAAGTGCATCCACAGATGGCGCTTGGCGAGCGCCTGGAGATCGGGCGTCCCCGAAACCTCATCCCTCAATCTGTCGCCCGCTACGGCGCCCGCGGCAGCGGGCGAGATCACATTTCCCGGTTCACTGGACATAGACACCTCGCACAACGGTACTCCTCGCACATGTACCTATCAATGCGCTACTCGTTCAACAAGATGTTTACCCGTTGTACGAGATGTATAAAAGGACTGTGACTTGTTGGCGATTGGGTCCCTTGCGCATGCGCCGAACCGGCTCTAGCCTGGTTTCCAGTTGCTTGTAACGATCCCAACTTGAGATCGAGATCCCAACTTGAGATCCCAACTTGACCGTCGCGGGCGACCCCGCAGGGGGAGCGGCGACAGAGAGGGTTGCCGCCATGGCCAGCATCAGCTCCCCCGGGGAACCTCACCTCAAAGCGACCGGAGAGGTGGTCGACAAGGGTCTGAAGAAAGACGCGATCGGCTACCTGTCCAACCTGGTGATCGGCGTCGCCTCGACCGCGCCCGCATACTCGTTGGCAGCAACGCTCGGCTTCATTGTCGCGGTGACCGGGGTGGGCGTGCACGCGCCGGCGGTGTTGATCGTCGCGTTCGTCCCGATGATCCTGATAGCCGGCGCCTACTGGGGCCTGAACCGGGCAGACCCTGACGCGGGCACGACATTCGCGTGGACCACCCGCGCACTCGGCCCAGCCACGGGCTGGGTCAACGGCTGGGCAATCTTCCTGGCCGACGTGCTCGTGATGGCCTCACTCGCCGACATCGCGGGCATCTACACGTTCAAGCTGTTCGGTTGGGAATCGGCAGCCAATTCGACCGGCGCCGTGATGGCGGCGGCAGTCGTGTGGATCGCCGTGATGACCTGGATCTGCTATCGCGGCATCGAGCTCTCAGCGCGCATCCAACAGATCCTCCTGAGTGCCGAGATCCTGATCCTGGGATTGTTCGCGGTGGTGGCATTGGTGAAGGTGTACGGCAGCCATCCAGCCGGCTCGATCGAGCCGACGTTCGGCTGGTTCAATCCGTTCGCCCTCAAATTCGGGGCACTCCTCGACGGGATCCTGCTGGGGGTGTTCATCTACTGGGGCTGGGACTCAGGCGTGGCGGTCAACGAGGAGTCAGAAGACCCCAATGAGGGGCCTGGTAGGGCAGCGGTGATGTCGACCATCCTGCTCGTCCTCATCTACGTCATCGTGAGCGCAGCCGGCCAGGCCTTCCATGGGCCGAGCTTCCTGAGCAGCAACAGCGAAGACGTGCTCAACGCGCTCGGCAAACCCGTGCTCGGGTCGGGCCTGGACAAGCTGCTGATCATCGCCGTGCTGACGTCCGCTTCGGCCTCCACGCAAACGACGATCCTGCCGACGGCGCGCACCACGCTGTCGATGGCCTGGTGGAAATCAATCCCACCGGCGTTTGGGCGCGTGCATCCTCGCTACCTTACGCCCAGCTTCTCCACGCTGATGATGGGCGGCGTGTCGATCCTTTGGACGATTGTAATTCTGCTGCTGTCCGCCAATGCACTGGAAGACTCGATCGTCGCGATCGGCTTTCCTATCTGCTTCTACTACGGCTTCACCGGCATCGCCTGCATCGTGTACTACCGCCACGAGATCACCAACAGCATGCGCGACTTCATCCTGCTCGGCATCGCGCCATTGATCGGTGGCCTGATCCTCTTTGGGGTGTTCGTCAAGGCGGTGATCTTCTACGGTCACGCGGAAAACGTCTCCTCCAAACCGATCCTCGGGATCACCCTGCCGTTGTGGATGGGCATTGGAGGGATGTTGGTCGGCGTGATCCTGATGCTCATCTCACGGCCCTTCTTCAGAGACTTCTTCTCGCGGAAACTTGAAACCGCCGAGCCGGGGCTGCTCGAGGAACCCGTGGAGCATGCTCCCGCGCGGTTCTAACTGCTGGTAGTCACAAAGCAGTCCCCTACGCCCATTCACCCAGATCTTTCCTCAGCGGTAGGGAGCGCCCGACACAGGCACAGGCTCTACCCGTGCCGTCGTTCCACCGTCGACCAACTCCTCGAGGCGCAACGCGACTTCGAGCTCGGCTTGGCGGGTGCGCATCGTCTGCCCCAGCTTCTCCTCGATCGCACGCAGCCGATTTTCGACGGTATGCCTTGTCACTCCCAGCGCGCTCGCGGCAGAGGATGCGTTGCGCTCGGCCGCAAAATACGCTCGCAGCGTTTGGCGTAGGACAGCGCCACCGTTACCACGGTCGCCGAGTGGCGAAAGGTACATGTCGAGCAGCGACGTCGCGAGAATATCGTCGTTGAGGACCGATGCGAGAAGGGCCACGTCGGCGTAGCGTGTGAAAGGTCGAGGGCTTTGCAAGGCAACCCGTAGGGCCGCCTGAGCTTGTCGATGAGTCAAGCGCCAGCCCACGAGCCCGAGACCCGGCTCACCGACGGCCAACTGGGCTTCTGCGCTCGAACAGAAGCGCAACGCGAGCTCGATCTCTCTAGGTGTGGGAGGGCGTTGAACGCCGAGCCAGCACCAAACCGTGCCCTCGCCGCGCTGCACGGACAGCAACCGACAACCGAGCTGAGCGGCGATATGAGTTGCCGTTGCGGCTGCTGCTGTGCCGGAGGCGATCATCCCCAGATGCCATCCATCGAGGTCATAGCCAAGGTCGGCCGTATCACCGTGACCGCCGGCCAGCAGTTGCTTGACCCGCTCCGCCCGGCGGCGCTCCGGCGAGCGATCGGACAGATCCAGCTCGCGCATGTACTCGTCGGTGATCGCCGTCATCAGGTGATCGAGCACCGCCGCCTGCGCGCTCAGCATGTCGCGCAGCACGACGCCCTGGCCGGCGAAGCACTCGCTGTCGGCCTCTTGCATCAGGAAATCCCCCAACACCGTGCTGCCCAGGACGTATCGGCGCAGCACCGTGTCGACGCTCACGCCGACTCGCGCCGCCCGGCGCGCTTGGGCGATCGCCTCCGGAGGGACGGACCTGGTGCCATCTTCGCCGAGCTCGATGCTCGAGAGAGCGTGGTCGACCGCGGCGGCGACCGCCGTGCGCAAACCGAGCACGTACTCTGGATCCTCGTCGCCGGCTAGCCCGGAGTCGACATCGCGTATGCGCGCGAAGATCGCGTCCTCGAGTTGCGGGCGCCTGGCGCGCACGAGGGCGACCAGTTCAATTCGCGCGTCCCTACGCGTCGCAACAGCTCTCACGCCGACCCCCACCGGGCAACCATCCTTGACGAGACTCTCCCAATAAACGTGGAAGCGATCTTAGACCAGGCGGTCGCTATATGTCAAGGACTGCCGCTGTGGCGTGAGCCGCCATCGACGTCCACCTTCCGCTTCTTCTTCTTGGTGCGGGTAGAGTTGGCCCTGTTTCACAGTCCTTCGGCGGCTTCTTGGGATTATTTCTGCACGCGTCCAACACAATTGCAAGCTATTCACCATGACGACTATCCGTATGGGTAACGTGCCGACCGGCGCGTTGGTTAGCTCGGCGGGATCGGAGCCTCGAGAACCGCGCGAAAACCATTCTTTTCTCCAAAAATTAACCTGTCCTTCCGAGGTAAAATCAGGTACCGTTGGGTGGGAGTAGCCGTCTGATTGAAAATCTTCGGCCACGCCGCGGAGACGCTAACCTCGCCGGATCTCGTGAACATTGACGTAGACACCCACAGGCACATCGACCGCGAGAGCATCCGCGCGAGCTCGAGATCAAGACGATGAAGGCCATCGTTTCCGCGCCCTTCATCGCCGGCGCTGCCGGCGCCTTCATCGCGGAGAAGCCGAGCGAGGCCCTGCCATGAGCTCCGTCGATCGTGCGCATGCGAGGTCCGTTCGCAAGCTTTCCCAGCGCGAACGCCTTATTGCGGGCATGATCATGACGGCACATCGCCACGGCTACACCGGCGCCAACGTCTCGCGGGTGATCGCCCGCGCCGGGGTCTCGCGGCCCACCTTCTATGAGTATTTCGCCGACAGGGACGCATGCTTCCTGGCCACCCATCGCGCGCTGGCCGACCTGCTGATCGAGCAAATTCGCCGGGCCGTCAGCTCCGCGCCTCCTGAGCTGGCGGTGCAAGCAGGGATACGCAGATTCGTCGAGCTGGCCGAAGAGCATCCCAACGGGGCCTGTTTCCTGACCGATTCAATCATGGCGGGGGGCTGGGGAGCATTGGAGAAACGCGACCGCATGATCGAGGAGATTGGGCAGATCATCGAGCGGGCACTCGCTCGCGCCCCGACGGGCGCGCTCACGCCCGACGTGCCGGTGCCCGTGGTGCTCGGCGCGGTGCGCTGGCAACTGGCTCCGATGCTGCGTCGCGGCGAGCACGACCTGGCCGACCTGGCAGAGGAGCTGACCCGCTGGGTCGAGAGCTACAACCGCCCGAGCGGGGAGCACCGCTGGCGCACACTCGGCCCCGGGCCGCGGCTGGCGCCGTCCCCGCACGAGTCGCAGCTGTCGCTGCGCCCTCCGTCCCCGATCCCCTCGGGCCGACCCAAGCTCTCCAAGGCAGAGCTCGCGCGCAACCAGCGCGAGCGAATCGTGTACGCGACCGCGACGGTGGCGGCGTCCAAGGGCTACACCGTCACGACGATCGCCGACATCACGGCGGCCGCCGGGGTCGACCGGCGAGTCTTCTACAAGCACTTCACCGGCAAGCAACAGGCCTTTCTGGCCGTGCACGAGCTGTGCATCCAGCAGCTGATGGCGGTCACCGCAAGCGCGTTCTTCTGCGCCGACGAGTGGCCAGAGCGCGCGTGGACGGCGATGCACGCCTGCACGCAATTCCAGGCCGCTCATTCGATCGTCACTCACATCGCGCTGATCGAGTCCCACGCCGTCGGCGCCTCCGCGGTGCAGCGTGTCGAGGACAGCCGCAACGCCTTTACGATCTTCTTCCAGGAAGGCAACCATTACCTGAGCTCTCCGGCGTCGCGAACCACGATGGAAGCGACTTTGGGTGCGATTTTCGAGCTCTTCTATCGCCAAGCCCGTCGCGGCGCGAGCGAGACGATGGCGCGGCTCACGCCCAACGGCACTTACCTGATGCTCGCCCCGTTCCTCGGCCCTGCCGCGGCGAACGAGTTCGTCGACGAGAAGCTGCGCGAGGTGGCCGTCGTCGAGCCGCGCCTGGACCGCGTGTGGGGCGAGGCGGACCTTGGCAGTGGAGCACACGCCGGGACTGCAGAAAGCCTCCCAGCCAGGCCGAAACAGTAATGTTCTGTGGCCAAGCAGATGGCCAGGAGACATGAGTATCCAGGCGCGCAAAGGACCGTTATAAACGGTACAGTTTGTAGATGATGCGGAGCATGCGCCAACCTCCCCTTTGCGGTGGGCTACCTCCGAGCTCGCAATGCCCGTGACGAGCAACGTCGACATCCTCGACCGGTCCGATCGCAGAGGCACTCAGCGAGAACGGTTGCTCGCCGGCATGATCGCCGCATGCAGCCGCCACGGCTATGAGGGCGCGAACGTGTCTCGGACGATTGCGCTCGCCGGGGTTTCGCGCCCTACTTTCTACGAGTACTTCGAGGACAAGCACGATTGCTTCCTTGCCGCCCACGGCGAGCTGGCGCGTCTGCTGGTCTGGGAGGTGCAGCGCGCGGTCGGCGCGGTCGGACCCGATCAGGCAGTCCAAGCCGCGATCCGCAGGTTCGTAGAGCTCTCCCAGGAGTTCCCCGACCGCGCAGACCTCCTGACAAACGAGACGATGGCAGGCGGTCGGGCGGCGCTAGTGGCCCACGATCGGATGATGGAGCAGATGGCCGCAGTCGTCGAGCGCGCGCGGGCCAAGGCCACGGCCCAAACGCTCACTCCAGATCTTCCGATCCAGATGGTCTTCGGCGCCGGTCGCTGGCTGCTGGCGCCGGCCCTGCGCCACGGCGAGCACAACCTGAGCGCGCTCGCCGACGACCTCGCGAGCTGGGTCGACAGCTACATGACGCCGAGCGCCGAGCACCGCTGGAGCACCGTCGATCCCGGACCCATCCTGCCGCCCTCACCGCACATATCGGAGATCTCACTGTGCCCCCCGCCCCCGATCCCGCCAGGCAGGCCAAGGCTCTCCCGGGCTGAGGTTGCTCGCAATCAGCGCGAGCGAATCCTCTACGCAACCGCGGCCGTCGCCGCTGCCAAGGGCTACGGCGCCAGCACGATCGCAGACATCACCGCCGGGGCCGGCGTGGACCGTCGCGTGTTCTACAAGCACTTCCGCAACAAGCAGCAGGCGTTCCTGGCGGTCCACGAGCTGGCCGTGCACCAGCTCATGGCGCTTGCCGCAAGCGCCTTCTTCAGCACGCCCGAGTGGCCTGATCGAGTTTGGGAGGCAATGCGGGCAACCACTCAGTTCGAGGCCGCCAACCCGATCATCACGCACATCGGTCACGTCGAGTCACACGCGGTCGGCGCGGCCGCGATCCAGCGCGTCGACGACAGTCGCGCCGCCTTCACGATCTTCCTCCAGGAAGGTAGCCGGCTCATGAGCACGCCGCCTTCGCGAATCGCGATGGAGGCGATCGGCGGGGCGGTCTTCGAGATCGGCTATCACCAGGTCCGCCGTGGGCACAGCAACGAGTTGGCTCGACTTGCTCCCCTCGCCACCTACCTCGTGCTCGCGCCCTTCCTCGGCCCTGCGGCGACCAATCGGTTCATAGACGAGAAACTGGAGCAGGCCACCGCCGAAAGCGCCGAACACGGAACCCTCAGAGCGGGGGCTCAGGCAGACGCCCTCAATCGCTGAGGAGGGAGGTCTGGCCTCAGCGCTCGCCCGCACCGTGACGCCACAGCCACACATACCACACGACGATCGCGATCAAGACTCCAAGTGGGAGCACGAGCGTGAGAATCGAGCCGCCCGCGAAGGAGGCGAGGATCGGTATCGCTGTTGAATGCACTGCGTCTCCTCCTTGTCAGTGGCCGCCAATGAGGCTGGACGTGATTGCTCTCGCCGACGCGGATTCAGGAATGAGCGTCGCGGGCTCGGGGGTGAGCCTTGGCGCCTGGGCCGGCGCCAGCCAACGTTGCACATATACAAACAACACGATCACGAATGTGATCGAGCCGGGTACCCACATGATGCCGGCGGCGACCTGCTGGTCTGCGAGCGCCGAGATGCCACCGGGCCGCGCGACTTGCTGATAATAAGCCGCGTATAGCGGATGCGGCGCGAGCGCAAGCACCACGGCGAGCAGCCACATGACAACCATCGCGCCAACCAGATAGACCACACGCTGCAGTTCGCTCAGGGGTGCATGCAGCGGCGGCGAGTCGATCACATGCTTCCAGAACATCAAAGCCGTAACGAAGAACAATGTGTGCTCCAGCGCATGGAGTGCTTCCGAGCTCAAGGTGGCGTCAAACAGCGTCGGCACGTGCCAGATGAGCACAACGCAGCTGAACAGCACGAAGCTTGGCAGTGGGCGACCGAGCGCTGTGCCGAGTCGCCGTAGCCAGAGGAGCCGGCCGCGAGTGAAGTTCCGGCCAAGTGAGCGCCGTGCGACCAGCGGCAGCGAACGCCACAGACGCACCCACGGCCGAGCGAGCACGATCAGCGGGGCGGCGACGACCAGCAACAGGATGTGCTGGACCATGTGCACCCAGAACAATTGCTCACTGAGACGCTCGATCGGGGACGCAAGCGCGATCGCAAGCACGGCGAGACCGGCATAGAAGCAAGCATGGCGCCAGCGACGTCCGCGCGCAGTACGCGAGGAGGCATGCGTGCGCCTGCTGCCGAGCCAGTAGAGGATCCCAAGATCGATCACGAGCACAAGCGGGGGGTCCAGCGACCAATCCCAGAAGCCGGGCGTGGCTGCGCTTGCGGCGAGGCCTACACCAAGTACAAGCAGATCCACGTCACCACGCCGATCCCGGCGAGATATGACCAGAAGAAGACGGCGGCATCCAGGCTCGGCGCGATCAGCTTGTCGGCCTCGGCGATGTCTCCGTGATGAGTTGCAGCGGGCGCCCGGCGGGCGCGCAGCTCTGTGGAGACTTGCGTCTCGAGCCAATACATGGTCATCAGCACGGCTAGTGAATAGAGGCCGGTCCAGGCACAGAACACGCTCGCATAACCGCCATTTGTGGGACCGAAATGCTGGCTCGTGTAGGCGACGCACTGAACGACGATGGCGAGCAGACCCAGCGCCAGCGCGAAGGAGGCCCAGACCACCCAGACGCTCGAGCTCCGCTTCATCTGGCGACCCGCGACGATCGCCGACAGTGCGCTTGCCACCACACACACGACCACGATGGCGCCAAATGCCTGATCCGGTTTTACATTAGCCGGCTGCCACATGTGATTCTCATTTAGAGAATGCAGATAGAAGAAAGCGAACAGGAACGCAAGGAAGAAGAAGGTGGCGGCGCCGGCGAGTAGGCGGCCGGCGATGTAGAGCGAGCGCGCCCCCACCTCCGGCGCCTCGGGCGGGATCGCCACGTCCTTGTGAACCCCTGCCACGCCGGGGTTCAGCGGGATGCCTGTGCCTGCCGAGGACTCCATCTCAGCTTCCTGCCTTCTTGCCCGCGAGCATCGCCGTATCCATTTCAGCCTCCCGCCGGCAGCGGCTCGGCGCCGCCGTGGCCAATCGGAGCGCTCCCGTATTCATAGGGGTCTTTGTCGATCACGGGGATCGTCTCGAAGTTGTTGACCGGCACCGGCGTCGGCACCTGCCACTCGAGGCCCTTCGATCGCCACGGATTCGCCTCGGCCGGCTTGCGCACGACGATCAGCGAGTAGATCACGTTGAACAGGAACACGAGCATCGAGAGCCCGATCACGAACGCGGAAATCGAAACCCAGTCGTTGAGTCCCTGTAGGTTTGGGGCATAGGTGGATACACGTCGCGGCATCCCCTTCATCCCGAGCACGAACAGGGGCATGAAGGTCGAGTTGAAGGCGATGAACAACGACCAGAAATGCACCTTGGACAGGCGCTCATTGAGCCGCAGCCCGAACATCTTCGGGACCCAAAAATAGATCGCGGCAAAGAAGGTGAAGATCAGCCCACCCATGATCGTGTAGTGGAAGTGAGCCATCACGAAGAAGCTGCCGTGCGTGTCGGTGTCGCTCGGCGTGTCTGACAGGAACACGCCCGAGAGTCCCCCGATCAGGAAGTTGAACGTCCAGCCCAGGCAGAACAGCATCGGCACGCTGAAGCTGGTTCGCGCCTTCCAAAGCGTGCCCATCACGCACAGGAAGATGAAGCCCGTGGGGATCGAGATGATCTCGGTGGAGAGCATGTAGAACGGCCGCAAAT
This sequence comes from Solirubrobacteraceae bacterium, assembly GCA_036510155.1. Lineage (GTDB taxonomy): Bacteria > Actinomycetota > Thermoleophilia > Solirubrobacterales > Solirubrobacteraceae > Palsa-744. The sequence continues at coordinate 35,138 of DATCEK010000135.1, read as the reverse complement.
CGGCGTTGATACCGCTCACGAACAGGTGGTGCTGCCACACGAAGAAGCTCATCAATGTCACACCGAGCATCCCGGCGATGGCAAGACGATAGCCCCATAGCGGCTTGCGCGTAAATACCGGCAGCAGCTCGAGGACTATGCCAAAGCCCGGTAGCGCGAGCACGTAGACCTCGGGATGGCCGAAGAACCAGAACAGGTTCTCGAACAGGTAGGGCGAGCCGCCCGAGGCGACGGTGAAGAACGAGGTGTTGATCGTGCGGTCGAGGGCGGCCATCAGCAAAGCCCCGATCAGCATCGGCGCCGCCAGGACCATCAGGATCGCCGTCGCGAATACCGACCACACGAAGATCGGCAAACGCGACCAGGTCATTCCCGGGGCGCGGTGGGCGATGATCGTGGCAATCATGTTCAGCCCGAGCAGGCACATCGAGACGCCCACCAACGCGAAGAAACAGATGTAGGAGTCCATTCCCATCACTGCCTGTTCGTTGAGCGGCTCATAGCCCGTCCAGCCGGTGGGGAAGCCTCCGAAGAAAATCGTCGAGGTGAGGATGAAGCCCGCCGCCATCAAAAGCCAGAAGGTGAGCGCCTCGATCCGAGGGAACGCCATCCGTCGAGCCCCGATCATGATCGGCACGAAGTAGTTGCCGAACGGGCCGAGGATCCCTGAGGTCATCATTCCCATCATCATCGTGCCGTGCATCCCCACCAGCGAGAGGTACTGATTGGGGCCTATCGCAGTCGGCGTCGGTTTGAGCAGCTCGACGCGGATCAGCATCGCGTTGAGGCCCGCGATGAAGAAGAAGACGCCGATCCCGACGAGGTACTGGATGCCTACGACCTTGTGGTCGGTGCACAGACCGAAGTAGCGCCCGATCCCCTCGTGCTCCTTCTCCCTGAGGGACGCCGGGCGACCGAGGAAGCGCGAGACCGGGTAGTTGGCAAAGCCAAGCCCGATCAAGAAGCCGATCACACCGAAGAAGTAGCCGAGCAACAGCGCGACATCGTTTTCATCCGTCTTCGTCTGGAATTCGAAGCTGTGCCCTGTGAACTGGTGGCCTATGAACCAACCGAGGTAGTAGCCCGCCACACCGAGGATCACTGCGGTGAGCAGGTTGAAGCCGAGCAGCCGACGCCAAAGCGGACTGCGGCCTGGCACTGGCGAGAATTGGGCCTCAGCGGTGGCGCTCATCGGCCTCTCTCCTTCTCCCGTACTCTGAGTGCCCTGGCGGAGCGCCGGCAGGCTGCGACGGGCCTCATTCGCCTCTCCTGAGCGGTTCTGGGATGTATTTTGTGGAGTACTTGGGTAGGTACTTCTGCACCGGCGTGAACTGTCGCTGCTGTTCTTTGATCCACACCTTGAACGCCGCCGGTGTGACCACGCGTCCTGTGTCGGACATGTAGCCGTGCCAGATGCCACACAGCTCGGCGCAGCGCACGCTGAAGTTCTCGAGCTTCGTCGGCTTGACGAACACGATGTTGTCCGTGTTGGGGTTGGCGTCGGCCTTGACCCCGAGCTGGTAGGCCCAGAAGGAGTGGATCACGTCGAGCGAGGTCACGTGCAGTTCGATCATCTGGTTGTTGGGCAACACCAGATGCGGCGTCTCGACTCCGCCATAGGTGGGGTAGCGGTAGGTGAACATCCACTCCTGTGCGATCACCTGCACAGGCAGCTTTGGCCCGCTCGGCACCGCCACGGGGTTTGGCCCGGCCCCGGCGCCGGCGCCGTCTTCGAGCAGACGCACCGTGCCGTAGGCGGCAAGCGCCAGCACAAGCGTCGAGGTGATGACGATCCAGGTGGTCTGTACCCGCGCGTTGCCGTGAATCGCCGGACCTTCGAGCACCGCACCCCTCGCCTGGCGGAAGTTGACGATCGCATAGATCAGGTAGGTGAGCACCAGCAGCAACACCGGTGTGGCCATGCCTATCAGCACCGTGTTGTCGGTCACGTGGCCCGATGCTTGTTCTGAGCCGTTGCCCGGTGGCATGATCGGGCCGAGCAGCAGCACCACGAGTGGCGTTGCGATCAGCGAGGAGACGATCCAGATGAGCCCGAAGCGCAACGCGTGGTTGGGTTCCTCGCGCCGTGTGCCAGCCTTGGGATGGGGCTCGCTCGCCATCGCTATACGGCGTCCGCGATCTCGTTGATCGGCCCGGTCATCTACACCACGTCCAGGAAGCCGTCCATGTAGCCGAGCGTCTGCATCGGCCCGCCGTTGCCGAAGATGTAGCCCGCCGCGCACGGGACGAAGCACTGCCAGCGATAGCGACCCTTTTTCCCTGTGCGGAAGGCGAAGGTGATCGTGTGATGCGCGTCGGTAGTAGAACACGGCGCGAATTCGCACTGGTTCTTCGCTTCTTCGGAGACGCCTGGGAACGGTACGAAGACTCCGAGTTGGGGCACGGCAAACGTGTGCGAGGCTTCTTCTGGGTTGATGCTCTTGCTGACCTTGCCGTCGATCGTCTCGGTGCCGCCGAGCGTGCCCTGCACCTGTGAGAGGAAAGGGTTGCGCAGACCGCTGTCGCCGTCGTACTGGTAGACGGTGACGTGCACGAGCGAGTTGGCGGGCACCTGGAAGATCGTCGAATGCACCCACTTGCCGTGGTCCAGCACAAGGTAGGAGACCCAGTCGGGGTGGCTCGGGCTGTACTTGGGGCCGATCGCCGCGACCGTCTCGAGCGTCAGTTGGTTTCCGGCGACGCCCGCCACGCTGCGCGTGCTCATTGCCGCCACCGGCTGCGGCAGGTTCGTCGCCCAGGTGACCACGTACAGGGCGATCAGGACGGCGACGACCACCACGCCCACGCCGATCCCGATCAGCTTCTTGGCCAGTACGCTCACACCCTTGTCCCCTTTAGGCTGGCTTTACCTCACAGGGTTCTTCCCGATTGCGGCTGCTCTCAAACCGTCCCGGGTAGTGGCAGCTCAACCTGCCCATGCGGGGAGCCCAGCTCGGCCATGCGCTCCAAGAACGGCTCGGGCGGAAAGGCCTCCGGGCCGAGTACACCGCGGCCCTTCCACACACCCTCGTCGAGCAGCTCCAGCGCCACGACCGGGTTGACCGCCGTTTGCCACACGACAGCCTGGGAGCCGTATTCGCGCATCGTGTGCTCGTTGTCGACGATGTGGTAGAGATAGGTCGAGCGTGGCGCGCCGTCGGTGCCAACCCCCGTGACCCAGGTGCCGGCGCACGTGCGCCCGGTCATGCGCTCGCCGAGCGTCGCCGGGTCGGGCAGCGTGGCCGCGACCACGTCGCGCGGGGCGACCTCTTGGCCACGCACCGAAACCGGCTCGGTTGAATCCAGCCCCAGCTTGTGCAGCGTGCGCAGCACATCGATGAACTCCTGGCCCAGGCCGTACTTGAATGTAACCCGCTCGCACTGCACCCAGCGCGGGATCAATATGACCTCCTCGTGCTCGACGTTCACGCACTCCACGCGCCCGATGCCCTCGGGGAAGTCGAACACCTCGGGTTCGGAGAACGGTGGCGTGGTGTAGAAGCCGCGCTCGCGCTCCCAGATCAGTGGCGGGTTCAGGCACTCCTCGATCGTCGTCCAGATCGAGAACGTGGGCGCGAAGTCATAGCCTTCGACCACCAGGTCGGCGCCATCGCGCACGCCAACCTGGTCGATCTGCGAGAACAGCTCGTCCGCCGCGTAGCGTGCGAACACATCGGAGAGACCCGGCTCCACCCCGATCCCCACCAGAGCGAGCAAACCGGCCCGCTCCCACTGCTCGTGGCGGGCCAGTTGCACATCGCCCAGCATCACTCCTGGCAGCTCGTGCGGGCGCTGGGGGTGAGGATGGGAGAGCGTCATTGCCATGTCCAGATAGGTGGTTCGAGCGTGGAAGGCGGCGTCGAAGATCGGCTCGTTGAAACGCGGGTCGCAGGCGTTGAGCACAGCGTCTGGGCGTAGTCGCTCGATCAGCTTGACGAGCGCCTGGCGGTCTGAGGCATCCACGCGCTCGGCCGAGAAACGGTCGGCTTCGCCGAGCTTGGCGACCACGTCGTGAGCCCGCGCCGCCGACACGTCGGCCAGCACTACCCGCTCGAAGGCGGGGCGACGCTGGGCGATCGACGCGAACGCCGCACCAACACCGCCGGCTCCCACAACGAGCACGCGCATTGTCTCAGTGTGACGCAAGACGAAGGCTTTGAACAGATCCCAATTGCACATAGCCCTGCGTCCTTCTCGTACAAACCGTCCATCTCCCCCATGGCGACTCAGTCCGCCGCGAAGAATCGCCGAACCCCGCCATGGCGCGGGCGGCTCACGTATGCTCCCCCGATCCCAGCCGCACAGATACAAGCTGCGCGATGAGCATGAGTGTGCCAAGCCTGCCGCGCACTGAGCCAGAGCATTCACACACGAGCAGCGCTCCCGCGACCACCAAGGAGGAGAGCTTGCCTCGTGCTGCCCGCTGGGCGCCCTCCCCCGGCATCTCGCGCGGCGAGCTTCTTTGCGTGATCCTCGGCGGGGTTGCGCTCGCGATCCTGACCACCTGGCCGCTGGCACTGCATCTGCCGAGCCGCATCGCGCCCGACCTCGGCGATCCGGTGCGCACGGCTTGGGAGATCGCCTGGGTGGGGCACGCGATGCTGCACGATCCCCTGCACCTGTTCGACGCCAACGCCTTCTATCCCCATCCATTGAGCCTTGCCTTCTCCGATTCGCTGCTCGGCTATGGGCCTGCGGGCTTCTTCGGCTCCGGCACTGTCGCAGCGCTCGTCCGCTACAACCTGTTGTTCCTGTGGGCCTGGTCGCTGTGCTTCGTCGGCGCTTGGCTGCTCGCGCGCGAGCTCGGCGTCGGGCGCATCGGCGCCACGGTCGCCGGAGCCGCATTCGCATACGCGCCCTACCGCGTGACCGAGGCCGGGCACCTGCATGTGATCTCGAGCGGCGGCATTCCCTTCGCGTTGTTCCTGCTGCTACGCGGCTACCGGCGCTCCTCACGTGGGCTGGTGCTGGCAGGCTGGCTCGTCAGCGCCTGGCAGATCAGCCTCGGCTTCACGCTCGGGCTGCAATTCGCCTACCTACTGGCAGTGCTGGCGCTGATCGCTGTCGTTTGGTGGTGGCAGACCCGGCCGAAGCCGAGGCGCGGCACCCGGCCCGGCCTGGTCACGAGCGCGCGCAGTTTGCCGCGCCAGTTGGTTGTCGTGAGCTGTGTCGGCATGGCGCTGGTCGGCGTGGTGACCGTCTACCAGGCTCGCCCCTACCTGAAGGTCGCGGCCGAGTACCCGACCGCCAAACGCACGCTCGCCGAAGTCGAGAACTACTCCTCAGGCCCCTGGGCGCTGCTAGCGGCCTCATCGGAGAATCGCGTCTGGGGCTCGGTCACGGCCGGCGCCAGGGCTCACGTGCACTCAAAGAACGAGGACGTGTTCTTCGGCGGCGGCCTGATCCTCGTGCTCGCGTTGATCGGGCTTGCATCATCTATCTATACGCGCCGTTTCCGTATCGGGCTCGCGTGTGGGGTGGTTGTGTGCTGCGTGCTTGCCTTCGGCATGGGGCTGACCGGCGCGGGCTACCCATACCGCCTGCTCTACGACTATGCCCCCGGCTGGGATGGGGTCCGTGTGCCCGGGCGCGTTTTCACGCTGGCAACACTTTTCCTGGCGTTGCTTGCCGGCGCCGGCGCATGGCAATTGACTGAGATCGTGCGCCGCTGGGCGCACGGCTGGGGGCCAAAGACCGGTGGGGTCATCGTGGTCGCCGTGGGCGCATTGCTACTCGTCGGCGTGGTGGGCGAAGGTGCTGGGCACCTTGGCCATCCGGTCGTGCCGCAGCCGGCGAAGGCCGAGATCGGGTTGCCCGGACCAGTCCTCGACCTGCCCACTGACGGCGCCGACGATCGCGTTTGGCAGTACTTCTCGACCGACGGCTTTTACAAGATCCCAGTCGGCAACAGCACCTTCGACATGCCCGAGCTCGACGACCTGCGCGGCGGCATGGGTGGTTTCCCCGATGAGGCGAGCATCGAGAAGCTGCGCTGGTACGGGGTCAAGACCGTGGTGCTGCATTTGAAGCGGGCCGAACTGCCCGAGCTGCACGCCCCCGAGGTGCCCGAGCCGCCCAGCCCGATAGCCGCCGCCGCCAAGCCCGTCGTGGGGTTGGGCGTAACCCGCCGCCAGGTGGGCGACGTCGTGATCTATGAGATCGGCCCCGGGCCGAAGGCGCTGCACGGAAGCGATTGATGCTCACAAAGCAACGACTCGCGCTCGCGGCGATCATGCTCGCGGGGCTCTCCTACGCGACTCTGATCCAGAGCTTTTCCTGGAATCAGACCTCTCATTACGACCTGATCCGTTCGCTGGACCAGGACAAGACGACGATCGACCAGTACCAGACGAACACCGGCGACAAGGCTGAGTACAACGGGCACTGGTACTCGGCGCGCGCGCCCGGGCTGGCGCTCTATTCGCTGCCGTTCTACGACGCGCTGAAGTGGGTGGGTGCCGAATCGTGGACCGATCGGCACGTTGCCCCGCCCAACCATCCGGGCGACGAGATGATCTATTTGATCGGCCTCTGGAGCAGTGTGCTCCCCGGCTTGCTGCTGCTGGCGCTCGTCGGGCACCTGGCCGAGAGGATACAGCCGGGCTACGGCGCCGCCACCGCGGTGATCCTCGGCCTCGGCACGCTGACGCTGCCGCTCTCGACGCTGATCTTCAGCCACGTGTTCACGGCCTTTCTGGCCTTTGCCGCATTTGTGCTGCTGTGGCACGAGCGCGAGGGGCCGCCGAACCCTTGGTATCTATGGGTGGCGGGTTTGGCGCTCGGCTTCGGCGGCGCCTCGGAGTATCCCCTCTTCTTCGCCGCATTGGTGCTCGGGATATACGTCCTTTCGCGCCGCGATTCGTTCACGCCCCTGGGCATCTTCAAACGTGTAGGGGCGTTCGTTCTCGTCGGCCTGATCGGGATCGTGCCGCTGCTGCTCTACAACCACTACGCCTTTCACTCCTGGACGCACCTGGCCTACCAGAACATCGAACGCCAGAAACAAGGCTTCTTCGGGATCAGTTTGCCGAGTCTGAAGGTGCTGGCGACGTTGCTGCTCGATTCGCGCGGGCTGCTGACGATCTCACCCGTGCTGGCGATGGGCGGCATCGGCACTTGGCTGCTGTACAAGCGCGGGCGCCGCGCCGAGGCGCTCACGATCGCGGGCGTGTGCGTGTGCTATCTGGGCTACAACTCGGGCTACTACTTGCCATTCGGCGGCGGCTTCATGCAGCCGCGCTTTCTGATGACGATGGTCCCCTTCCTGGCGCTGCCGATCGGGATCGCTTTGAAGCGATATCCCGGACCGACGATCGCGCTGGCCGGCGTCTCGCTGACGACCACGATCATCGCCACGATCACGCATCCCCTCATCGGCTATGAGAACGAGACGGTCACCTGGATGCGCTACGTGCGCCAGGGCCTGTTCCAGCCGACGATCGCGAGCGCCTATGGCCTCGGCCGCGGCTGGGGCGGGATCTGGCCGTTCTTTTTGGCTACCGCTGGAGCGGTCGTGCTGGCGACGCTCGCGACAGCGCGCACGCGCATCTCGAATCGCTCGCTGCTCGCGGGCATGGCGGCACTCGGCGGCTGGTGTGTGTTTGCATTGCTCGGACCGACCTTGCTCGGGATCGACCATCAAGGTCTGCTCGAGATCGTCAAAGCGGGCGACAACACTGCGCTGAACCTGACCCTCCACAACGGCAGCCGCTACCCCCTGAGAGCACTCGCGCCAGTAGCGGCCGGCGCCGGCCTGTTCGCCTTGGTATGCGCTCGGATCGTGGCAGGCGGCACGCCGAAGCCCCGCCGCCGGCCGGTCATGTCAGCAAGCGCTGAGACGGCCCGTCTTTAGTTTTTCGCGACTTTGACGTTGCAATTGGCCGCGTGCAACTGCTTGCATACCACCACATACCCAGGGCGCGGTTCGTATTTGGCGTTCATCAGCCCGGCGTCAAAGCGCGTCGAGGAGTTGCCGCCGGTCCAGTCGTAGATGTACAGGCGCTTGATGCGCGAGTTGGACCCCGCGATCTTGAACATGTAGGACAGCGCTTTGGCGGCTCTGGTCAAGCCTGAGCCCCTCTTGTTGGGGAAGTCGCTGCCGAACTGCACGATGCCCCCGGTCTCGGTGAGCCACACCTGGCCTGGGACGGCGGCAAGGATCGCTCGTGTGCGCGAGCTGGAAGAGCGGTTTGTGTCGGAGTAGTTGTGCAGGCCCCACACACTGGGCATGACTGTTTTCAGACGTGCGATATCGTGCTTGAATTCGGCGATGTATTCAAGCGTTGGCCTGACGACCGGTGCATCGAGCGCGTCGAGCCCGACAACTGTGCAGGTCTTGCAGACGAGTTTCAAGGCTCTGTAGTACTGAGCGGACTGAAGCGCTGTGGGCGATACGAGTGCGATGTGTCGTTTGCCTTTGACGACTTCGACGATCGTGCCACGGTTGGCCTCGTTCCACGGCTGATACTGGCGGACGTGCGGGAACAGCTTGATGAACTTCTGCACGTCGCGCTGGTACACCGCGACGCTTGGCATTTTCGTCGGCGTGTACTCGGAGTGGTAGAAGGCGACGAGCACCTGCTGGTGGTTGGCTTCGGCTGCTGTGATCCACGCCCTGGCCAGCTGCAGCGAGTACGGGCGCACCGCCGCGTCGTATGGCGCAATGTAGCGCGCGATTTTCGTGTGCAGCTGTGTCCACAGCGGGTTCGCGAACATCTCCGTCTGCTGGTCGCCGATACCAGTGAGATAGGAGGCAGCGGCTTTGGCGTCAGGGCTCGAGGCTTGCGCGGCGTAGCTCGAGGAACCGGCGAGCAGGCTTGTGCAGGCGAGAAGCAGGGTGGCACCGGAGAGCAGCGCGAGCAGCATTGTGCGTGGGCGGATGTGTATGTGCATGGTCATTGCAACAGCCTATGCGTCGCGACGTTGCGGCGCGCAAGCAATCTTTCGCGATTCTTCAGGGAGGACCTTCTCGCTTCTCGATGATCGGCTACCCCAACTCACCGACCGCTTGCCCGCCCGGCTGCCTGCCTGCGCCATAGGAGGTGCCCCGGCATGCTGCCGCAGCTTCAGGTCGCGCCTGCGTCGACGGATGGACTGGGTCAGGACAAGCAGGCTCAAGCCGCGCCGGCTATGCGCAGCCTCTCTTCAATGCGACCGGCGAGCCTGGCGAAATCTTCGAAAGCAGCAGTGACCGCTTGTTGATGGGCTCCGAGTGCTCCGTCGGCCGGCTTTAGCGCAAAAATGGGCTTGCGAACCTCTTGTCCCATAGGGATCAGGCTGTGATAATGCCTGAGCATTGCCAGGCAAGCGGGATCTTCTTGGGGACTGGGGGCTACATCCCCATTCTCGCCGAGCACCACACCGCGGTAAATCGAGGGGATTTGCGCGATCCAGGGAGCGTATGCCTTGACCGGTCGGTCCAAACGCACGCCGTGCTGCAGCACGACATAGCCGAGGGGCCACATCTCTCCTCCGGGCAACTCGAGCGTCTCCGGCTCTGGATTACGCTCTACGCGATCCCCCCACTCCTTGCGCCATCGCCGAAGCGTGGGGCCCAGATTGCGAAGCCCCTGGAGTGAGAAGAGATCCGGCGCGAGCGGTATGAGCACGTGGTCGCTGGCGACGAGTGCCGAGCGGTTCAGCGCGCCCAGGTTCGGTCCGACATCGATCAGAATCAGGTCGTCTTCGCGCTGACGCGCCGCAGAGACGATCAGCCGCCACATGGCGCTGACAATACGAAAGGCACGCGGGTTCTCGTTCAAGCAGTTAGACCACTGACTGCTCAGCTCGTCCTCGAAGGCCGAGAGACTGAGGTCGCCGACTACGAGGCCCAACCGTTCGGTGATCGGCTCGACATGCACCTCCCCCAGCCCTCCCGTGCCATCGAGCAGCGGCTTCAAGGGCCCGGCCAGCGTGCCGTGCGGTCCCTCCTGACTCCACAGCGTCTCGAGGCGCTCTTCGTCAAGGAATGCGGCGGAGAGATTGGCCTGCGGGTCTAGGTCTGCGGCGAGCACTCGATGACCGCGCTCGGCGAACATCCACGCGAGGTGATATGCAAGGCTCGTCTTGCCAACACCACCCTTGTTGTTGAAGAAAGCGATGATCGGCGGATCGGTCATGTGCGCCTAATCGTGGCAGACACGTATGTCGGCTCGACCTGAAACAGAAGGTCGGGATTGCCGTTGTCCGCCAGCGCCTTACGGGCAAGTGCGATACCCACGCCAAAGCGCTGCACATATCCGAGTTGACGCATCGCCTCCGCAATCGTCGGGTTGCGATAATCCGTTATGCCGGGCTGACCAAAGTTCTCCACGGTCACTTGACCGAACGGTCCGCCGGGATTCTGTATTTCGACGCGATCGGACAGCCAGGTGATTCGCACGGGAGCCGTAGACGTCTCGTAGGTCCGATGCATAAGGGCATTACGGGTGAGCTGCTGAAGCGCCACCAACGGGTAGTCCGGGTAGCGTCGCTCTACAGGATCGGCAGTCAGGTCAACAGCCGTCCTGACGTGAACACGCAGCAACTCGTCGAGCTCACGCAGCAGATCGGGCAGGGGCCTGGAAATCCTGTGGTCGGCGACCACTTGGTCTGTGACTGCCGAACCGTCGAAGCGCACGAACTGGACAAATGCACCAGGCACGAATGAGATGGGATCACGTCCGACGGTGACCATTCCCGCCACCGTCGGATCTCCTTGCAACGTCGCAAAACGCAGCGCCGCGAGTTGGTGATCGAGAGTGCGCTCGTTTGCGGCCAGGACCTCGGGCGCAAGCGCCGACGGTAGGTAGGTTCGCTCGAAGAGGTCAAGATCAAGATCGGCGGCGGATGCCGATGGCAGAGGACGAGCATCAAAAGGGAGGTCAGCGGCGCGGCGACGCTCGGCGAGACGGGCCTCGTCCTCGGGCGTAGCGATCGCTCGGCGCGGACCAACCCTGATCCAAGGCACTCCTTTGTAACGAACGGGCGGAACACTCGAAGGCATGACTTCTATGAGTGCGATCTCTGTGTCATCCAGGATACGCTTACTGACGGTCAGAGACGGTCGCGGCAGGACATTCCCCTCGTCCCGCAGGTCCGCTAGTGAGAGCAATAGCTGGTCGGTGATCGGCAGTCCGCTGGGAGAGCCCGCATCGTTGACGCCAACAAGAACGTAACCCGGTGCGCAATGCCCAGGTAGATCGTTCGCAAAGGCGCAGACCGCCTGGGCCACCTTGTCGCGATCGGACATAGCGGACTTGCGCTCCACTCGATCGGACTCGATGTCCCGAGCGATCTTCTGAAGCTCTTAGTCAGTGATCGGCGTCATGGAGTGAATCATGACGATCACCCGGGTCGGCGCCTGCCGACTGCCCGTCCGTGCGCAGCGTGGGGTCGGCCACGATGCGCACGTCAACCCCTGGCAAGCCCTCCAAAAGGCGCAACAGCAGCGGCTCGGACAAACGCTTGAAGCCTCGGCGTGGTGCCGGTGCGCCCATCAGCACGTACGTGCTGCCCAATCGCTTGGCCGCCTCGATTGCCGTCGCTGCGACGTCTTCGCCCTCTTCGACGAGCAAACGCGCGCCCAGCATCGAGCTCAAACGCCGCAAGGCCTCCAGCTGCTCACGGTCCTCGGCGCTCGGGCTCCTGCCTGGGGGGCGCACGACCAACACGTCCAGACGAGCGCCGAGTCGTTCAGCCGAACGTGAGGCGCGGCGCACGATCCGCTGCGAATGCGGTGCCAGCGCGACCAGTGCCAGCAGCCGCTCGGCGATTGCCTGCGTGCCCGCGCCTGCCTGCATGCCCGCAGGCGCGATCCCGTCTTCGCGACGCACGACGATCGGCGCGGGTGTGAGACGCTTGATCTCCACCCCCTCGGCTACGTGTCGCAACGCGGTCTCGCGCAGCGCCGAGAGGTTCTCGATCTTGAAGAAGTTGTTCAACGCTGCCGGCACGCGCTCACGCGGGTAGACCTTGCCGGCGCGCAGGCGCTCGATTAGCGCCTCTGGCGTTAGATCGATCAGCACCACCTCGTCGGCCGCGGCCAGGACTTCGTCGGGGATCGTCTCGCGCACACGCGTTCCCGTCAGCTGGATCACCTGGTCGTTGAGGCTCTCCAGATGTTGCACGTTGACCGTGGAGTACACGTCGATGCCGGCTGCGAGCACGTCCTGGACGTCTTCGTAGCGCTTCTCGTGCTCGGTGCCCGGGGCGTTGGTGTGCGCCAGCTCGTCGATCAGGCACAGCTCCGGGGCGCGCGCCAGCACCGCCGGCAGGTCCATCTCGGCCAGCGGCGTGCCGCGATAGTCGACCATCCGCGGTGGGATCTCCTCCAGGCCCTCCGCCTGTGCGGTCGTCTCCTCGCGCCCGTGGGGCTCGAGGTAGCCGATCGCCACGTCGCGTCCCGTCTCGGCTTCGGAGCGGCCCTCCTGCAGCATGCGGTAGGTCTTGCCCACCCCGGCCGCCATGCCGATGAACACCTTCAGGTGTCCGCGTTGGGAGGAACTCTGTCCTTCTGTGGCCATGGGAGGCATTCTCTCCCACCGGCCGGTGGAGGAGGTTACCCGCCGAGCAAGTTGTGAACGATCAGGTCGATCAACTTGATCCCGATGAACGGCGCGACGATGCCGCCAAGGCCGTAGATCAACAGATTGCGCCGCAACAAGCCCGACGCGCCAATCGGCCGGTAGCGCACTCCCCGCAGCGAAAGCGGGATCAAGAGCGGGATCACGAGCGCGTTGAAGATGATTGCCGAGACTATGGCCGACTGGGGCGTACCGAGGTTCATGATGTTCAAGACGTGCAGCGGACCCTTGCCGCCGGCGCTGGTCGCATAGGTCGTAATAAAGATCGCCGGCAGGATCGCGAAGTACTTGGCGACATCGTTGGCGATCGAGAACGTCGTCAAGGCTCCCCGCGTGATCAAGAGCTGCTTGCCGACCTCGACGATCTCGATCAGCTTCGTCGGGTTGGAGTCGAGGTCGACCATGTTTCCCGCCTCGCGGGCGGCCTGAGTACCGGTGTTCATCGCCACGCCCACGTCTGCTTGCGCCAAAGCTGGGGCGTCGTTGGTGCCGTCACCCGTCATCGCCACCAGGCGGCCGTCTTCCTGGTGCTCGCGGATCAGCGCAAGCTTGGCCTCTGGGGTGGCTTCGGCTAGGAAATCGTCCACGCCGGACTCCTCGGCGATCTTTGCTGCCGTCAGGCGGTTGTCCCCGGTGACCATCACCGTGCGGATGCCCATTGCTCGCAGCTGGTCGAAGCGCTCCTTCATGCCCTGCTTGATCGTGTCCTTGAGGTAGACGACGCCTAGAATCTGGTTGTCGCGCGCTACCGCCAAGGGGGTGCCGCCCTCGTTGCCGATGCGATCGAGGCACTCGCGCAGTTGCGGCGGGGCCTGGCCGCCCTCTTCCTCGACGAACTGCACGATCGAATCGCCTGCACCCTTGCGCAGGCGGCGACCGTCGATGTCCACTCCGCTCATTCTTGTCTGGGCGGTGAAGGGGACGAACTCCGCGTTCAGCGTGTTCATGTCGTGCTCGCGGATGCCGTAGGTCTTGGCCAGCACGACGATCGAGCGTCCCTCTGGCGTCTCGTCCGCCAGCGAGGAGAGCTGGGCCACCTCGGCCAGCTCCGACTCCGGAACGCCGGGCATCGGGATGAACTCGGATGCTTGGCGGTTGCCCAAGGTGATCGTGCCGGTCTTGTCCAGGAGCAGCACGTCCACATCGCCCGAGGCCTCGACCGCTCGGCCGGAGAGGGCGAGCACGTTGCGTCGCACCAGGCGATCCATGCCGGCGATGCCGATCGCGCTGAGCAGCGCGCCGATCGTCGTCGGGATCAGCGCGACCAACAGCGCGATCAGGGTCGTCTCGGAGATCGACGTGCCCGCGAACAGGCCGAAAGGGCGCAGCGTCGCAACGACGATCATGAAGATCAACGTCAGCGCCGCGAGCAGGATTCCCAGCGCTACCTCGTTTGGCGTCTTGCGCCGCTCGGCGCCCTCCACCAGCGCGATCATGCGGTCCAGGAAGGACTTGCCGGGCTCCTGGGTGATTTCGACGATGATTCGGTCGGAGGTGACGCGCGTGCCTCCGGTGACGGCTGAGCGATCGCCGCCGGACTCGCGGATCACCGGCGCCGACTCTCCGGTGATCGCCGACTCGTCGACCGTGGCGATGCCCTCGATCACGCTGCCGTCGCCTGGGATCAACTCGCCGGCGACGACCACGACTATGTCCCCGCGACTCAATGCCGATGCCGCCTTCATCGAGCCGTCGCGCATCGTTGCCACCGTCTCCTTGCGCATGTTGCGCAGCGTGTCCGCTTGGGCGCGACCGCGTCCCTCGGCGAACGCCTCGGCCATGTTGGCGAAGATGACGGTCAGCCACAGCCAGAAGGCGATCGTGAACGTGTACCACGCGGGCTCATGGCCTCCGCCCAGCGGTTTGCCTCCGAACGCCTGGATCAACCACGTCAGCGTCGTGATCACCGAGCCGATCTCCACGACGAACATGACAGGGTTGCGTACCTGCACTCTGGGGTCCAGCTTCTTGACGCTGTCGATCAGGGCTCGCTTGACTATCTCTCCTTGAAAGAGGGAGACGGCCTGGCGCTCGTGGGTTGCGTTTACGGCGGACATCATGCTGCTCCTGTGAGGCGGTCGAGGGCGAGGTTCAGCTCAAGCACGTTCACGCCTTCCTCACCGGAGAAGCCAAGCGCGCGGCTGGAGGTGTATTTGGCGATCAGGGCACGCACCCTTGCGAGCGAGAGACGGCGTACAGCCGCGATGCGGTACGCCTGTATCCATGCGTTGGCCTGTGAGATTTCCGGGTCGAGGTTCGAGCCGGAGCTGTTGACCGCGTCGACCGGGATCTTTGCCACGGTCAGGCCGGGGTCGTATTCCTTCTTGGTCATCGGGTTCACATTCAGTTCGAGGTAGGCCTTGATGTTTTCTTCGTTTGCTTCCTTGGTTCTCACGCTGTTGGGGCCGTGGTTCGAGAATGTGCTCGCGGCCGCGTTGTAGGCGCCGCCTTCGGTCGCCGACGGGCGCGACTGGAAGTAGCGCGGGTCCGCTTCGGTGACGACGGCCCCTTTTTCTTCCTTTGTCTTGCCGTTCTTTTCGAGCACCGCGGTACCGAAGTTCTGGCCGATGATCTTCGATCCGATCAACTTGCCGTTCAGGTGGATCTGCTGTCCGTTGGCGTTGCCCGGGAACGCCACCTGGCTGACGCCGGTGATCGCCAGCGGGTAGACGATCCCGAGCAGGATCGTGAAGAGGACGATCGCGATTGCGGATGTGATGATGTCTTTGCGCATCTCAGTAGAGGTGTCCTGTGAGTCCCTGCACGATCGGGCCGAGTAGCAGAGCCGGGAAGAAGGTGAGAGCGCCGACGAGGATGATCACGCCGATCAGCAGGATCACGAAAGTCGGGTTGTCGGTGCGCATCGTGCCGAGCCCGGCGGGCGTCACTCGCTTGCCCGCAAGAGCGCCTGCCACCGCGAGCGCGAAAAGGATCGGGGCGTAGCGCGCGAACATCATGTCGAAGCCGCCGAGCAGGTCGGCGAAAGTGATGCCGTGCGATCCCAGACTGCCGGCGTTGGGCTGGACGAAGCCCGTGTACCCGGCGAAGGCGGAGCCGTTGTTGTTGGCCTGGGAAAGGTAGGCGTAGAACGTCTCGGAGAAGCCTTGCGGGGTGTTGGCGCCCGTCTTGCTCAGGGCGACTTCGGCGATCGACTTGCGCCCGGACGCGCTCGCGGTAGCCAGTGCCGTGCAGAACAGCGCGGCCAGCGGCGTGATCAGGATGCCGAGGCCCGCCAGCTTGATCTCTCGCGCCTCGATCTTCTTGCCGAGCCACTCCGGGGTGCGACCCACCATCAGGCCACCGATGAAGACCGCCAGCAGGACGTACATCAAGATCGAATACAGGCCGGTGCCGACGCCACCGAAGATCACCTCGGAGGCCGACAGGTTGGCGAACGGGACCGCGCCGCCAATTCCCGTGAAGGACTCGAGCGCGCTGTTGACAGCGCCACACGAGGTGACGGTCGTGACGACGTTGAACAGGGCGGAGCCCGCGATGCCGAAACGCTGCTCCTTGCCTTCCAGGTTCCCACCGGTGGAGCCCGAGATGACACCGGTGTGCAGGCCTGCGGCGTGCTGGGCGGGCGAGCCGTGCGCCTCGGCTATGTAGGCGACGATCACGGCGCCCAGGAACATGAACATGACCGCGCCGTAGATCGCATAGCCCTGGCGGCGATTGCCGGTCATGCGGCCATATGTGAAAATCAATGCCGCCGGGATGATCAACACCAGCAGCATCTCGAAGAAATTGGTGAACTGCGTCGGGTTCTCGAACGGGTGGGCGGAGTTGGTGTTGAAGAATCCGCCACCGTTGGTGCCGAGCATCTTTATCGCCTCTTGGGAGGCGACCGGACCCATCGCGATCGTCTGTGTGAGACCCGTGATCGTGTGTGCGACTAGATAATTTGAGAGGTTCTGCAGAACACCCTGTGAGACGAGCACGATTGCGGCAAGCACCGACAGCGGCGCCAGCACATACAGGATCGTGCGCACCAAGTCCTGCCAGAAGTTGCCAAGGCTCTTACCGCTGCGCCCGATGATGCCACGGATCAGCGCTACCGCAGTGATGATGCCGACGCCCGCCGAGAGCCAGTTCTGCACAGTGAGCCCTGCCATCTGGCTGAAGTAGCTCATCGTCGTCTCGCCGCCGTAGAACTGCCAGTTGGTGTTCGTCATGAACGACGAGACGGTGTTGAACGTCACGTTCCATGGGGCTGAGTGGAAACCGGTGGGATTCAGGCCCGTGAAGTTCCACAAGGTCTGTGTTCGCAGGATGAAATACAAGAACAGCCAGCCCGCCAGCGAGAAAATAATCAAGCTCTTGGCGTATGCCTTCCAGTCCTGCTCACGTGCGGGATCGACACACAGCAGTTTGTAGAGAAACCGCTCCGGGCCGCCGAGGATCGGCGAAACGATCACACGCCTGCCGCTGTAGACGGCGGCCATGTAGCTGCCCAGCGGGAACGCGAGCGCAGTCAGGATGACCGCGAAGAGGACGATCGTGAGCCAGCCTGCCGCGGTCATCTCAGAACTTCTCCCCGCGAATCAGAGCGTAGAACAGGTAGGCGATGATCAGGAGCGTGACGATCAAACCCAAGATGTCGGCTCCGCTCATATGTGCTATCAGCGCAGCTGTGGACAGCGAGACGCTCATATCCTGTCGATTCCCTCGAGCATGAGCAGCAACAGGGCGAACATGACGATTCCGACAAGGATGGCGACTGCGTCCATGCACACCACTATCAGGCAACACTCATCACGCTCGCATGACGATTTCGCCATGCGGCATAACGATTCCGTGACGATCGCCCAATCGGTAGGCAGTTATCACGGTCAAGAGGTCCTTACCGTCGCCCTTTGGCGCCGACCAAGGCTACGGCGAAAGTCGCCCTGAAGATTTTTGGCTCTGCGCTCCTACACCGGATGGCGACGGCTGGAGCGGACGTCGCTCCGTCACCGATTGTGGCAGAGCGTGCTAGGCCGAGAAGCGGTAGCCGACGCCTGGATCGGTGACGATCACGCGCGAGGACTGGCCATCTCCCTGAACCTTGGCGCGCAGCCGGGCTATGTGAGTGCGCAGCGTCTGCACATCATCGGCGTACTCGGGGCCCCACACCTCGCTCAGCAAGGCACGATGGGTCATCAGTCTGCCGCGGTTGCGCACCAGCACGCGCAGCAGGTCGAACTCGATCGGGGTCAGGTGCACATTCTCTCCCCCCCGACGCACCAAACGCGCGGCTAGATCGATCTCGAGCTCTCCAACCACGATACGCGGCTCCTCCCCGGTGCGCCCCCCGCGTCGCAGCGCGGCCTGCAGGCGTGCGACCAGCTCGCGTGAGCCAAACGGCTTGGTTATGTAGTCGTCCGCGCCCGCCTGAAGCGCCCGCACCTTCTGCTCCTCCTCGCCGACGGCCGAGAGAACGAGTATCGGCATCTCACTCCACTCGCGCAGCAGGCGCGTGAGCTCGACTCCATCCATGTCGGGCAACATCAGGTCGACGATCGCCGCCTGCGGCGGGCGCACCGCCGCGCGATCCAACGCCTCGCTTGCCGTTTCCGCCGGCACCACCTCGAAGCCCGCGTCGCGCAGCACCACGCGCAGGGCGCGCAGGATCTGCGGCTCGTCGTCCACGACAAGGATCCGCTGTGTTGGCGCCGGCTTGTCTTGTGCGATCAACGCGCGTGCTCGGAGCTCGCCGCGACCTCGACCGCACGCTCGGGCTCGTGCGACGGCTGTTGCGATGCCAGCGGCAGCTCGAACACGAACGTCGCGCCCTGCCCTGGGAGCGACTCGACGTGCAGCCTGCCGCCGTTGGATTCGGTGAAGCCGCGCGCGATCGCCAACCCCAGGCCAGAGCCACGGTGGCCTCCCTGCGCCGTGCCGGCGCGGTAGAAGGGTTCGAACACGCGCTCGAGCTGCGCAGGCGGTATGCCCGGGCCACGATCTACGACGCGCACGACCAGCCTGTCGCCCGCCGGCGTGCCGCTCGGGCCTTCAAGCGGCGCGAGACCCGTGTCGAACGCCGCCCCCGAGCGCTCCTCGTCCCCGAGCACCTCCGCCCTGGGCGCCTCGGTGGCACCGAGGCTGCGCACCGCGCGCGCCCTTACCGACACCGGATGACCCCCCGAGTGCCGGCGCGCGTTCTCGAGCACGTTCACGAACGCGCGCTCCAACTGCACCGGGTCGACGCTCACGGGCGGCAGGTCGCGATCGATCGAGAGGCTGAAATCCTCAGGCGCCGGCGAGAGCTCCGCGAGCGCGGCGCGGATCACCTCGTCGACCGACGTCAAGGCCGTGTGCGGCTCGGCCGCTCCCGCTTCCAGACGCGAGAGGTCGAGCAGGTTGTCGACCAGGCGCGAGAGCCGCTGCGTCTCCTGCTGGATCAGCACGGCCATCTCGCGGCGCTCCTCCTCGGAGAGCGATGGCGAGCCAACCGCGTCGGCCGCTGCTGAGATCGCCGTCAGCGGCGATCTCAGATCGTGGGAGACAGCCCGCAAAAGAGCGGTCTTGACCACGTCGGTGCGCCGCAATGCGGCTGTCTCGACCACGTCGGCCAGCAGCGAGTCGCGCTCCAAGGCGGCGCTCAACAGCGACTCGAGCGCCGGCACGACGCGCTCCTGCAGGCGGCGCAGCGTTGCCTCCGGAGTGTCCGCCGGGACGAGCAGCGTGCCCAGCCGGCGCGGACCCTCGCGCATCGGGAACGCCACGCGCCGCTCGTCGCCCTCCACCGCTTCCAGCTCGATCGCCGCCGAGGGCAGGGCCAGCACCTGGGAGAGTCGGGCCGATGCCGTGGGCAAATCCTCGGACAGACGCCTGCCACCGAGCAGCAGGCGCGCCAGCTCCGCCGCCAGGTCTGCCTCGCGGCGGCGCTCGGCCGCCTCACGCGAACGGGCGCGCGTGACCTCGGCCACCGAGCTCGCGAGTATCGAGACGATCACGAAGGCGATCAGCGCAACCCAATTCTCGCCGTTTGAGATCGTCAGGCGGCCGACTGGCGGCAGGTGGAAGTAGTTGTAGGCCAGCGCGCTCAGAAGCGACGTCGCCACGCCCAACCACACGCCCCAAGTGACAGAGACGATCACTACCGCCAGCATGTAGACGACCCCGAGCGACACCACTGGAGCTGCCTGCTTGAGCGGATAGATGAGCAGCGTGCAGAGTGCCACCAGCGCAACGGCAACCAGCGCGCCAACGCGCCGCGGCGGCGGGTCTGGGCTCAACAGGAAGCCAAATGTACGGGCCACCTTTTCAGCGTAACGCCAACCGGGGCGGAGTCAGAACGACCCCGCCCCGGTTGTATACGTCCAATCAGGCCACTTGCTCAGTGACCGTGATAGCCACCTTCCCACGGGGGTGTCGAGTACAGCGGCTCGCCCGTGCTTTCGTTCAGGAACAGCTTTCCGTCCATGCCATGGCGCGGACCGAAGTCGAACATGTTCTGCAGCGATCCCGCACGAGCGTCGAACGATCCATCGCCGATGCGACCCAGTCCCCAGTTGTCCTCGACAAAGCGCAGGACTGAGGACTGGTCGGTGATCGAGTGGTCGACGAAGTTGTGCTTCGCCCACGGCGAGACGACAAGCAGCGGCAACCGCGGGCCGTAGCCACAGCGATCCTGATAGCCGCCCGCAGGCGTGCCATTGCCGCACTTGCCCGGACCGTTCAGCGCATCCTGCGCCGAAGCAGACGAGTTCACGATCGGGGGCATCACGTGGTCGTAGAAGCCATCCGAATCGTCGTAGGCGATCACGACCGCCGTGCTCGACCAAGCCGGCGAGCGCTGCAGTTCGTTGATCGTGTGCGTGAGGAAGTTCTGCTCGTCCTCTGGGTCTGAGTAGCCGGCATGACCATCCTGGTACTTGGCCGCCTTCAGGTAAGACACAGCCGGCAACTCCCCACGCTGAAGCGCAATGTAGAAATCCGACAGGTCGTACTGATGGTTGGCCTGATCCTGCTTGCCGATCATGCCCGGCGAGCTCGGCGGCAGGTGATGCGGATTGGCGGTCGCCGCGTAGTAGTTGAACGGCTCGTGGTGGGCACTGTAGTCGGGCACCGTTTCACCACCCACGTTCTTGTGTGAGGAGCCGCAGACGGCCTTGCCGGCGACCGTTTCGGTGGGTGCGAAACCGCCTTGGAACCAGCCCCATGTGACGCCCTTTTCGTTGAGCATCTCGCCGACGTTCTTGTCGGTCGGAGCCATCGCGATCGTGGAGCCTTTGGAGCAGTCGTCGTAGGTCGGATCGGCGTCGCCGTAGTCGGTCCCGTTTTCTGTGACTTCCGGCAGCGAGGCCGGGATCGCGCCATGCGTCTGGCCGGAGACGAGGTTGAGCGCACCCGGCGTCGAGGGTCCGAAAGTCGTGTCAAACGAGTTGTCGCTCATCGCGAAATTCTGGGCGTAGTTCCACAACCCGGTGACCGTGTTGCCATCGTAGTAGCCCATTGTCAGGTTTTTTTCCGGACAGCCGCCCGTGAACTGCGGGAACATGTCCATCAGACCGCCGTCGAAGGCCTGCTGCTCAGGCGTGTAGTCGTGATCCTGGTCGCAGATCAGCTCCTGTGAGCGATCCAGTCGATACGGATTGGCCGAGTTCGGGTTCATCGTGAGCAGGTCTTCGCTCAGGCCATTGACGCTCGGGGTATCCGGCGTAGGCGTGAACGCCGGCTCGCCCGCCGGATTGGTCGCGTTCGGGTACGTGCCGAAGTAGTGATCGAAAGACACGTTCTCCTGGAAGATCACGACGAGATGCTTGATCGGCGTTGCGGTCGACGGTGCCTGCGTGTAGTTCCAATTTGGCTGCGATGGGCCATTCCAGCTTGGCTGGTTGGCGGGTCCCCCCGTGGGCTGAGGATTGCCGGCCGCATGGTTCGGCGGCCCTACCCAACCTGGCTGTGTTGGCCTTGCGTGAGCCGGGATCGCCCCGACGGCACACGTTGCAAGCAGAGCCGCAACCATCAGTGCTCGATTGCGCATAGAGATGCTCCCTTTTTGAGAGGTGCGAGCGAGGCCTCGGCCTCGCTCGCCTTGGCCGCATCCTCCGCCCTGACCCTCCTCGCTTGGTGACGCTCGAGTAACCACGCTGTGACCGTCTCGTAAAACGATGTGACCGGCTCGTTACCGGCAACCGAGTAGAACACCCAGTCCACGCTCAGTGCCCACGCCGGCGCCCTCCGCACACTGCCGCACGGCACCCTCCGCACACTGGCGCACGGCGCCTCGGCGCACCCACGGCACGACCCAAAAATCCCGATAGACGGCTCAAATTGCTCAAGCAAGCCACGGTTCGAGTCGATTGACTGCCCATGTACGCGACGACCCAGCGGTGCTTGGCATGATCGTAAAGGCCCCTGCTCGCAAAGCCGGCGAGCGCCAATCGAGAACAGCCTCTCAGGCGGGCGGCCTGCTCGTCGCGCTCTTGTGTCTGTGCGCGATGCTGACCGCCACCGCCACCGCCGCTGCAGCTGGGTCGGGCGGCTCCCCCTCCTCGCCCCGACACGGCTGCGCTCGCACAGCTGCGCTCGCACACACAAGCGACAACGAAGCCGAAGAACCAGAAGAAGAACTGCAGGAAGGCGGAGAAGAAGCGGCCACAGCCGAAGCGGAAGGCGAAGAAGGCGAAGAGGGCGAAGGCGCCTCGCCCGCAACCGGCTCAAAGCGCGCCGACTCGGTCGCGGTCTCCCACCTCGAGCTCACCTCGAGGGCAACCGCCGCCCTGGCCCAGCGCCTGCCCACGGCCTCCGCCGTCGCCTTCTCCTTCACGCTGAGCGCCAACGCGAGCATACGCGTCACGATCGTCAGGCAAGCGAGCGCGGGAGCAGGCAGGCACTGGGATGCGTTGCCCGATTCGCTGACGCTGTCGCTCGCCCGAGGCCACGTGGCCCGCTCCCTGAGAGGCCGCAACCGTCTGCTTCCAGGCCGCTACCGCCTGACCGTCAAGCCGGCCGGCGGCCACTCGCGCTCGATCTATCTCAGCGTTCGACTCTAGAGCGGCGGCCACGATCCGCCCGCAGGCTGCCAAGATGGACTATGTGGAACCAGCTGGCCAAGGAGGAGCCGTCCGCTTTTGGGTGCTTGCCGGCCTCTGCTGGGCGCTCGTACTCGCCGTGCCGTCGATGGCGGCGGCCACGCCCGCCGCGCCCTTGCCCGAATCCGACTACACGACGCACAGCGCCTGCGCCGCGCCGGCGCCCGCGCGCGCCGGCTGCATGGCGCTCGAGCTCGTGGCAAAGAGCCCCGCTGCTCGAGCGCAGGCCGCCAACAGCAGCGCTCAGGCCGACTTCAAGACAGCGGCGGAATGCAAAGCCGAGTTTCCCTCCGCTTGCCTGACGCCGCTGGACCTGCGCAGCGCGTACTTCCCTGGTGAAACAGCGCAGGCGCCGGCCACCGGCCCACAGACGATCGCGTTGGTCGACGCCTACAACGACCCCAAAGCCGAAGCCGACCTCAGCGCCTACAGCAGTGCCTTCCCCATCCCCGCCCTACACAAATGCGCCGGCAGCGAAAGCGACTGTTTCGAGCAGGTCAGCCAGACCGGCACCGGTCAACTGCCATTCCCCAAGAACGAACTGGAAAGGGAAGCCAAGGAAACCGTTTGCGTGACGGAAAAAGCGAATGAAAACGAAGCGGAACTCGAACGACGAATAGCGGCCTGCGACGAATTGGAAGAAGCCGAGGGGTGGACGGTTGAGACCTCAACCGACATCGAGATGGCCCATGCCGTCTGTCAGAACTGCAAGATCCTGCTGGTCGAGGCGAGCATTCCCTCCTATCGAGACCTCGAAAAGGCCGAGGAGGAGGCCGTCGAACTTGGCGCCACCGAGATCTCCAACTCCTGGGGCGGCCCTCAGGAAGGCTCCAACGGCAGCGCCTTCGACCACCCGGGAACCGTGATCGCCGCTGCCGCCGGCGACGATGGCTATCTCAACTGGACCGGTATCGAAGCGGCCGAAAAGGCCACGCAGGAAGGACGGGAAAGCGGCTACTTCGCGGGCGCCGACTATCCAGCCGCCTCGCCCGACGTCGTCGCCGTCGGCGGCACCAAGCTGACCATGAGCCAGGGCACAAGGCGAAGCGAGAGCGTTTGGAACGAGGACCCGAGCCCCGAAAACACCAATCAGGGGGCCGGCGGTGGCGGCTGCAGCCTCTCCTTCGCGGCCCAGCCTTGGCAGCAGGCCGTCCCCGACTGGTCGCAGGTGGGCTGTGGCTCCCAGCGCGCCGTGGCCGATGTATCGGCCGATGCCGACCCCTACACCGGGGTGGCGATCTACGACTCCGTACCCTCCGTCCAGGAAGAACCGTCGGGCAAACTCGTCAACAAGCCGCTCGGATGGTGGCCGATCGGCGGCACCAGCGTCGCCTCGCCGATCGTCGCCTCGATGTTCGCGCTCGCCGGCGGCTCTCATCACGTCGAATACCCGGCGCAAACGCTTTATTCGCACCTGGGCTCGTCCTTGCTGCACGACGTGACCACCGGCGGCAACGGCGCCTGTAACGACGTCTACTCGAGTTGCAGCGGCTCGATGGAACCTCTCTCTCCACTCGATTGCGGCTCCGTAGCGTTGATCTGCAAAGCCGCCGGCGGCTATGACGGACCGACAGGCATCGGCACACCCAACGGCCTCGGCGCGTTCGAGCCCAGCGAAGAAGGCAAACAGCAGAGCAAACCGGCCGAACAGGAAGGAGCCAACGGAGGCGGCGAATCCGGAGGGTCCTCGATCGGGGGTTCAAGTTCAGGGGCGGTCAGCGAAGCCGGCAAAGCATCCCCGGGCACAGACTTCACCGCCGGCCCCGGCGCCGGGAAGACCCCGGCGCCACGAATATCCGCGCTGACGCTCACCGCCCGCGCACGGGCGGCCGTGAGACATGGCCGGCCCGCGATCTCAAATCTCGATTTCTCCTTCAGCTCGAGTCGAGCGACTTCGGTCAAGGTCACGCTTGCCATACAGACCCGCTCGGCCCACGGCGTGCATTGGCGCACGCTGCATCACTCCCTCAGGTTTGCCGCGATCCGGGGTGTCAACCGCCGCCGGTTGCACGGCTCTGGCACGTTGACCGCGGGCACATACCGGCTGACGCTCACGCCGCTCGGCGGTACAGCGCGAACGCTCACTATTCGCGTTCTGTGAGTTCGCCTCAACGCCTGCTACCGACTCGCCCTCCGCGCACAGGCGCTACCGAGCAAGGTGGCCTCGGAGATCGGGTCCAGCATCTTCCCCGTGCGCAGGCATCGATTCGGGCACATTGGGTTGCCGCGTCAGCCCTACCGGCGAGGTTTCCAGCGCGGCGGCCCCGACTCTTCTCCCTCGCGGCGAGTCGAGTCCCGATCGCCGAGGGGACGCCGGCCAATTTCGCGCTCGAGCGCCTCACCGCGCTCGGTCAGCCACCATGAGTTGGGGGTGCCACGGGCCGCGCTCGGGCCGCTGCGATTGACCACCAGCCCCTGGTACTCGAGGCGCGTGAGGATCTTCGATATCTGGCCCTGATCGACGATCCCGGCCCGTTCGGCCACCTCACGATTGCTCGCGGCGGGAAGCTCGGCGATCGCCCTGAGCACGCGCACGGTGCGATAGGTCAGACGAGCCACAGGCTCTCCCGGCGCATCGCGCCCAACCGGGCGCACCGGCGCCGGGCTCGAGCTACGCATAGGCGGTGGAGCCGAGCGGCCCAATTCCCTGCCCGCGACCGCCGCCCCCAGGTACGGAAGCACGATCAGATTCATCAGCTCGCCGTGCAGCTCGATCAACGGCTCGCTCGCCGCCGGCTCGACGAAGCCCTTGGCCGCCGCATCCGAGCCGCGTGCAAGCAGACGTGTGTAGAGCACTGCCACTACGCCCCCGACGACCCCTTCGGCAACCAGGCGCCCCGGGGCACGGGCACTGGAGGTTTCCCTGCGCCCGCGATCGACCGCCTCGCACAGCTCGGCCAGCGCCTCGACGCGACGCTCCACCACGCGCGGACCCCCACCGGCCGCGTGCACCACACAGAGCGCCGCCGGCAAGGGCTGCTCATCGACGAGGCGCAGCAGCCCGGCCAGTCCGCCACGGACCTGCTCGCGCCAGCTCCGGCCGGGACCGACGGCTTCCACTATGGCGGACCGCGCCTGGTCCACCCCCCAATCGAAGCTTGCCAAAAAGCAGTCTTCGATATCGGCGAAGAGTTCATAGAAGAGCCGGCGCGACACGCGAGCGCGGGCGATCACACGCGCGACCGTCAGCGACGATGCGCCGCGGATGGCTGCCTCTTCGGCAATCGCCACGAGGATCCTTGATCGCTGAATCTCCTCCACCGTTTGAGCCGCGTCACTCGGCCAGACCACCCGATCCTTTCGAGCGGACTCCCGGTGCTACGCGTGCGCTTGATATTACCTATGCCCGGCATCTGTCTACTGTCCACCAGCGTTCTACAGTCGGCACACCGGCGATCGGCGCGGCCGAACGTTCCCGACACGGCCCAGTTATGCCGATCGGGGCGCGTGCAAATCCCCGTGCACGCTGCCCTGTGGACTTGTGCTCGCCGGCAAGCGTGGCTAGCTTGGCCGGGCAGCAACCGTGTGACGCGCGCCAGGCACGTCACCTCGGGTGTCTGCGACCATCGAGATGAGCCACTTCAAACTCCCATCTGTCCGTCTGCGCTACGCGCTGGCGCTGCTGACGCTGCTTGCCGCCGCCGCGGCCGCGCCCGCGCTCGCCGGACAGTCGCAAGGGTCTCTCGAAAGCGGTATCTCCTCCTCGACGGCCAAAGCGAGTGCGCTCAGCGCCGAAATCCAAGCGGACTCCAAAAAGATCGACGGCTTTCAAGGCAGCATCGAAGACCTCAAAGCCCGGCTCGACGCGCTCGAAACGACTCTGGGCGTAGAGAAAGCCCTGCTGGACAAACTCAAAGCGCAGCTTGCCTCAGCACGTTCGCGTCTGGCATCTCTCGAGCTTCAGCTCGCCCAGGACAGAAAGGTGCTCGTCGCCCAGGTGATCGCCGCCTACGAGGACCCACCACCGAGCATCGTGACAGTGATCCTCGAGGCGCACGGCTTCGGCGATCTGATCGAGCGTGTCGACGACCTCAAGGCGGTCGGCCAGGAGAACGCCACGGCGACTGTGCAGGTCGCAAGCGCACGCAAAGCCGTCGCCAAGGAAACTCAACACCTGACCGTGCTGACCGACAGCTCCCAACGCGAGACGACGGCTGTGCTCGTACAGCGCGACGAGGTCGCCCACCTGCACCTCGCGCTGCTCGACCATCAGCTCGAGTACATCAAGGCGCGTGACCGCAAGAGCGCACAGCTTGGCGAAATTCGCTCGCACCAGCGATCGCTCGAAAAAGAACTGGTGTCGATCGCCGTCAGCGAGTACGCCTCGCAGAACCAGTCGTTCGCAACCGGCTACGCGGTGGAAGGCGGCGGCCCCGCCGGCGACTACGGCTTCTTCCAAGCGCCCGGCACCAACTACAGCGTCGGCGTCGAGCCGATCCTCGTGCAGCGCCTGAACACACTCGGCAAGTCGCTGCACCTTCATTTGATCGGAATCTCCGGCTATCGCTCCCCGCAGCACTCCGTAGAGGTGGGCGGCTTCGCCAACGACCCCCACACGCGCGGGGAAGCATCGGATACCCCGGGCGTCGAAGGCGTGCCGGAGTCGATCCTCGAGAAGTTCGGCCTCACGCGCCCCTTCCCCGGGCCCGCCGAGGCCGACCACATCCAGCTGGCCGGCAGCGCTCCCTGACCTGAAACATTTCAAAATGTCCTGTTCTGAAAAGCCCCCCTTTATTTGGGTACGCGGAAGATATTTTGGTACCTAATCTTTAGATGTACCCCAGTTTTTCCCAGGCTTTTGCGAACAACGGTTTTCGAAGGTAACCGACACCCCCGGAGCGTCTCTCAGGCGCCCAGCACCCCCGGCGCCCCATGAGCAGCCAGGACGTCCGGCAGCGCCACGCTGCCATCCTCGCGTTGACCGTTCTCCAGCAGCGCGATCAACGTGCGGCCAACCGCCACGGCCGTACCGTTGAGCGTGTGCAGCATCTGCGTGCGCTTCTCGCGGCGCACGCGAATGTTCAGACGCCGCGCTTGGTAGTCGGTCGTGTTGGAGCACGAGGTCAACTCGCGATAGCGGCCCTGGCTCGGAAGCCACGCTTCGCAGTCGTACTTCTTGGCGGCCGAGTTGCCAAGATCGTTCACGGCTATGTTCACGACGCGATAGGGCAGCTCGAGCTCGGAGAGTATCTCCTCCTCGATCGCGAGGATGCGCTCGTGCTCTTCGAGCGAATGCTCGGGCTCGACGAAGCTGAACATCTCGACCTTGTCGAACTGGTGTACGCGAAAGATGCCGCGCGTATCCTTGCCGGCGGCGCCTGCCTCCCGCCGAAAGCACGGCGAGAAGCCGGCATAGCGCAGCGGCAGCCGCTCGGCTTCCAGGATCTCGTCGTCGTGTAGCGAGGCCAGCGCCACCTCGGAGGTGCCGACCAGATAGAGATCATCGTCGGCGAGCCGATATATCTGCTGCTCGGTGTCGGGCAGGAAGCCGGTGCCATATAGCGCCCGCTCGCGCACCAACACTGGCGGGATCACCGGCTCGAAGCCATGGCCGCGCAGCTTCTCCAAGACGAAGCGCACGAGCGCCAGCTCGGTCATCACGAGGTCGCCCTTGAGATAGGCAAAGCGCGCCCCCGAAAGCTTGGCGGCGTGATCGATATCGATCATGGAACCGGCCAGTTCAAGGTGGTCGCGCGCCCCATCCCTCTCCACACGCGCCTCCCCTATCACCTTCACGAGTTCGTCCTCGGGACCGGGCGCCGCGGTCGCGTCCGGCAGGTTGGGCAATGGCGCGAGCGCTGCCTGCAGCCGCTCTTCGACCTCCGAAAGCTCGCGGGTCAGCTGCTTCTCGCGCGCCCCTACCTCGCGCTGCGCGGCGATCGCCTCGCTCGCGTCCTCCCCTGCGCGCTTGGCCTGGGCGATCGCCTCGACGACAGCGTTGCGCTCGGCCCGCAAGCCCTCCAGACGTGGAATCAGCGCACGCCGCTCCCC
Source organism: Solirubrobacteraceae bacterium (assembly GCA_036510155.1). Classification (GTDB taxonomy): domain Bacteria; phylum Actinomycetota; class Thermoleophilia; order Solirubrobacterales; family Solirubrobacteraceae; genus Palsa-744. Next base: position 6,562 of record DATCEK010000135.1, on the reverse strand, counting down.
GTCGAGCGCGAGCACGGCATCGAGTCCAGCACCAGCCTGCTCGCCGCGCCGTGCCAGCGCCGCACGCACACTCTCCGGATCTTCTCGGATCAGCTTGAGGTCAAGCACAGCGAGAGCCTACCCGCCGACCGCCGCGGCGAACTATTTGGTGGACAGCGTGATGTTCACGGTCGGCACTTTCTGTGCCTGTAGCCCGGAGTACTGCGCAAGGAACTTGGCGACTTCCTGGGCGTCGTCGCCGAGCACGAGGTTCTCGGGCATGATCGCGCCGGAGAAGCCACCGTTGCGGATTGCATAGAGAACCTGTTCGACGTTCTCCTTGCGGATGTTGAAGTTCGGCCCGTTGGTCTTGACACGGTCCTTGATCGACGTGGCCGAGCCCTGCGCACCGACGACCGCGAGTGTGTGGCAGCCCGAGCAGTGGTCGCGGAACAGCACAGCTCCGCGGTAATAGGGACTGGTCTTGGCCACCGAGATGGCCTGCGAGCCGCAGGCGCACATCCCCACGGCGCAGGCGAGCAGCGTCGTCGCGAGCGCGAGCATCTTCATCGGTGGCCTCATGCGCGCCGGAATATATCGGTTGCGCTCCGCGCCCGAGGGCGTCGAGCGTCGAGCAGGAGCACAAGACTCTCCAGGAGCTGCTTCAAAACCCGTGAGCGGTTTCAGCGGCACGCAGCGCCAGGAACACGACGACGAATGCCGAGAGGCACATCACGCCCATCTCGCGGCGCACGATCAGCGCCACGACTTCCTGTTGCTCCTCCGCTGGGAGCTCGCCGACAGCCTGCGCATCCGGGATCTCGCGTTGGTCGAGGATCGTCTGAGCCGAGGCGACCCGCAGCTGCTCGGCGACGAAGGCGATCGCCAGCGGCAGCAGCGCATACAGGTAGAAGAGGTTTTCGCTCGATGAGTGCCCGGCCGCGGCCAGCACGCCCACCCCTGCCGCAAACACAACGGCCGCCCCCTGTGCGACCCGCAACAACACCCAAAAGCCGCGGCTGACTTCGTGGCGATACCAGCGCCAAGCGCCGAGCAGCCCGGGCAGGAGGTTCAGCGCGGCCAGCACAAACGCCCCCCACACGACCACTGCGGTCATCCAGTCGCCCCCAACTCACGTCTGCCGCTGAGCGGGCCTCATCGAGGCAATCGTCACTATGTAACAGTCTGTCACAAGCGGTGATATAACAGCCCCCCGTGCTACGCAGCTATCTCCCCGCGCTTGTGTTCCTCGCCCTCGGCGGCGCCGTCGGCGGGATCTTCACGGTGCTCAACACGATGGTCGGCCCGCGCAGGCGCACCGAGCACAAGCAGGACCCGTATGAGTGTGGCCTGCCCTCCGAGGTCAAGCGCGGCATGCGTTTTGGGATCAGCTTCTATCTGATCGCGATGCTGTTCATCCTGTTCGACATCGAGGTCGTGTTCCTCTACCCGATCGCCGTCCAGCTGAAGGCATACGGCGGCTACGCGCTGGCCGAGACGGTGACCTTCATCGTGCTACTCACCGTGGCCTTCGTATACGTGTGGCGCAGGGGAGCACTCGAGTGGAGATAAAGCGAGAGCCTGTCCCCCGCGGCACAGGCGTCCCCGGCCAGGGCCAGGGCGTAATGATCGATTCGAGCGGCTTGCGTGTCAACAAGCACAACGCCAAGGAACTGCTGCGCGGCGCCGAGCTCCTCGGTCCGACCGCTCCGGCGAGCATGGACGGCGAGGAGCTCGAACGCTACGTCCACGAACGCGTGCTAACGACGACGCTGGAGAAGGCCGTCTCCTGGGGCCGCTCGAATTCGTTCTTCCCACTCGCCTTCGGTCTCGCCTGCTGCGCCATGGAGCAGTTCCAGACCGCCGGCCCGCGCATGGACATCGCCCGCTTCGGCTTCGAGGCCTTTCGCGCTTCCCCGCGCCAGGCCGACCTGATCATCCTCGCGGGCAGGGTGTCGATCAAGATGGCGCCGATCATCCGCCGCCTGTACGACCAGATGCTCGAGCCCAAGTGGGCGATCTCGATGGGCGCCTGCTGCAGCTCGATGGGCGTCTTCAACAACTATGCGCTGGTGCCGGCCGACAAGTTCATGCCGATCGACGTGCACGTGCCCGGCTGCCCGCCGCGTCCCGAGAGCCTGATGCACGGCATCCTCAAGCTGCGCAAGATGGTGCAGGACGACCCCGACGCCGGCTGGCGCGAGCGCTACGACGCGCGGGGCACCGAGGAGATCCTCCCCAGTGCCTGACGCCACGGGGCTGGAGCTGCTCGCCAAGGAGCTGCGCGAGAGCGAGGGTGTGGGCGCAGAGGCGATCCTCGGCACGCTCTACTTCCGCGGCCACGCGACGCTCGAAGCGCAGCCGCGGAGCATTCGCGCGGTGCTCTTGCAGCTGCGCGAGCATGGCTATCGCTCGCTCATGAGCGTGCACGGCGTCGACTACTACCCCCAAGAGCCGCGCCTGGGCGTGCACTACGAGCTGCTCGACATGAGCAAGGTCGATCGCGTGACCGTTGTCCTGCGCGTGTCGACCGAGGCCGCAGAGCTCGACTCGGTCACACCCGACGGCGAGGACGGCAAGGGCTGGCCTACGGCAGACCACCAGGAGCGCGAGATCTACGACATGTTCGGGGTCCTCTTTCAAGGCCACCCGGACATGCGCCGCATCCTGATGCCCGAGGATTACGAGGGCCACCCGCAGCGACGGGACTTCCCCGTCGGCGGCGAACCGGTGATCTTCACGCACAGCGAACACGAGTCCGTGGGGGTCAGACGATGAGATCCACGTCCGCGAAAATCTCGCCGCCCCGAGCGACTCTGAGTGCCGTGGAGATTTCGCGATGACGGTCGCCGACCAACAGATGTCCGAGTACCGGCGTCGCGAGCAGAGCATCACGCTCTCTCCGCTTCAGTCCGCGGGGGAGGACACCCACGACGAGCTGCTGACGCTCAACTTCGGCCCGCACCACCCCGCTACGCATGGCGTACTGCGTCTGCTCGTGACGCTCCAGGGCGAGGTCGTGCGCTCGATCAAGCCGGTCATCGGCTACGTGCACACCGGCATCGAAAAGACCGCCGAGGACAAGGCCTACTGGAAGGTGATCCCGGTCGTCGAGCGGATGGACTACCTGTCCTACTACTTCAACTCGATGGCCTACGTCGGCGCTGTGGAGACGCTGCTGGAGGTCGAGGTTCCCAAGCGCGCCCAGTACCTGCGCGTGATCCACCTGGAGCTCAACCGCATCGCCTCACACCTGATCTGGCTGGGCACGAGCGCCCTGGATCTCGGCGCGGTCTCGATCTTCCTGTACTGCCTGCGCGAGCGCGAGCTGATCCTCGACCTGTTCGAGATGTCCTCCGGAGCACGCATGCACACGCGCTACTTCCAGGTCGGCGGCGTGATGGAGGACATTCCGGTCGGCTTCGTCGAGAAGGCGCGCGAGTTCTGCAAGGTGATGCCGGCCCGGGCCGACCAGTACGGCGCGATCCTCAACTCCAACCAGATCGTGCTGCAGCGCCTGCGCGGCACCTGCCCGCTCGACGCCGACACTTTGCTGAGTCTCGGCGTCACCGGCCCGCTGCTGCGCGCCGCCGGCAACCCGTGGGACCTGCGCAAGGCCGCCCCATACAGCTCCTACGAGGACTTCGACTTCAAGATCCCGGTCGGCACGGTCGGCGACAACTACGACCGCTTCGCCGTGCGTGTCGCCGAAATCTACGAGTCGGTCAAGATCATCGACCAGGCGCTCGACGGCCTGCCGGAGGGCCCGCACATAACGACCGACCGCAAGATCGCGTTGCCGCCGCGCCACGAGCTTGCCACCTCGATGGAGGCGCTGATCCACCACTTCAAGCTCGTAACCGAGGGCTTCAGGGTGCCGCCGGGCGAGATTTACTACCCGATCGAGTCCCCGCGCGGCGAGCTGGCCTGCTTCGTGCGCTCCGACGGCTCCTCAAAGCCCGCGCGCGTGCACATGCGCGACCCCTCGTTCGTGAACCTGCAGGCGCTCTCGCACATGGCCGAGGGCTCCTACATCGCCGACATGATCGCTACTTTGGCGATGCTCGACCCGATTCTCGGAGGCATCGACCGATGAGTATCGGGGACTCGATCCAGGTGCCGGCGGAGCTGCGCGCCGACATCGAGGCGCATATGGCGCTCTACCCCGACAGCCGCTCGGCGGCGCTCCCGGCTTTGGAGGCCGTGCAGCGCGTCCACGGCTGGTGCTCGCCCGAGGCGATCGAGCAGGTCGCCGAGGTGATGGACGTGACTCCCGCTTACCTTGCCGCCGTGGCCACCTTCTACGACATGCTCGAGACTGAGCCCGTCGGCAAGCACAGCGTGTATGTCTGCACGAACATCTCCTGCTCGCTGCGCGGCGCCGACGCTCTGCACGCGGCTGTCAGCGAGGCCGCCGGAGACGATCCGGAGTTCAACGTGCGCTCGTTTGAATGCCTTGGCGCCTGCGACATCGCGCCGATGGCATCTGTGGATGGCGTGTTCGTCGGGCCCCTCACGCTTGAGGACGTACCGCAGCTGCTCGATGACACGCGCGCCGGTCGCCCGGTGCTGCCCGGCAAGCAGCTCTCGACGCGGCTCGTGGCCGACCCCAACGCCAACTCGCGCGAGTTCCCTGCACATGCGGTTGAGGGAGCCGGTCCCCATCATTCCCCGCCCGTCCCGCCGGCAGGCGGGACGATGGGAGGTGGGGTGGCGTGACCGAAGCGCTCCTCTTCAAGGACATAGATGAGCCAGGTCTGGCGACGCTCGACGTTTACTCCAAACGCGGCGGCTACGAGTCGCTGCGCAAGGCACTCGCCACCACGCCCGAGGACGTACTGGCGCAGCTCGAAGCCTCGGGTCTGCGCGGTCGTGGTGGGGCCGGCTTTGCGATGGGCAAGAAGGTGTCCTTCCTGCCCAAAGGGACAATCGACAAGTACCTAGTCTGCAACGCGGACGAGTCCGAGCCCGGCACGTTCAAGGACCGCGAACTGATGCAGAAGTCGCCGCACATGCTGATCGAGGGGCTGATCATCGCCTCCTACGCAGCCGGGGCCACCCGCTCTTTCATCTACATCCGTGGCGAGTACGTGCACCAGGCCGACGTGCTCGATGCGGCACTCGCAGAAGCTCGCGACGCGGGCTACGTCGGCGAGGACATCCTGAAATCGGGACACTCGCTCTCGCTCGTCGTGCACCGCGGCGCCGGCGCCTACATCTGCGGCGAGGAGACCGGGCTGCTCGACTCCTTGGAAGGCAAGCGCGGCAACCCACGCCTGAAGCCTCCGTTCCCCGCCAACCAAGGGCTCTACCAGGGGCCAACACTGATCAACAACGTCGAGACGCTCGCAACCGTGCCCGCGATCATCAGGATGGGCGGCGAGGATTACGCCAAGCTCGGCACCGAGACCTCCAAAGGCACGAAGCTCGTGTCCGTCTCCGGGCACGTGCAGAGGCCCGGCAACTACGAGATCGAGCTCGGCACCCCCTCGCGCGAGATCATCTACGGGCTTGCGGGCGGGCCGCCCGAGGGGCGCGAGGTCAAGTGCTGGTTCCCCGGCGGCTCATCCTCGCCGGTCTTGAAGAAGGAGGACCTCGACCTCCCCTACGACTTCGAAGCGATGGCCAAGGCCGGCTCGATGCTCGGCTCGGGAGCGATCATTGTCGTGGACGACTCCACCCCGATCCTCGACGTGGCACTGAAGGTCGCGAAGTTCTACAGGCACGAGTCCTGCGGCAAGTGCACGCCCTGCCGCGAGGGCACCAACTGGACCGTGAAGATGCTCGAACGTATCGACGCTGGGACGGCGACGCCGATGGACATCGAGATCATGGCCTCCGTCCAGGAGCACATCATCGGCAACTGCCTATGCGTGCTGGGCGACGCGATGGCTATGCCGATCGGCTCGCTGATCGCCAAGTTCCGCGAGGAGTTCGAAGCGCACATCGAGGCCGCGCGCATCCGCAACGGCCTTGGCGTGGGGGCAAGCAACGACAGTGCGACTGCCGGCGGCGCGCACGAGTCCGCGCTCACAGCGGGGGCAATCGGCTGATGCCAAGGCCTGAGGCCAAGACGATCACCTTCACGATCGACGGACGCGAGGTGCAGGCGCCGGAAAACACGATGCTCGTCGACGCCGCCAAGCTCGGCGATGTCGAGATCCCGGTCTTCTGCTACGAGCCCAAGCTCGGCAATCCCGTAGGCGCCTGCCGCATGTGCCTGGTCGAGATCGAGGGCATTCCCAAGCTGCAGACCGGCTGCTCCACGCCGGTCAAGGACGGGATGGTCGTACATACCCAGTCTGAACGCGTAAAAGTCGCGCAGGAATCGGTCGTCGAGTTCCTGCTCGTCAACCATCCGCTGGACTGTCCCGTATGCGACAAGGGCGGCGAGTGCCCGCTGCAGGACATCACCTTCGGCTGGGGCCCGGGCAAGACCCGCTTCGTCGAGGAAAAGCGCCACTTCGTCAAGCCGCTTGCCCTGTCGGAGACGATCGCGATCGACCGCGAGCGCTGCATCCTCTGCTACCGCTGCGTGCGCTACAGCCAGGAGGTGGCCGAGGATTACCAGCTCGTGCTGCTC
>DATCEK010000134.1:0-10171 GCA_036510155.1 Solirubrobacteraceae bacterium | reverse complement strand
TCGCCCTCGTACTGATCCCAGCCTCGCTGCACTTCGATCCGGCGTCGCTCGAGGTCGACGTCGCGTACCTGCAACGCGCGCAGCTCGCCGTGGCGCAGCCCTGCATAGAGATCGCTGTCGCCCACAATGCGCAATCCCCCGGCTGGAGCGCCTCGACGAGCCGGCGAGCTTCATCGGGGGTAGCGGATCCGTTGGTGTCGCCCGATGCTGGCAGGCAGACGCAGCCCGCGCGTCGGGTCGACGAGCAACGGATCATCGGGCCCGGTCAAGAGGTCAAGGTCTCGCCATAGCACCCGTGCAGCGTTGACGATCGACCGGATCTTGCTCGGGCTCAACCCTTCGGACAGCCACCTACCGACAAGGTGCTGCAGGTCCGCACGGGTGACTCCCACCATGACCTTCGTGCCCAGGCTAGGAACCAGGCGCAGACGCAGGTCTATCTCAATCGTGCGTAGCGCACTCGGCTTGTAGCGGCGTCCTGATCGGTTACGTAGCTGCCCCTCCTGAGCCATCTTGACCCACAGTGACGCGGTCTCGCCGAGGGTATGATGGCTCGGCGCGTGTAGTCGCTCGACGCTCGCGAGTTCAAGCTGCCTATGACGCCATGCCTTTGCTTCCCAGTGCTCGGGAAACGTCTTGCGGATCTTGCCCCTGTCCTTCCGCGAGTACACCCACGCCTCCCACCGCGGAGAACACCCACATGCCGCATCTCGACGGGCTGGGCACCACAGGGAGTGCCTCACCCGTACGCCCTCCGCGGCGCGCGTGCGGGGCTGGACAGACGACTGCGCCGGGAGCGTCGCAGACGCCACTAGCTGGATCTCGCGCTCAAACCGCTTGGTCTGCTCCGGGGTCAGGCAGCCGACGATGCGCCATAGGCCCGCTGTCGTGCTCGGAGAAGTCTGATTGCTCGAAAGATGTTGCATCTGGCCTCCTTCGCGACCTATCTGGGATCGGCGCGCACCGCGCCAGCCCTCGGCCAGGCAGCTCAGCCGCGTCCCTCCGACGGCGTTGATCTATTAGCCTTGAGGATGTCGCCCAGGAGGGGTGGCAGAGCGGTTGAATGCGGCAGCCTTGAAAGCTGTTGATCGGGTAACCCCTGGTCCGAGGGTTCGAATCCCTCCCCCTCCGCTTACTACTTGTCCGCTGATGGCTCGATGAAAACGCCAGAGCGACAGTACGCGGGTGAGGTGTAGGTCAGGTCATCGCGTGTGCTGCGTCGATGCGCGCAATGATTTCGTGGACGTCGATCGCGGCTTGGTGGACATCGGCGGGAACGAAACCGAGTTGCCCTGCAAGTGTCCGATAACCCTCCGGCCAATCGGGGAGCACCGTGATGCGTGGAGGCCAGGTGTGCTTGCCGCGTAGGCGAAAGATCTCCACGCACACTTCTCGCACTCCCGCGCGATCCTCGTCGCGCATGAGTCGATCCACAAGGATCAGGTCGATGAGATCGCGGTAGCGGTCGTTTGGCCGCTCGGGGTAGGTGTGATCGGTGCAGGCGTGCAGCTTCTGGGCGATGAGGTAGGCGATCGTGACGAGCGGCAGCTCGCCGGGGGACGGTAGACCCAGGCTCTCTGGATCGACGAACGTGTTCCCGGTCCACTGGATTTGGTGGCCGGCGACCCCTTCGGCCGGTGAGACCTCGAACTGCACGGTGCTCCAAGGGTCACCCTGATAGCTGACCTTGACGTCGCCGCGGAGGGCTGCGGTGTCGCGTACCTGCTGGAGCCCGGTGAGCCTGAAGTTGAATCCCTCCCAGCCGTAAGCTAGCGCTGCCCGCAGCCGCGGGCCGATGTCCTCGCCGGTGAGGCGCGCGCTGGCGTCGAGGTCCTTCGTCGCGCGCGCCCGAAGTCCGAGCAGCAGCTCGACCGCCACACCGCCCTTGATCAGGAACAGGGGCTCGTCGTGTCCGTCGCGTGCATGGCGCATGAGTGTCGCGGCGAGGGCGACGTAGCCGAGCTGTCGGCGTGCGCGCTGTTGAAGCTCTGTGTCGGCGATGACATTGCGCAGACGCTGCTCCAGCGCACGCCTATTCTTCGGCGGAATGTCATAGCGTCTACCCTCCACGGGAAACCTCCAGGTGACGCTCGGCGAGGGTGTTCCGCGCCCGAGCTACGCCGTCGGGTGTGATGAGGCTCTGTTGCTCGGCAGTCTGGATGGCCTGCTCGATCAGCTCGCGGCGCATATGAGTCTCGATCCCGTCGAGGACCGCTCTCAGCGGTGTCACGATCGGCAGCCCCCGCAGTCGCCCGGTCTCCTCGCTCGCCAGGCTACGAGGATGCAGCCGGTACAACACCGGCACCGGTCGGTGAGTCCGATAGTTGTTCGGAACCGTCACGTCGATGCCAGCAGGGTTCACGTCGCACAGCTCATACAGGTCGAGCGCCGTCTCGTGCGAGAGCAGCCCGGCGCCCATCGGCCATAGCGCCGCGCGCATGTACTCATCCAGATCGTCCGGTGGGATCGCCTTCATCCGGTAGACGCCATAGGCCACACGCTCAGCCACGCCGCGTCGCTCATAGTCGACCAGGCGCTTAGGGTCGAAGCCCGCGTCGCGCACGTCCTCGACACGCAGATACCCGTGATGGTCCTGCGCCAGATCAAGCAGCTCGGTGTAGACACGCCCAGGCATGATTTGTACAAGATACCGTAAAAAGCGGTATCTCATACACGATCTAGAGTACCGCTCCGGTCACGGCGGTAACCACAACCCGCTCGCGCCAAACTCGCGCCAGTCCAAGCGCGGATCTAGCGGTTTCTAGCGGTCTATAGCGGCTTAAGAGCGACTCGCCTACGCGGTGCCCGTCCCGATGAATCCCGCTCAACCATGCGAAAACGGCTCAGTAGAGCCAAGAAATCGACATTCTGCTGCGAGGCGCGATTTGAGGCCCGGTGGATTTTCAAGACCGCCGCATTCAACCGCTCTGCCACCCCTCCGGGGCCAAAAAGGTTAGCTGGATCCTCCGTCGCGGTTCTCTGATGAGGCGTCCGTGAGTATCCGCGCGACTTCGCCGGGGAACGAGGGTGGGTCGATGGGCTTGGCAAGAACCCCTGTGCCGCCGAGGAAGATGAGTGCTTGACGCTCGCTGTCCTGTGCCTTGCTGCTGAGGAAGAGGATTGGCACCTCTTCTGGAAGCCCGCATTCACGCAAGGCCTCGAGCGTCGCGGGACCGCCCCAGTCCCGGCATCGAGACGTCCAGCAGGACCGCGTCGAGGGGGCCGGACCTCGGGAGGCTGTCAAGCGCTGCCTCTCCCGATTCGGCAGGTATCACCAGCCAGCCGCCGGCCTGCTCGAGGCTGGCGCAGGCGGCCGTGCGAACGTCCGGATCGCCGTCGACGAGCAGCACCCGCCGCCGGACTGCTGGTGGCGTACCGCTGGCCTCTGCGAGAGGTGTGCCGATTGGGGTTGTCTCCGACGCGGAAAGGGGCGGTGCTTCTCGGAGGCGTGGGCGCGAGGTGAGCTCGTAGGGGGTGGGCGGGCGATCTACGGTGAGGTAATCGCCTCTTGATCGTCGGGAAGCGGTCAGCGCTCGCTCGAGCACCACCTCGAGCTGGCCGGTGGTGAAGGGCTTGATCAGGCAGGCGCTGAAGGCGACGCCCAGCTCGACAAACTCAGGCCCCGGTTGGGCGACGCTTGCGCAGATCAAGGGCAGCGAAGGACGGGCCATGGACGCCGCCTGAGCAAGCACCGCGCCAACTGGGTCCAGCGGCTCGACTATGAGGGCATCGGCACCGGCGAGCTGCTCGGCGTCGGGCACCGTGGTCGCGATGGGCTCGTGGCCCAGGCGCAGGAGCATGCGCTCCATCAGGCGCTTGACGTCCTCGCGGGGCTCACTGATCAAGATTCGAGCCATGCCATGACGATCGCCCCGGCCGGTTGGATTCTCGCGGTCAAGCAGTATGTGTGGCGTATGAGCCCGCCGGCTGTTGTCGAGTGTTGGCCGCGCACGGGTTGGCTAGGCGCAAGCAAGTGCGAGGTCCCACGGCCCTCTTCGACATGAACGCTCGAAGGATTCGACAAACGATCGATTGTGACGCTTGTCTGTCGAGGGCTACCGACATCTGGACGACTAGTGTGGGTGTGAGGTTGCTTCGCCTGATTACCATCCCTGGCGCCGTTGTGGCGCTGATGCTCGCGCTTGCCGGCGCTCCGGCGCAGGCGGTCGAAACGGGCGTGGTCATCAACGGGCCCGAAGGGCTCTCCATGCAGAGCGTGCACCAAGCCGCCGGCCTCGGTGTCGGCTGGGTGCGGGTGTTTGCCGCCTGGAACATTTTCGAACCGAATCGGGGCCACCTCAACGAACCGGAGATCGTGAGCCTGGAACAGGGTTTGGCGGCGCTCCCCAAGGGCACGAAGGTGATCGTCGACGTGGTCAACACGCCACAGTGGGAGACCGGCTCGAGCAATCCGGCGATGCCGCCGAGCGACCCGGCCGACTATGCCCGCTTTGCCGGAACGCTCGCAAAACGCTTCACCGGGCGCGTGGCCGCGTGGGAGATATGGAATGAGGAGGACGCCTCTCTTTGGTGGGCCAGCGGCCCCGATCCAGCGGCCTACACAGCCCTCTTGAAGGCTGCCTACCCGGCGATCAAGTCCGCGGAACCGAAAGCGACCGTGGTGCTTGGTGGGTTGACCGGCAACGACTACGAATTCCTCTCCCAGCTCTATGCCGACGGGGCAAAGGGCTCCTTCGACGCGGTGGCGGTCCACACCGACACGATCTGCGACGTCGAGTCACCGTATGAAATCCTGCGCAATGGCCAGACCGACCCGCGCATCAGCCGCTGGTCGTTCCTGGGCTACAGGACGGTGCACGAAGTGATGCTCGCCCATGGCGACGGGAGCCCGATCTGGATGACCGAGCTCGGCTGGAGCACAGACACCAACGTCTGCGATTCGGGCGCGTGGGCCGGCCAAAAGCTGGCCGGCGTGACCCCGCAACAACAGGCCAGATTCCTACTGCAGGCCTATCACTGCCTCGCCCAGGATCCCTACGTGCAGGTAGGCATCTGGTTCGGTCTGCAGGACACCGAACCGTTCGGCACTCCGCGAAACAGCTACGGCCTGCTCGACCCGAGCCTGCAACCCAAGCCAGCCTATGGGGCGTTGGCTGAATACGACCGCACTGGGGATAGTCTGACCGAACAGTGTGGTGCTCAGCAGGGTCCGACGGTCAAGCTGACGAGCCCGAAGCCGGGGGTCCGCTACAGCAACACGCTACCGATCTCGGTGACCGCGAGTGACAGCGCGAAGGTCTACCAAATCTCGCTCTACGACGAAGGTCACGTCATCCGCAGCTTCTTTGTCCACGGTGGGCTGCCAACGCTGAGCGGCCACATGGTCTGGTACGGAGCGCGCCTGCTAAAGCCCGGCAGGCACACCCTGACCGCCAAGGCCTTCGACGAGCAAAACAACACGAGTACGACGTCGATCACGATCGTGCGCGCCGCCAAGCCCAAAAAGCACAAGCGTCGTCAGCACAAACACTAGAAGCTTGTCGCTGGGCGCGTGGGGGACGCTGGATGCCCTGGGCGCAGTCCGCTTCGGACGCCGGTTGGACGAGGCATAGCGGAGGTAAACGCTCCGGCCCGGAAAGGCAATCGCAACGGGTTCGGACGGGCGGCCCCAAAGCGCGGCAGCGGTGGGACAACCGGCGGGGGTCGGCAGGCTCTAAACTTGGCTCCCGCAGTTCCGGGAGAGGTGGCCGAGTGGCTGAAGGCACTCGCCTGCTAAGCGAGTATGGGGGTTAAACTCCATCGAGGGTTCGAATCCCTCCCTCTCCGTTTTCGCCAGAAGGGCCGTTTTATGGGGCATTTCTGAGCTCAGTGCACCAGGTCTGCGCTGTAGCGACCGCGCGCCAAAATCGCTCGAGCGTAGGGCGAAAGCCCTCAAAGTCCACGTGGTCAAAGGGGGGCTGCCCGCGCCACACGGCGTCCGCAAACGCGACCTTCGACAGGCCGACCGAGCGTTCGGTGTCCCCAACCGGATGCACCTTCTCGACCACCAGCGTGGTCTTGTTCCGCGGATATTGCATCTGGTAGCAACCGTCGTGGCTGAGGCCCGCCTCATCGAAGTCGCTTCGCAGCCACAGGCGTCGGCCTTCGTTGTCGAAGCTGGCGAGAACCGACGGCGGGTAGAGCATCTCGATGCAGACGCGTTGGCCCGCGGAGAGCCAGGGAGCAGCAACGAGCGCGACCGCGACGACACCGTTGCCGAGGTGCTCCCAGCCTTTTGCCCCCAGCTTCGATGCATAGCCAGTGTCGGCGTCGAACACACCCACTTGCGGGAACGGGTGGGGAACGTCCTTTTCCTTCTGGAGCCACTTCCACAGCTGGTCGTCGTTTTTCGGCGGCTTGTGAGTGACACGCCGGAGGTCAAGCTCTGCGAATCCGCCGCCCGCCCGAAAGGACTGTGTGGCCGCCTCGAGGTGGAGGGGATCGCTCGGCCCCTCGGTCGCGAACGTGACAGGGCCCGGCGCGGGCACCATCGGCGCGGTGGCTGTGAAGGTCGGATCCAAGGCCGCGAGCTCGGCGGCAAGCCGTTGGTAGACGCCGTCGTAGCCGCGCACAGAACCGAGGTACTGCAACTGGCCACGAACCAAGAGCGGAAACTTAGCCGGCGGCTTCTCAGGTGGCCAGTTGCGGATCGTGGCCCTCGCGAACGCCGCCATGGCATCGGCTTCTCCGTACTTATCCCAGATATGCAGGACCGCCCGAATGTGCCGTCGGTACTCGCGCGGAACGTTCAGGCGCTGGTTGACGATGATGCCGGTGACCCGTTGGCGTTGGCTCCATCTCATCAGCCGGGTCTTGTCTTCGTTGATCGCGAAGTTTTTGCTCTCGATCACCCGCCGGAGGTCAGGGTGCAACACCGGTCGCTGGTTCACGATGCTCGCCAGCGCACCGGGGAACACGCGTTGTCCCGAGGAAAAGCAGATGTCATCGGCGTATCTCGTGTAGTGGCAGTGCGCCGATTTAGCGAGGCGGCTGAGCTCGGAATCGAGGGAGCGACAGACCAGGTTGGAGATCACTGGCGAGGTTGGTGCGCCCTGCGGCAACACGCCACGATGGCAGCAGATCTGCGCCAACGCAGTCGCAGCTTCCTCCGGGAAGTCGAAGGGGTGAGCCCGGAAGACTCCGCGGACGCGACCGAAGTGCACGGTCGGAAAAAAGTCCTTGAGATCGATTCGAAGGATCCAGCGCTGCCCACGGTGGATTGCGGCGTTTGTCTGGGGACTGCGGCCGAGTGTGAAACCGTGGACGTGCGGGCGCGGCGAGTAGGCACCGTCGAGCATCGGCAACAAAGCACGCTGGAAGTCCTTGATCGGCTTGATCGGGGCGCTGATGATGCGCGGAGTGCCACCCGTGCGCCGGTCGACCTCAAACTCGTAGTAGCGCTTGTCCTCATCGTAGGCCCAGATCCACCAGGTCAAAAGACGCAGCGATGTGCCGACGTGCCTGGCCACATCGGCACGGGTCAGGAGGACCGGGATGTCAGTCGTTGGCTGCAACACCGGCGAATCTACCTTCTTCTCCTACGGCCAGCGATTGAATTCCTCCGGGCGCGGGCGGCGGGTAAAAGCGAGAGGTTCGATAGCCCAAGCGAATCGCCAGGGAAAAACAGACGCCAGCGTTGCAGCCTGCGACGATTCTACATATCAGTGCAAGGAGCGAGGACCGAGACGAGCCAGCCAACGCGGCGGACGGAGGCATCGCTCTTACGAGCCGCCTCAGCGCGAGCGGTTGCAGTGCCGACGGGTGGACTACGCTAAGCGCATGGATGCTCGCATCGAACAACGCGCTCTGACTCCCAGGTACACGATCAGCGAGGCTGCCACGCTCGTTGGGCGACGCCCCGAGACGGTCAGCCGGTGGAGCTTCGGTCACGAACGCCTCTACAAGGGGCAGCCACGCCGCGACGAGCCGCTGATCCCGGCAGACGGAGTCAAAGGTGGGCTCGCGCTGTCCTTCCTCAACCTGCTCGAACTCAAGACCCTCTCTATGTACCGGGGCGACGCAGCGCTTCAAGCTATTCGACGCGCTCTCGAGTACGTAGGCAAAGAGCTCGGCGAGCAGCGTCCGCTAATGACCAGGCAGTTCCACGTATACGGAGGCGATCTGCTCACGAAGTTCATCGAGACCGACGACGGCGCAATGCTCCTCAACGCGTCTCGAGGCGGGCAGCTAACCGCAGAGAAGCTCATTGAAGGCGCACTCTGGACGCGGGACATCGACTACGAGGACGAACGCGCGCGGCGCTGGTGGTTCAAGACCAGGGCTGTGCCATTGGTCGTCGACACACAGGTCGCCGGCGGACACGCGATCACCGCCAGAACCGGCGTGCGTCTAGATGCGATCGCGACGCGCCATCGCGAGGGTTACTCAAACAACGAAATCGAGCGCGACACAGGCGCCACAGAGGCCGAGGTGGTAGCGGCGATCCTGGCCGCGTGATCCGCGACCTCTACGTCGAGAACTCAGTCGGTCGTGCCCTGACCGACACGATCAACCGCTTCACGCGAAATCACGGGGTGATTTGGCGCGCTTTCAGCACGATATACACCCCGAGATGCAGCGCCCCCAAAAAGGCGATGAGTGGTGGATCGCAGACATAGCGTCGCGCGGCATGGCGATTCTCACCCAAGACGCCGCGATCCTCGGCATACGCCAGAGGCTCCAGCAGGGAATCGTGACTGCTGAGCGACAGGCAGTCGTTGACAACGCGGCGCACGTCTTCGCATTCGGCGACGCCCAATACAGCCAGTGGCAGAAGCTTCGCTGCCTGCTCGACCATTGGGATGCAATCGTGGCGCTGCTCGATACGACAGGTCCCCAGGCAGGTGTGCTCCATCTCAGCAGCTTTCGCGCTGAGATCCTTCCGTAGCGCGCGATCACGAAACGGCTTCGTCACTGATCCCGTAAGGCCTTGCGCAGTATCTCAAGGTAGCCTAAGTGCCCCTGCCGCTCGCCGTCGTGCCTGCCGACCGGCGGGCTCCATGAGCAGATCGACCAAGGCATCGAGTTTGGCTCGATGGTTTGCAATCTGTCCCGATCTCCCCGTTTTCGCTGGCGTTCCTAGGAGGCAGGTGCGCTCGCTGTAGCAGCGCGAAGTGCCGCCGGTAGTGGCTATCAGCCGGACGCTGCTGGGATGTCTAACATCTTGATCTGTGATGTCTGAGGTCTCGATTAGGGATGCTAAACATGCGGAGCAACTCTTTGTTGCGCTTTCGGAGCAGCTCGCTGCTCGCGGCGAGGGGCACACGATCGTGGTCGTCGGGGCATTGCGCTTGGGTTCGTGTCTCGAACGACTAGAGACGTAGATGTGGTCGCACTGCTGCAGGATGAGGAGCTCGTCTCGGCGGAGCCTCTGCCCGACGGGCTGCTGGCAGCCGTCAAGCTCGTAGCGGATGACTTCGGCCTCCGCGAAAGCTGGCTGAATTCCGGACCCACTTCGCTCCTCGACTTCGGGCTGCCTCCGGGATTCCTCGCTCGTGGGGAAAGGCACGCCTATGGCACAGCCCTTGACGTGGTTTTCGCCTCGCGGCTCGACCAAATCCACTTCAAGCTCTACGCAGTCGTAGACCGAGGCGGCGGCAGGCACTTGGATGACCTACAGGCTTTGTCGCCTACGGAAGCGGAGCTGCTCGAGGCGGCTGAGTGGAGCGAAACCCATGACACATCGGCTGGGTACCGCGAAGTTCTCGAAGAAGTCCTTGCTCATTTTGGAGTCAGACGTGAGCCGGCTTAGGAGTACAGAGCTGCTTACGGAGCAGCTTGTCTCATTCGCATGGGACGAGTGGCGCAGATGGGCGTATTCACGGAGCCTAATCGCGTCAGTCCGTGGGCACAGGATCCTGAGGCGTTGATCGTCTTCACGCTTGAGATCGGCCGTCGAGCCCCACGGTTGTTCGATGAGGTACTCGACTGGATGCTCGCGAACGAGATGCTGTTCAGCGTACGTCGACTACGTGCTATGTGCATCGACCAGGATGATCGGAAGCTCGTGGCAGGAACGATTGGTTGGCTTTGTCAAGGCCGGTTGAAAAGTTGGCCAGGTCTGCCGGTTGAAAGTTAGGCCACTTTAGGGTTGATCGGCCGGTCGGGCTCTGGGTCTTTTGATGGTGAGGGTCGGGGGCCGAGGTCCTTGCCGCGTAGGCGGTAGCTGTCG
>DATCEK010000133.1:0-4964 GCA_036510155.1 Solirubrobacteraceae bacterium | reverse complement strand
CGCTGGACCCCACCGGGCGAGGCAGAGCACGCTGGGCAATGAGATGGAAGCCCGCACTAAACGCATTCGCGATAGCGTTCGAAGGAAGAATCAACTAAAACCACCAAGCACATCCACCGTTAATCTGACACTCCCCGGCGACCCAGTACCACTGCTCACGTGAGCGCGCCGACCAACTAAACGCTTACGGTTTTGGGGTTGGGCACGGGCGGTCTTTTTGCTCGCTGGGGAACAATTGGGGAACAAATCTTCAGGAAATGTTGTCGAACGAAGCATCGATCAAGCCAGGCGGCCGGGGTTCGAGCATCGACGAGCCGCCGAGCAACTGTTCATGCTTCCGCGGTCGAGCGGGCCTGGTCGTGTTCAGGGTGGGGTCTTGTAGCCGTAGAACCTCTGAGGAACATGTGACGCCCACGAAGACCGGGCAACGAACCATATCTGCATCAGCACGGCGTTTCGTAAGTTATTGATGCAATCGCATACAAAGAAAGATGTATGTATCTGCATGTAATCATCAATATACGCTATATTGATACATATGCAGACCATAGATAGTATCTCGATTCATGACCTACCGGACCTTTTGATCTCGCGTGGACGCTACAGCGCGTCGCTTGAGGAAATCGGGGAGCTGACGGGCCTGAGCTACGCGGCGGTCACGAGCGGCCTGCAGCGCCTGCGCAGACGGAGGCGGGTCTTCTCGCCGACGCGAGGCCTCTACGTGGTGGTCCCGCCGGAGTATCGCTCCTGGGGCGTGGTCCCGGCCGACTGGTTCATCGACGATCTTATGTGCCATCTCGGGCACCGCTACTACGTTGCGCTGCTCTCAGCCGCGACGTATCACGGGGCTTCTCACCAGGCGCCGCAGGTCTTCCAGGCGATGGCCGACGCGAGAGTGCTTGACCGGGCGATCGGGCGCGTGCGCTTGTCCTTCTACACGAGCATGCATACGATCGACACGCCGACGGAGCTGGTGGGCGTGCACACGGGCTCGATCCCCGTGTCCTCGCGTGAGGCGACCGTCGCCGACCTCATCCGCGAGCCTCGGGCGAGTGGCGGGATCAGCAACGTTGCGACGATCCTCGCTGAGATCGGCGAGCTTGACGGTTCAGCGCTCGCGACTCTGGCCGCACGCCACGGTCGTGCGCTTGCCCGGCGCACCGGATGGCTGGTGGAGCGCTACGGAACCTGCCAGGATCTCGGCCCGCTGCGCTTGGCGGCGCGGCTGGATCAAGGCGAGCCCGACCTGCTCGTGGCATCGGGTCCGAGGCGGGGACGCGCCGATCCCGCGTGGAGGGTTCGTGTGAACGTCGCGGTGGAGCCCGACCTGTGATCGCGCAGGCATACCTGAACGAGTGGATCTCCCGCGCGCCGTGGCCCACGCAAATCCAGATCGAGCAGGACCTCGTGCTCTCGCGGCTGATCGTCGAGATCGCCGGGCACGAGCTGCTCGGCGGTGAGCTTGCGCTTCGGGGCGGGACCTGCCTGAACAAGCTGCATCTTCCCTTGCCGCTGCGCTACTCCGAAGACCTCGACTATGTCCGACGTACGCGCTCGGGCATCAAGCCCTACCTCACAGCCCTGCGAGAAGTCGCTCTGCGTGTTGGGCTCGTGGAGCACGGCACAACCCAAAGCGGCCAGATGGTTCACATCGTCTTCGAGGCGCAGGCAACCGGCGGACCGGGACGCATAAGGGTCAAGATCGAGACGAACATCGTGGAGACCGACTCATTCCTGCCGCGTATCGCGCTGCCGTACGTGGTGGATTCTCGTTGGTGGTCAGGCGAAGCGAGCGTGTGCACCTTCAAGATCGAGGAGCTGATGGCCACAAAGCTCCGCGCGCTCTACCAGCGCCGCAAGGGCCGTGACCTATTCGATCTATGGCACGTCCTCAACGACCTGAACCTCAACGAGCAGCTGGTGATCGATGGCCTCGTGCACTACATGGGAGAGGGCCTGTTCAACTACCGCGAGTTTTGCGCGAATCTCGCCGACAAGCTCGAGAATCCTGACTTCGCCGCCGACCTGGATCAGCTAACTGCCGAACCGCTTCACCAATACAGCGTTGCCGTCGCAGCCGACCTCGTGATGGAGCGTCTCGGCAGCAGGCTCTACGGTGCACCCGATATCAGCGAGATCGAGGACGGCCGTTGGCGACTCGATGGAGCATGACTGTGAGGTCACACGGTTGACGAGGCTGAGGCTGCCACGTGGGGAAGAGCAACCTCCAGCACGTAGGGCGTCTGGCCGGGCAGCCTGGTGAGGCGAGCGCGTCCGCACGGATCCTCTTCGCGTTCTGCGGCTGCCTCCATCACGGGGCGGAAATTTTCCGTAGCGTCCGGGTCGAGTACCCCGACCCGTTCAGCGCCGATGTGCACCGCAATAGGGGAGTATGCGACGTGCGGCTCAGCGCCCCAGGTGAGCCATGCCTCCACTTCACGACTCCCAGCATGACGATCTGGGTCGCTCTGCACGACCTTATCGAGCCACGATCGAGAGTTCGGATCGAGCGCGACGGCTGTCCATTGCGGAGCGACGCTCCATACCCTGTAGGCGGCTCGGTCAGGCGGTGCGAGCCACTCAGGCTCGTGGTCCGGCTCAACGTCGGGCTCCTCGTTGAGCTGCTCGAAGATGCTGCGTCTTCTCGTCGGTGAGCCCTTGGAGTCGGCCCTGAACTCCTTCAGTGTGCGGAGGGAGGAGGCGTGTCTTGCCGAAGGGCTCGCGGTCGGCCATAACGATGTCGACTTGGCGCTCCACCAGCAAGGGCTCCGTCGTCAGGTCCTGCCTGTCAAGTTCCCGCTCCAGCAGCGTCTTGATCTCATCACGGGTCTTGTCCCGGCTAACAGCGCGTACGGCATCGATGGCTTCTTTACGGGCACGACTCTCGCTACGTCCCTTCTCGAATGCCTCTGCGAAGCTCGGCGCGGGTATCGATTTGAGGCTGCTGAGCGAAGGGCGCCATTCGGCTGGCGTGGTCGGAACCGCGAGTTCACCGCTGGCGTCAAGCCAGCGGGTTAGCTGTCGGGCAAAGCGTCGGTGTCGACGGCGCTCGTCATCTTGTGCATGGCGCGGCACACCGTCTGACGGCACGTACCTGGCCAGCATCTGTCGGGCGTCGTCGTGGTGTCCCGCGAGAGCGAGCAGCGTGGGAACGAACTCCGCTTCATCTTCAGCGAGCGGCGGATAGGTCGCTCCGGGCTCGGCTTCCTGGGATATGAATCCTAGGGACCCTTCGCCGATGAACGGCACGGCGAGGTGCTGGCCCAGCACCTCGACAAGAGTGTTGAGGTCGGCATAGCGTTCGGCCAGCGGCACCGCTTGGTCGAGGGCAAAAGTGGCCAATTGATCTGCCGCTTGGTGGACTTCTGGGGAGCAGTGCACTGTCACGGAGATCGTCGGGCTGTTCAGAAGCACTCCGCAGATGCCCGTCCCAACGAAGGCTGACAGGAACCTTTCGACCGGTCTGCATACAACGCCGAGTGCACCTTCGACGATCAGCCCCGAAGCGTCCAAACTCCCTGCTGAGCGCCCCAATGGTCGCCGTGATTTTCGCGCGACCGGACGATCAGAGTCGTCTGCGGGGCGCAACGTCTCAGGCCGCCACGCGAAGCTAGCGATGGCGGAGAAGTCATCGTCGAGGTGGAGGGTGAATCCGCCGATGCCGGTTTGTGGGATCGGGGCTTCAGCTACGACAGTCCACCGCTGGACCGTGAAGCGCTCGATCAGCTGCTGCCCCAGCTTCTCGACGAGCCCCGAGGTCTCCTCGCCGTCCTGCATGGTTGCATCATCTCATGTCTTGGATATGGAGGGTCGAGGCCGAGCGTGGCGTCGGCGAGACCCATGCGAACATGCGTTTGGGGAACAATTTGGGGAACAAATTCAGCGAAACCCAGGCAAACTCAGAAGCACAAAACCCAGTAAACACGGGCTCCATCGCCTGAGCGATACTCCACCCCTCAGGCTGGGGGCCGGGCGGTCGCAGGTTCAAATCTTGTCTCCCCGATACCGAGAGTCTCCTGTATTTGAGCGAGAATAGGTTTGAGTACCGAACCGATATATGCTCTCTATGTTCTGTTCGTGTTCTATTTGTACCGTCAGGTGCCTGGTAGCCTGCCGCTTCTGTCCTCCAAAGCTCGCCATCGCGAGACGTGCGGGGATGGACAAGGGGTACGATGCCAGCACCGTTCATGATGCTTGCACGTGCGCGGCGACCATAAGCCCCGTGCTGAGAGCCCGGCGAGTAGCGTTTCGCGGGAGCCGACAAGAAGCCGATTATCGGCCACCTACTACCGGCTCTTCGGGTCTCCGTCACCGGCTGGGTAGGATCAGCCGAGAGCTAGCTTCCGAAGTTTCGCTAATTCCTCCTAGCGATGGCCCGGACAGAGCCTTGCTAGTCATCGGGTGAACTGGGTAAATAAGCGAAGAGAGTTTCTATATCACGCCAGCCGAAGCCAAGGAAGCCCTTCTTGACTTGGCGGGCGAGTAGCGAGGCAATCAGTGGGCCGCACATCGTGAGTTGGTTTTGACCGCAAGTGAGTTTTACGAAGCGAGCGACGCCCTCCTGGATGAGAACGCGTCTGGCCCGTCCAAGCTGACATGACCTACGGTGAACTTGGTGGCTTGGCTGCGACAATGCAAAGACCGATGGCAGCCGTCGTAGCCCTAGATGTCTCACCCGCGAACGTACTGCGCTCTCTGCGCGGGTCGATAGTCGACGCGCGTATCGCCTATCCGGATGTGCTGCACGTTGAAGTTCGCGACTTGCGTGGTGGTCTCTCGCGTCTGGCCACGCAGGATGCCGAGTGGTCGCCATCCGACCCAGGTGTGGGCGCCGGGTGAATACTGGGCCACCTGCGCCGCTTGAAAACTAGGCCGTTTCGGCGTGGCGGTCGGGGTGTCCGGCTGGGTCGTGACGCTCGTTCGATGTCATTGGAAATCGGACGGGAGGAAGGCGGTGGTCGACG
>DATCEK010000132.1:0-4380 GCA_036510155.1 Solirubrobacteraceae bacterium | reverse complement strand
CACGCCGAGATCCTCTCGCTGAAGGGAGACAGCTACCGCCTGCGCGACAAGGACCTCGGGCGCCCCTCCAGACACGACTGAGCCTCGGCTACTGCGCCTAAGGGCACGCTGCGTTGATCAGCCCCACACACAAACAGGGGGTGACTTTTCAACCGGCGAAAGGGGGTGACTTTTGGACCGGCCTTGACAGGGCTCCATGAGCAGATCGACCAAGACATCGAGCTTGGCTCGATGGTTTGCAATCTGTCCTCTCCGTCCTGCCCGACCAGATGTCTGCAACCCTCCCCTCCTGCGGTGGACTCGATAGTGTTGAGACGATGACCGCGCCGGTGTCCATTCCTTGAAGGCGCACTCTGGACGCGGACATCGACTACGAGGACGAACGCGCGCGGCGCTGGTGGTTCAAGACCCCGCGGGCGAAGGTTCGCGGGACGATGGTCCATCACGCCCTCCGGGAGGGCCGAGTCTGGCCGCGGAGGACATGCGAGACGATGGCAGATTTCACGCCAGCAGGCCGTCGAGAAGGCCCTGAAGGTCGCGCTCGTGCTGGCAGATGTCGATTTTCCCCGCTCTCACGATCTCCGTGAGTTGGTGGACATCCCCACCGACAACGATGTTCCCGTCCCTGGCTCCATTGAGGAGGCGCGTTGGCTGACACCGTGGGCGGCACAGCTGCGCTACGAGATGCTGGAGCCCCCTGATCGTGATGCGGCCTTCTCGACGGCCTCCGACGCCGTCGCATGGGCGACGGCTCTGCTCGTCGGCTGATAGGCGCCCCACTCCTTGCGGGCGCTCAAGGGGAGCGCTTGGGGTTCGCACAAGCGCGAAACACCTATGTCCGGTCGCTCACTCGTTTTTGGCTTCATAGAGCCAAGAACAAGCGAAAAATCACGGCGACGGGGTGCGCGGGACAATTCTCGAAACATACCCCTGTCTGGCAGCGCATCCGAGAGCTGCATGTCCAGCGCCTCGGCGTCCCAGCGTGCCTCAAGAGAGTCGTCCTACCGTGGTAGGATAAAATCACATGGCGAGTCAGAAGCGATCAATCTCGTTCGATGAGTCGGTCCTGGCGGAGGCCGAGCAGCGCCTTTCCAAGTCGGGCGGGAACCTATCGGCGTTCGTCAATGCAGCGCTGCTGCACGAGCTTCAAATCGCACGCGGGCATGAGCTTCTAGCCGAAGACGATGCCCTGCTTGGTGCAGTGTCAGCCGAGGTGAGCACCGAGATCGCTGCCCAGTGGCCGGCATAACGCTGGACGCTGGTGCGCTGATCGCCTACGAGCGGGGCGAGGAGCGCATACGCGAGATTCTCACAGTCGCATACGCGCGTGGCTTCGTGCCCACTATCCCGGCAATCGCACTCGCGGAGGTTTGGCGTGGCGATGCCAAGGACGCGCGTGTCGCTCGCCTGCTCAAGGCATGCTCGATCGAGACCGTTGACGAGCGTCTGGCACGCGCTGCCGGCAGCTTGCGTCGAACCATCCCGGGAGCCGCAACCATCGACGCATGCATAGCGACTGGCGTCCGCCAGCGCGGCGACGCGATTGCTACATCGGACCCAGACGACATGCGAGCGCTGCTCGGACCCGGATTCACAATTCTGGCCGTGTGAGCGACACTCGTTGCTCTGCCTGTGCCGACGACACCAATCACGCTGGCCATAAAAATATCGGGCTAACGGGGAGTTCGGGACGGGTTGCAAACAGAGAGACCCAGCTCAAGACCTTGGTTCAGCTTCTCATGGAGCCAGCCGGGAGGCAAGCGCAGAGACGGGCCACCGGGGCGATCCACAAGTGGGCCGCCAACTTGATCGCTCGCCAAACTGTCGGCATAGCATCTGTCAAGCGCACCAAGCAGCTACGTTGAGACTGCTTCCGCAACCCCGCGAGATGCGGCTAAATTTGGACAGAGAGGAACGACTAACGGCCGGAGCGAACGCGTGCTGGATTTCGTACAACAACCGTGTCGGAGATCTTTCCGGTTCGGTCCCTGATGCGGACCTCACCCCCGCCCTCTCGGCGAGCTAGCGTGCGCGCCTGAGCGACTGCCTGCTTCTGTGTGGCGGCGTGGGCGGTGGCGCGACGATGACCCTCCTTCACGATCTCCCAGCCACCATCGTTCTTACTTGGTTGTACGTATCTCTTGCCAATCATCTCGACATCCTCTTGAGAACTTGGATCGCAGCACAAGGGTAGGGGGATCTGCGGACGGTATCCGAACTTTAGTCGCACCGCGCCGCGATACGTGATTGTCCGAGGGGCTGTGTGGTGGCATCGAAAAATATTAGGCTCTCGGTTGCGAGGCGGCCATAGATGTCCGCCTGTCGGATAGCGAGATCACGCTTCGGTCCAGGGCGCATCGAGACAGCTATCGGACGCTCGGGGTGCTCGTTGAGGGCATCGGCAAGATGCCGGTCTTGCTCGCTCAGGCTGCTTCCGAAGACCACCATCGGAAGCTCGCACTCCCGTAGACGATCCAGGGCGTGGGCCAGATAGTCATTGCCCTCGATGGCGCGCAACTTGTCCTGCGAAGATCCCTCGGTGACGAGTAGAGCACGAGCCTGCGGATCTCCTTCTATAGGCTGTCCGAACTGATCGAGCAGCGTTCGGATCTGAGTGTTCCTCAGCTTCCAGGTGATCCCGGAGCCTCCAACCACAAGGTGCAGCGCGCCATGGAGGAAATAGACCGGCACCTGCCCCACAAGGACATCCGCCCTGTTTGGGTCGAACTCGCAGCGCTTACCCCAGAAACAATCCACAAAAGGCTTGAAATGGCCTCTGTAGCTCATCGCCCAATAGACGAGCAAGTCGTATGAGGTCGAAAATACCCACTCGAACTTCTCGAGCACATCACGAATCGTTTCGAGAGTCGCGTCCGGAACCTGGGATCTCTGCAGGTGGACCTCCCGGATCGCATGGCCGAGAGCGAGCTGGATGCTGCGATACCGGGCATAGAGCCGGGACGTGTCGATGCCTACGACGTCGCATGTCCTGATCGCTACGTTGAGATCAGCGAGAACGCGCTCGAAGTTCGGGGTGTCCTGGAACAAGGCGCGATCCTCGACCGTGAGACCGCCGCCATCCTGCGCGTGATCGAAGAGTGAATCGTAGACGAAGTTCGGCCACACGTTGACGCTCAAACCGTTGCCGAGCAAGAGGCCTTCCCATTCGGCAGTATCAGCGACATCCTCCCAGCCGACTAGCGACCCATCAATCGAGCCCGACTCCACGGGCGCAATTCCTATCAAGGCATCCAGACGAGCATTCCGAAAGTTCGATCGGCAAAATCGACCACATCGGCATAACTCCGGGGCGGAGATCGCGGGACGAAGCTCGAATTCATCATCGAGGGTTCGAACAATGGCCCCATCCGGCAAAAACGGGGTGCGCGGGACGACTCTCGAAACACGACCCGGCCTGGGAACGCATCAGGGCGCTTCACGGCCAGCGGTTCCCATGAGCCGCGCAACCGTTGGACGCGAGCCGGATCGGCCAATCTTGCCCCTAGCTGAACCAACTAGCGGTCGACGTAGTCCGGATTCAGGCGATGAAGGATCGAGTCGAGAACTCGGTCAATTTCAGCTGGCGCCTGCTCGGCCTTGACGCCCTGGCGGACCTCTATTCCCGCAAACGCCAGATCGCTACTGATCCGAACCAATAGCTGCCGAGTACCGCTTTGCCTCATGTATTTCGAGGCTCTCAATTGCTCTTCCTCTGCGCGCCAGCGCACAATCAAACGCAGAGCCCCCAGTAGCTGCGGCCAGTCGCGATGGACGGGGAGCGCTGCAGGGTCGCGCTGGAGGAGGCCGCCCAGATCTCGTTATTGATTGCGTAGCGCTGCTCCCCATCGATTGGAAAGGACATGAGAACCTGTGCCGAGACCAGCCCGGCAAGCGCGTCGTGCACGTTTCGCTTGGAGTAGCCGACGGCGCGTGCCAGCATCTGTGAGCTAGCTGGAGACGGATGGCTAGTCAACATCACACGTACGAGTTCGGCGCGGATGCCCACGCCGAGGATCGCGCGCAGGCGAAATGCGAAGTTGATCGACGTCTCAAGGTCGGGTGCGGTCGACTTCCAAGACGCAGGGAGTACGGATCGCAATAGCCCAGCAGCCGCAAAGTCGGGGTCAGCGTCCCCGAATGGTCCACCTCCAAAGAAAAGTGGTTCGAGGTCCGTAAGTCCTGGTGACTGGTCCTCGCGCCGAGGTTTTAGCCGTGCTCGCGGTCCTTGACGTGCAAGCCTGTGGGCGCCGGGTGAATACTGGGCCACCTGCGCCGCTTGAAAACTAGGCCGTTTCGGCGTGGCGGTCGGGGTGTCCGGCTGGGTCGTGACGCTCGTTCGATGTCATTGGAAATCGGACGGGAGGAAGGCGGTGGTCGACG
>DATCEK010000131.1:0-19409 GCA_036510155.1 Solirubrobacteraceae bacterium | reverse complement strand
GACTTGGCGTGAGCTTCACCATCCCCAAAGCCTAACCCGCCAAATGTGCCGTAACACGCCTATTTGTGCCGATTCTGCGCAAACCTAGTGAGGCGCAGCAACGTCGGCATGTGGGTACGCCCTGCGCCCATCAGCGCCGATACACCTACCCCCGAGGCATGAACTCCGGCACGTCCAGATCGCTGCCCGGATCGTCGTAGGAGTTGCGGCTGGAGCGGGGGAAGGTCGGCTCGTGGCGGTGCTGGTTTCCCCGGGCGTCGGCCGATCCCGGCGCAACCTGGTCCAATCGCGCGGTCATGCTGCCGTGGGTCAGCCTCACGTCGCGCAGCAGGCGCTCAGCGTTGTTGCGCATCGAGACCGATAGGTCGTGCAGGTTGCGCGACACCTCGGTGCCGTCGTCGAGCACTTCGCGTGCGATCTCGTTTGCCTCGCCGACGATCTCGCGTGCGTCCGCTCGTGCGCGGGCACGTATCTCGCCCGCCTGCTCTTCCGCGGCCGCGCGTTGTACGGAGAGTTCCTTCTCGCCGTCGGCAAGTCCCTGTGCGAGCTGCCGCTCGCCCTCGGCAAGCCTCTCCGCGACCTGCTCCTGCACGCTGGCGAGCATCTGCTTCGCTTCGTCCTTGGCGTCGCTCAACGTGCCCTCCGCCTGAGCTCGAGCATCCGCCAACAGGCGGGCTGCCTCCTGTTGCGCGGCTGCGAGCTCGCTGGTGGCGCGCTCACGGGCGCTCGCCAGCTCCCGCTCGGCCTCGGATTGGGCGGCGCTCAGCACGCGCCCAGCTTCGGCGTGGATCTCCCCGACGGCGGCGACCGCCTCGTTGCGCGTCAGTTCGGCTTGGGCTCTGGCGTGTTCGAGGATTTCCTGCGCCTCCGCCTCGGCTGCCTCCACACGGTTGGCGCCGGCGCGATCGGCCTCGGCGATCCGCTCAGCCGCGCGCTCCTCGGCTTGCTCGCGCAATTCGCGTGCCGCACGCTCGGCGGCGTCGACGATCCCCTGGACGCGTTGCGGTGCCTCACCCAACTCCATCTTCGCATCGTATGCCTTTCCCGCCGGCGCCCATCGTCTCGGCTCTGCGTATGCTCTCGCGCTTGCCATTTCGCGCCAGAGTTGCCCAAGCGAGCGCCGCAGCCATCTTGCTCGCAGCGCTCGCACTCGCCGGCTCCGTGCCGGCAAGTCACGCCGCCACAACGGCCCCCGCCTGCGTACCCTCGACGCTCAACGAGTCGGCGGCGCTGGCTAGCGGCGCCGTCACGGTCACACCGGCGCCGGACACGCTCGACGCCTCCTACCTGACCCAGATCAGCTTTCTCGGCCCGCCGTCGGCCGACATCGCCGATGTCAGGGTGTCCGGCTCGCGCTCCGGCGCTCACAGCGGACAGGTGCTGGCCTATTCACAAAGCGACGGAGCTAGCTTCTTGCCGAGCAAGCCCTTCACGCAGGGTGAGGTGGTCACGGTTCACGCGGTCGTGCGAGGTCTCAGCTCCAGCACGCCGATCGCGTGGCGCTTCACGATCGCCGAAGTCGACAGCGTGAGCCGTTCGCTGGAGACGCCGCCGCCACCGCCGCCACCACCGAAGCCAAGCGAACTTCAGCACTTCGTCTCACGCCCTGACCTGCAGCCGCCCATCGTCGATGTGACCACGAACACAGGCTCCCAGGCACCCGGCGACATCTTTCTGGCGCCCTACGCCGGACCGGGCCAATACGGGCCGATGATCCTCGATGGCTCGGGCAAGCTCGTGTGGTTCAAGCCGATCCCACATGGAGCACGGGCAGCTGATTTGCGCGTGCAGGAATACGAAGGCCGCCCAGTGCTCACGTGGTGGCAGGACCCGCTCGTCTCCGGAGGCAGCCAGGACGCGGGCGTCGTGATCGCCGATGCCGCCTATAGGGACGTCGCGATCGTGCGAGCCGGCAACGGCTATCAGCCGGACCTGCACGCATTTGCCATCTCACCGCGAGGGACGGCCTTGTTCACGGTCTACGATGCCGTTCGCTGCAACCTGAGCCACTACGGCGGGCCGGCCAACGGCGCTGTCGCGGACACGCTCTTTCAGGAGATAGATCTGCGCACAGGCCTCGTTCGCTTCGAGTGGCACGCGCTCGACCACGTGCCCGTCACCAACTCCTACATGCCGATCGGCAGGGCCGGTACGCCCATCTCGCCATGGGACTGGTTTCACATCAACGCGGTCTCCGAAGCAGGCGCGAATCTGCTGGTGGATTCGCGCAACACATCGGCCGCATACGAGGTGCAGGCCCGCGGCGGCCGGGTGGCGTGGCGCTTGGGCGGCAAGCAATCGAGCTTTGCGATGGGGCCGGGAGCGGCCCCGGCCTACCAGCACGACGTACGCGAAGAGTCCGACGGAACGATCTCCTTCTTCGACAACGGTGGCACCCCCAAGGTGCACTCGCAATCGCGCGTGATCGTGCTCTCGCTCAACCGCCAGAAGATGACGGCGACGCTCGTCTCGAGCTTTACGCACGCGCCGCCGCTTTTGGCTCCGAGCCAGGGAGACTTTCAGCCGCAGACCAGCGGCAATTGGTTCGTCGGCTGGGGTCAGGAGCCTTACTTCTCGGAATTCGCCCCGGACGGCAAATTGCTGCTCGATGCTCACCTCCCTGCGCTTTACCAGACATACACGGCCCTCGAGTTCCCGTGGGCCGGCGATCCTACGCAGCCGCCGCGGCTGGTCGTGCACGCTGGCTCCCATGGAGGCCTCGTTGCATATGCCAGCTGGAATGGGGCGACTGCCGTCAGCCAATGGGCGCTACTGGGCGGGCCCGGCCCTCGCGCTCTCTCGCCGTTGGAGGTCGCTCCGCGCAACGGTTTCGAGACGACGATCACAAGCCCAAGCGCCCCACGCTACCTCGCTGTGCAGGCGCTTGGGTCCCAAGGCCAGGTGCTGAGCGCCTCGGCCACCGTCGGTCGCTGAGTACCGTGTAGCGGACCGGAAGAATCCTCGAAGCGGCGACGTTGCTTCGAGAAATGATGGACTAATTCCGAATACAGGGCATTGTCGACGTTCTTCTGTGATCTGCCGCGAGCTTGACGCAGGGGACTCGCGATCGGTTGGACTGATTGTGGCAACCACCCGATCGGAGGTCCGGTCGACGCCCAGGGTCACGGAGAAGGTCGGATAACGCGTGTCGTCATCTCGCCCTCGAGGTGCCGCAAACCAGGGAGAAACTCAGCATGCACTTACGCAGGCCGTCAATGACTACAGTAATCGCGTGCCTCGCGCTCTTCTTTGCGCTTGGAGGCACCGCGATTGCCGCTCAGCACTATCTGATCACCAGCACCAGCCAGATCAAGCCGAGCGTGCTGGCGAAGCTCAAGGGAAATGTGGGTGCGCCCGGCGCGACGGGTCCGCAGGGGCCGAGCGGGGCTCAAGGGCCAGTAGGACCAGTGGGGCCGGCAGGCGTCCAGGGGCCGGCGGGGTCAGGAAATCTCAGTGCGCTGACTCTCGTGGAAGGCTCGGAAAACAGAGTGCCGGCATACAACGAAGATGGGCCGGGAGGCTACGAAGGAGTCGAAGGGTCGGTCGCGACCTGTCCGGCGGGCGATCACGTTGTCAGCGGCGGCTCGAATGTCTTTGCCGGGATCGTGGAGGGCGAGATCAGCGTGCCCTCCGAAGATCATGAGTCGTGGATTGTCGTGGTGGCGAACGACAGCAACGATGCCAATGGTGTTGTGCAGGCGCTCGCATACTGCGCCAGGTCGGGCAGCGCGGTAGCCGCAAGCGCTCCACGCAGCGCACACGCCCACGCAGTCGGTGAGGCAGGCGGACTGCTTGTGAAGTTGGCCGGGCGCCTGAAGGACAGCCGCCAGTAGGTTCGCCCTGTCTGTGGGGACGAGCGCCGTCCCCACAGACAGGGCCGTATGTGGCAGTAAACGTGGGAAAATTGTCCTTGCGGACAGACGCCCGCTCAGGCATGATCGAGCCATGCCCAAGCTCCCCGCGCCACGCCGAATCGCGATCCTCGCTTTCCCGGAGGTCCAGAGTCTCGACGTCACCGGACCGCTCGAGGTGTTCGCCGGTGCCCAGACCCTGATCGAAGCTGTCGGTCGAGATGATCGCGGCTATGAGGTCTTGACATTCAGCCACGACGGTGCCCTGCTACGTACTTCCAGTGGTCTCCAGATCACCCCCCACGGCAGCTTCTCAGAGACTCCGCGGCGTCTCGACACGCTGATCGTCGCCGGGGGCTACGGCTCGCACGCCGCAAGCAAGGACCCAGCCACACTGGAGTGGATAGCAAGCACATCCAAGCGCGCGCGGCGTACAGCCTCGGTCTGCACCGGTGCTTTCCTGCTGGCTGCCGCGGGACTGCTGGATGGCAGGCGCGCCACCACCCACTGGTCGGCCGCGCGCGAGCTTGCCAAGCGCTATCCGAAGGTGCAGGTCGACCCTGAGCCGATCTTCTTGCGCGACGGCCCCATCTGGACATCGGCGGGTGTCACCGCAGGGATGGACTTGGCGCTGGCGCTGGTAGAAGAAGACCTGGACCGCGACGCCGCGCTTGCGATCGCCCGGCAGCTTGTCCTGTTCCTGCGCCGACCAGGCAACCAGGCGCAGTTCAGCGCGACGATTGCCGCCCAAGAGCCACAGCACGAGCCCCTGCGCGAGGTACGCCACCACATCCTCGAGAACCCGGCCGCCGACCTCTCCGTCGAGGCGCTCGCGCAGCGAGCCCACATGAGCCCACGCCATTTCGCCCGCCTGTTTCGCGCCGAGACCGGCGTCACACCGGCGCGTCACGTGGAGAGTGTCCGCCTGGAGGCTGCCCGTCGCGCCCTGGAGGACAGCGCGCAACCGGTTGCTGAGGTGGCGCGCACATGTGGTTTCGGCACGCCAGAGACGATGCGTCGCTCGTTCTTGCGCGTTCTCGCTGTGGGTCCAGCCGAGTACCGCCGCCGCTTTCACCCGATGGGATCGCCGTCTGAGAAGACGGTGGCGGCGTGAAAGCACAGCCGCGTTCCCAGTGAAGGCACGCCCCAAAATCCAAACCCCAAAAGAGAGCAGGCACGAGATGGAGATCGCGATACTCATCTACCCAAGGTTCACGGCCCTGGACGCCGTGGGTCCATATGAGGTGCTCGGTCGTCTACCCGGCGCCAAGGTGACCTTCGTCGCCGAGCGCGCCGAGCCGCAGCGAACCGACACGAAACAGCTGGCGATCGTGGCCGACGCCACGATCGAGGAGCTGCCCCACCCAGACATCGTGCTCGTCCCCGGCGGACCCGGTCAAAGCGCTCTCATGGCGGACGGCCCCGTCCACGAGTGGCTGCGCACCGCCGACGCCACGTCAACGTGGACAGCCTCGGTCTGCACCGGCGCTTTGATCTTGGCTGCCGCCGGCCTGCTCGACGGCAAGCGCGCCACCAGCAACTGGCAGGCGCTCGATGAGTTGCGCTCGCTCGGCGCCGAGGTGGTCCCCGAGCGGGTTGTGTTCGACGGCAAGTTCGTGACCTCGGCCGGGGTCACCGCCGGAATCGACATGGCTCTTTCCCTGGCCGCGCACATAGCCGGCGAGCAGGTGGCCCAAGCAATCCAGCTCGGCCTCGAGTACGACCCGCAGCCGCCATTCGACGCGGGCTCACCGGAGAAGGCCCCGGCGGAGGTCGTCGAGGCCGTCCGCGCCTACTCGCGTTTTGTCGAAGGCGCAGCCCCCGAGCACGCCGCCTGACCTAGCCACGGTCCGGGCTCGCGGGCACGGGCGTCGTACAGCTCACGCGGCCAGGCTGGGCAAGTGGCGAGCGGGTCGCGAGTGCCGCTTGATCGGATCGCCGATGCCCCTGCGCGCGCGGGGGGCATCGCGTTTTCAGAGAACCGTCCGGGGCCGACCGCTAACCTGCGCTGTCGATGGCAGAGCGCCGCTACCACCCGCAGGAGATCGAGCCCCGCTGGCAGAAGGTGTGGGCTGAGGAGCACACCTGGGAGGTCTCAAACGAGGCTGTCCTCGGCGAGGCCGAGGACGCCACCTCCTATGTGCTCGAGATGCTCCCGTATCCAAGCGGCGAGCCGCACATCGGCCACCTCAAGAAATACGCCGTCGGCGACGCGATAGCGCACTTCCACAGGCGCACGGGCCACCGTGTGTTGCACCCGATGGGCTATGACGCATTCGGTCTGCCGGCGGAGAACCACGCGATCAAGACCGGTGTGCATCCGCGTGACTCGACAGCCGAGTCGATCGCCTCCTTCCAGCGTCAGTTCCGCTCGTGGGGAATCTCGATCGACTGGTCGCGCGAGCTGGGCACGCACGAACCTTCCTATTACCGCTGGAATCAGTGGATCTTCCTGCAACTGTTCGAGGCGGGCCTGGCATATCGGCGCGACGCCGCCGTCAAGTGGTGCCCAAACGATCAGACGGTGCTCGCAAACGAGCAGGTCATCGACGGTTGTTGCGAGCGCTGCGGCGCCGTGGTCGAAGTCAAGCAGCTGGAGCAGTGGTTCTTTCGCATCACCGATTACGCAGAGCGTCTGCTCGGCGACCTAGACGGCATTGACTGGCCCGAGCACGTAAAGACGATGCAGCGCAACTGGATTGGGCGCAGCGAGGGGGCAGAGGTCACCTTCCGCTGCGAGGACTTGGATCCCGCCAACCCGATCGACTATCCGGTCTTCACAACGCGCCCGGACACCTTGTTCGGCGCCACTTTTTTCGTCATGGCCCCAGAGCACCCGGACGTTCTGCGCTTGGTCGAGGGCACCCCGCAAGAGCAGGCGGTGCGCGACTACATCAACCAGGTGCTCACCGAGTCCGGCGAGGAACGCGGTTCGATCGAGAAGGCAAAGACCGGGGCAGCGCTCGGACGCAGCGTGATCAACCCCGTCAACGGCGAGGCGATCCCGATGTACGTCGCCGACTATGTGCTGATGGAGTACGGAACCGGCGCGATCATGGCGGTCCCGGGCCATGATGAGCGTGACCACGCATTCGCGCGCGCGTACGACCTGCCGATCCGCCGAGTGATCGAAGACGTCCAGGACGACGACGGGGGAGATACGCATGGCTGGGAGGGGGAGCTGCCATACACAGGCGATGGTCCGCTGGTGAGCTCGCACCCCGATTTCGATGGCATGCACAACCGCGATGCCCTCACTGCGATCGTGGCGTGGCTCGACCGCGAGGGCAAGGGCCACGCATCGGTCAACTATCGCCTGCGCGACTGGCTGGTCTCGCGTCAGCGCTACTGGGGCTGCCCGATCCCGATCGTCTACTGCGAGGACTGCGGCATGCAGCCTGTTCCCGTGGAGCAGCTACCGGTGATCTTGCCCGACGTCGAGGATTACGCACCTCACGGTCGCTCCCCGCTGGCAGGCGCTGAGGAGTGGGTCGCTACCGAGTGCCCATCATGCGGTGGCGCGGCTCGTCGCGAGACTGACACGATGGACACGTTCGTCGACTCGAGTTGGTACTTCCTGCGCTACTGCGATGCCCGCAACGAGAGTGCGGCCTGGGACCAGGCGGCACTGCGCCAGTGGATGCCGGTCGACCAGTACATCGGTGGTGTCGAGCACGCGATCCTGCACCTGATGTATGCGCGCTTCTTTACAAAGGCCTTGGCGGACCTAGGCCAGCTCGACTTCCAGGAGCCCTTCAAGGCGCTGTTCACGCAGGGGATGGTCACCAAGGACGGCGCCAAGATGAGCAAGTCCAAGGGTAACGTGGTCTCGCCCGCCTCGATCGTCGAGCGCTACGGCGCCGACACCGCGCGTTGCTACATCCTGTTCGTCGGCCCGCCAGACCAGGACGCTGACTGGTCTGATGAGGGCGTAGAGGGTGTGCACCGCTTCCTGGCGCGACTGTGGCGTCTGGCGGCCGACACGGCTGACCGAGGAGAAAAGGGCCCGCTGCCGTCTCTAGACGCGTTCGGCTCGGGCAACGGCTCGCCGCAGGGCGATGACCTGGAGCTCGCGCGCAAGGCGCACTGGGCGATCGAGAAGGTCTCCGAAGACATGCGCCGCTTCGGCTTCAACACAGCGATCGCAGCCGTCATGGAGCTGCTCAACGACTGCTCGCGCATGCGCGACACACTACAGGTCGAGACGCTGCGCTTCGGCCTTGCCACAGCCGCCTCGCTGCTGTTCCCGTTCGCTCCGCACCTCTCCTCGGACATCTACGACATGCTCACCGGCGAGCGCGTCTGGGAGCAGCCGTGGCCGCAAGCTGACCCAGAAATGCTCGAACGCGACGCCTACGAGCTGGTCTGCCAGGTCAACGGCAAGCTGCGTGACCGCGTGCAGGCGCCGAGCGATGCCGGCGCGGAGGAGCTAAAGGCGCTGTGCCTGGCGGCCCCAAACGTGCTCACGCACATCGACGGACGCGAGATCGTCAAGGAGATTGTGGTTCCCGGGCGGCTGGTGAACTTGGTTGTGAAGTAGGGAGCGCCGACGAGCACGATATCTGCGGCTCAGGCGACGTCGGTTGCCACCGGCCTGCTCTCGCTCTTGGCCACCGCGGCCACCGCATGCTGGCCAAGCGCCTCGATCGACGTATCGGGCAGTATGCGCCCCACCCCGCTCGGTAGCCACCAGTTCCACTTGCCGAATAGCTCCATCGCCGTCGGCACGAGCACAAGCCTCACAACTGTCGCGTCGATCGCGATCGCGAGTGCGCAGCCGAGGCCAAGCTCTTTGATCGATGGCACGCCGGTCAGCGCGAACACGCTGAACACGCACACCATGATCAAGGCAGCGCTAGTGATCGTGGGCGCGCTCGCCGACAGGCCTTCGACGACCGCGCGGCGAGTGTCGCCGGTCGCGGCGTAGCGCTCACGTATGCGGCTGAGTAGGAACACCTCGTAGTCCATCGAGAGACCGAATACGACAGCAAGCACGAGGGGCAGGATCAACGTTTCAACCGAGCCAAACACAAGCGTCAAAATGCCGTAAGCGGCGCTCACAGACAGCAGATTCATCACGACTGCCTTCAGCGGCAGCACGATCGAGCGCAGCAACAGCATCAACACGAAGAAGGTCACCGTCATCACAAACAGCGCGACCTTCCACATGGAGCCGATCACTTCCGTGTGATAGTCGGCCAGATAGGCGGCATCGCCACCAAGCAGAGCGCCTGCCGGTAGACGCGAGCGCAGGCGTTTCACGGCAACCTGGCCCTGTGGGGACTCGCCGTCGTGCCGCGGAGTTGCGCGAATCAAGACTTCCTGTCCGTTTCTGGAGAGGATCGTCGGCGCCACGCTCAGCACCTCTTGGTCGGCGGCGAGCACCCGCCGCACCGTGGCTTCCTGGGACTTCGCAGCGATCACTTCAAAGGGGGCCGAGGCGCCGGGTCCGGTGACAGCCGCAGCCGCCTGGAAGCCGCGTAGGGTCTCGTTGTCTTTCGGGAACTGGCGCAGCGCACCATCGGTGGTCTTCAGGTGCAAGGCGGGCGAGGCCAGCGCAAGCATCGCGATCGCCGCCGCGCCGGCTGTGAGCGCGGGCCGCCGCGTCACGCGAGCGGTCCAGCTCTCCCAAAAGCCTCTCGGCTTTGGCAGTCGCGCTGAGATCCTTGCGAACACGCGTCCGCGCGTATGCGTGCGCTCGCCCAGCAGCGCGATGAGGCAGGGCAGCAGGGTGGAGGCTGCAAGCACCGAGACCGCCACAACGACGATCGCGCCAAGCGCCATCGAGCGAATCGCGGCTGCGTGCACGAGATACAGGCCGAGCAGCGCAGTGACAACTGTCAGCCCGGAGAAGATGACCGCCACACCAGAGGTGGCGAGCGCGGTTGCGCGCGCCTTGACCGGGTCGGCGCCGGCCTGGATCTCCTGCCGGTAGCGGGCGAGCACGAACAGCGAATAGTCCACCGCCACGCCGATGCCGATCATCGACGCCATGTTCGTCACGAATACCGACATTTCCATCGTCAATGAGAGGAAGTAGATGATCGCGCCGGTGATCAGCACCGATACGAGGCCAAGCGCAAGCGGAAGGCTCGCGGCGATCAGCGATCCGAACACGGCAACGAGGATCAGGGCGACGATCGGAAAGCCCGTCGTCTCGGCCTTTGACAGATCCTTCTTGGAGAGATCCTGAAGACCCGCCCAGAGCGCGGACTGGCCGACTAGGTGCAGCGCAACCGGTCCGTTATCGGGGCCGTTCAGGTCGAGCTCGCTGCGCAGCTTGGTTGCGACATTGGTCGCGCCTTCTTCGTTTACCGTCATGTCGAGAGGGACAACCAATGTGCGCTGGTTTGCTCCGGCCGCCGCGATCGCGCGCTGTGTCTGGATACGCACGTTGGGAGAGACACTCACGTGCGCGATGCCACGCGTCGCGGACGTGAGCTGTGCCAGCCCCGCGCTCATCTCTGCAGCTGTGGCGTGGTCGGTAGGGGCAAGCACGCCCGCGAGTCGCGCCTTCTGGGCACCGGGGGCAAGCGCCGGTAGCTGCTTCAAAACCTGCTGGGAAGCCGAGCCGGGGATCGTGTAGCCGCCGCCGGAGAGGTGTTCGCTCTGTTTGGCGGCGAACGGCACCGCGGCCAGCACGAGCAACAGCCAAGCGCCGATCAGGACCCCGCGGCGGCGACGTAGCCAGCGGTCCAGCTTGAGCATCAGGTTCTGCATAGGAGGCCTCCCGGCGGTCGGCGGTTTGGCTGCCTGGCCAGTTTCTCGCTTCGGGAGACTACCTAGTGTGCGGGGGGACACAGATGGGATTGGCTGACACGCGTGGTGATCCACCAAGCCTGACCGACTGCGCGCCAGATATCTGGTGGTATTGCGCCGGGTACGTCCAGCGTGGTCAGCTTTCGCCTACCCTGCGATAGCGGGAGCGAGCGCATCAGCCGACACCCGATTGGGGATCGTCACCCGCACTTCCCCGTCCCGCTCCAGCAGCCACTTGGCATTGACGAGCGTAAGCGCGATGACGCGACCGGTTTCGTCGTAGCGGACGTTGTGTCCCTCGATGGTCCCGTACGAATCGGCGGGCTCACGCGGCTCGCCCACGCTCAGATAGAGCACGTCACCATCCGCGTCGTAGTCGACGTGGTCGAATCTGATCGTGCCAATGGTGATCGTCATTTGGGTAGGCCGTCCGGGTCGTTGTCCTGTCCGAAAGCCGTTACGACGCGGTCGATGTGCCCCTCAAACTGTACTACCGCCCTCAGCCATGCAAACGGGAAGGGCGGCTGGGTACGAAGCCAGTAACGCTCGCGTCCTGGGCGCGGGTCGGGCTCCTGGAAATCGGGACTGCGAATCGTCGTGAGCAGCAACTCCAGCTCCCCGCGCATCTCGGCATGGCGTTGCACATAGGCCCACTTGGTTTGGGTCAGCTCGACAGTGCGCCCTTGCGGCGACTTTGCGCTGGCTACAACGGCGCTGCTGTCCATGCCCAACAGCTTGAAGAAGGACCGCGACGGTTCTCTGTGCACCTTGAGGATTGGTCATCACTGGACTGTCCGCGGCGAGACGCCGAGCCCGTCGGAGCGCTCACATACACTCGCCTGGATGCCTGCCCTAAAGCCCGCCTACCTGATCCACGGCGACGACCACGGTGCGATCGCCGAGCGTCGGTCTCGTTTGAAGGCGCTGGCCGAATCCGACGGCGACGCCGGCAGCGTCGAGGTGCTCTCCGGCGATAGCGGCACGCCTGAGGCCGTCGGGCTCGTGCTCTCGACGATGACCTTCGCGATCGGCCGCCGTGTGATCGTCGTCGACGGTACCGAGCGCTTCAAGGAAGCCGAGGTCGTCGAGCACATAGCGCCCGCGATGGCCGCGATGCCTCCGGACACCACGATCGCTTTTTTCGCGCGCGAGGAAGGCAAGACGAAGGCGCCGGCGGCGTTGCACACCGCTGTGAAGGGTGCCAAGGGTCAGATCGCGCAAGAGGCGACGATCAAGCCCTGGGAGCTTGCCGGCTGGGTGCGCGAGCAAGCCACGCGGCTTGGGCTCTCGCTCGACGCCTTCGCCGCCAAGACACTTGTCGCGCAGGTGGGGGAGCGCCAGCAGCGGTTGCTGCGCGAGCTGGAGAAGCTAAAGCTTGCCGCCGAGCCGGACGCTGAGATTCCCATCCAGGTAGGCGCCGATGACATCGAGCGCCAGGCGGCCCACTCGACGGCCTACCGTGCCTTCACGTTCGCCGACGCGCTCGTCGGTGGCGACGCGGCCGAGGCGATGCGCTCCTATCTGCGCCTGCGCACCCAGGGCGAGCGCCTCTCGGGGCTCGTTTACCTGATGGCTCAGCGCTTGCGCGACGCGGAGGGCGTCTCTGTGCGGATAGCGGCCGGCGAGGCACCGGCCGCTATCAAGCGCACGCTACGGATGCCGCCGCGCGCTGCCGATCGCTTCATCGCCGACGTGGCTCGCACCGAGCCCGAGCGGCTACGTGCCGCGCTCTGCCGGATCGCCGATCTGGAACTGGACACGCGCGGGGGGGCACTGCTGAGCGAGTCGCGCACGCTGCTCTCGTCATTGGAGGAGGACACGCTCGCATTGCGGGCAATATTGGCGATCGCGAGCTGAGATGTATGTCCATTTTTCTGCTGACTACTATGGTGGCTACTATATGTAGCAACTATCGTAGTATGTAGAAAAAGAAGAACACAACCCGCGCGCTGCCTCGATCTTCACACTCGACAGCTGAGCCGGCGAGGAGAACAAGGCTCCGAAAGGCGGTGCTCAGGAACCGCTTTCAGGAAGCGCTTTTGGCGACGGTACGGGCCGCACGGGACTTCTTGCGAGCGCCGGTGTTGCGATGCAGCGCACCGCGCTTGACGGCCTTGTCGATCGTGCGCACCAGGCGACGGTGCTCGGCCTCGGTGGCGTCGCCGTCGCTCTCCTTGGCGAGAGCCTCCAGGCGACGGAAGTAGGTCTTGATCGCCGAGGTGTACTGGCGGTTCTCGAGACGCTCGCGCTCGGAGCGGAGGATGCGCTTCTTTTGGGATGCGATGTTGGCCATGTGAAAAGACGCTTGCGGCCCAGACGACCTGCCCGAGCGCGCCGCGCAGCGCCGTACTATAGCGCCCCGTGGCTGTGAGCTCTGAGACGGGAGTGCAAGCGCCGGGGCCAAAGCCTCCGCACAGCATCGCGCGCAACACCGCGATGTTCTCGATCGTGACCGGCTTCTCGCGGATCGTGGGACTGTTGCGCGAGATCGCGTTCGCCAGCTACTTCGGCACCACACCGGCCGCTTCTGCCTACACGATCGCCTTCCTGGTGCCCAACTTCGTCGCGCAACTGTTCGCCAACGCGGCGCTGTCGGCCGCTTTCGTGCCCGTCTTCACCGATCTGCTGCAGAAGGGCAAGAAGCGCGAGGCCTTCAGGTTGGCCTCGACGTTGTTCTGGATCCTGCTGATCGCCCTCAGCGTGGTCACGGCTTTCTTCATCCTCGCGGCCGGCACGATAATGCCGCTTTTCGCGGGCTCCATGTTCAACAGCGCGACCGTCGCGCTCACCGTCGGGCTCTCGCAAGTGCTGTTCCCTGTCGTGTTGCTGCTCGGTCTCACGGGGCTGCTGCTGGGCATCCTGCAGTCCTACGACCGCTTCACCCTGCAGGCGATCTCCCCGGCGGTGTGGAATCTGATCATCCTCGTGTTGCTCGTGGTGTTGCACCCTCATTTCCATGGGGAAAACGGCATCTACGCGTTCGCGATCGGCGTGGTGGTGGCCACGGGCGTGCAGATGCTGATGGCGTTGGGGGCGCTGGCGCGGATCGATTTCCGTTTGCAGATGACGATCGACTGGCACGACCCGCGCGTGAGCCGCGTGTTCCTGTTGATGCTGCCCGTGACAATCGGCCTTGGCATCGTCAACCTCGACCAGCTGATCAACTCGGCTTTCGGCACGCTCGTCTCAGCCGAAGCGCCGCGCGCGATCGAAAACGCCTTTCGCGTGTACATGCTTCCTCAGGGCATGTTCAGCGTGGCGGTCGCGACCGTGTTGTTTCCGACGATGAGCCGCATGGCGTCTCGTCGCGACACCGCGTCGATGCGCAGCACCGTCGCCTCGGGAATGCGCCAGATCAACCTGCTGCTGATCCCGGCGGCGGCGTTCATGGCGGTGCTGGCGACCCCGATCGTGCGGCTGCTGTTCCAGCGCGGAGAATTCGACGCGCAGTCGACGCATCTGGTCTCGACCGCGCTGTTCTGGTTTGCCTTCAGCCTGCCCTTCGGTGGGCTGAACCTGCTCTTGACGCGCACCTTCTTCGCCGTGCAGCGGCCCTGGATTCCGACGCGCCTGGCCGGGATCAACATCGTCGTGGACATCATCGTCAGCCTCAGCCTCTACAAGCCGCTGGGGATCGCGGGGCTTGTGATCGGCACGCTTGTGGCCAACATCGTGATGACCGCGTTGCTGGCCACGCGTGTACGCACCGGCTTCAACGGGCGCCTCGACGGAGCACGCACGACGATGATCACGGTGCGCGTGTGCACGGCCTCGGCGCTGCTCGCGGGCGTGTCTTACCTCGTTTGGTATCTGCTCGACATGCTGCTGGGCGTGTCGTTGGCGGCGCAGATCGTCAGTGTCGGCGCCGCGGCGCTGGCGGGACTGTGGGTCTACTCGCGCGCCGTGCTCGTCATGAGCGTCCCAGAGGCCCATCAGGTGCACCGCATGGTCATGGCTCAACTCGGCCGCGTCTGATCTCGCAGGCGTCGAGGCGCCCGCACGGCAGGGGCGCATTGGCAGGGGGCGCAAGACGAAGGGCCGAGAAGGCTTTCGCCCTCCCGGCCCTGGTCCGGACAAAGATCACCGGGTTACTACTACGTCCCAGGACTTAATACGTGTCTATGCCTGGGCGGCTATGACACTCCCAACCACCGGGACTGGCCACCAACACAAGGTTGGTGCGTGGCCCGGCTGAACCCGAAGGCTCCGATTGAGTTGGCGATCCGCCGGACCTATAAGGCTATCGCGCCACGGTCTCGTCCAACGGCCGCGGCGACCGGTCAGGCGGGCATCCTGCGGAGACGAGCGGATCTTGTCTCCCATCATCCCCTCCCAAACGGCGGGCCATCTACGCTGTAGCAGCCCATGGACCAGAGCCGCATACGCAACTTCTCGATCATCGCCCACATCGACCACGGAAAGTCGACGCTGGCCGACCGCATCCTCGAGCTGACGCACGCCGTCGAGG
Source organism: Solirubrobacteraceae bacterium (assembly GCA_036510155.1). Lineage (GTDB taxonomy): Bacteria > Actinomycetota > Thermoleophilia > Solirubrobacterales > Solirubrobacteraceae > Palsa-744. The sequence goes on along the minus strand of DATCEK010000131.1, from coordinate 4,331 downwards.
AGCGTGCCATGCGCGCGCAGGTGCTCGACTCGATGGACCTCGAGCGCGAGCGGGGGATCACGATCAAGGCGCAGGCCGTGAAGGTCGCCTATACCGCTTCCGACGGGGAGACGTACCAGCTGCACCTGATCGACACGCCTGGCCACGTCGACTTCACCTATGAGGTGTCGCGCTCGCTGGCGGCGTGCGAGGGTGCGCTGCTTGTGGTGGACGCCTCCCAAGGTGTCGAGGCGCAGACGGTGGCGAACACCTACCTGGCCGTAGAGGCTGGGCTCGAGTTGATCCCTTGCCTGAACAAGATCGATCTCCCCGGCGCCGAGCCAGAGCGCGTCGCCGGCGAAGTCGCCGAGTTGATCGGCGAGCCCGAGGAGGCGATCCTCGAGATCAGCGGCAAGACAGGTGCGGGCGTCAAAGAGGTGCTCGACGAGCTGGTCAAGCGCGTGCCGCCGCCCTCGGGCGACCGCGACGCGCCGCCGCGTGCGCTGATCTTCGACTCGGAGTTCGACCAGTACCGAGGGGTGATCGCCTACATCCGTGTCGTCGACGGCGTCTTCAAGAAGGGCGAGGCGATCCGCGCGATGGCGGCGGGCACGCACGCGGAGATCGACGACATCGGCTTCTTCTCGCCGACGATGACGCCGGTCAAGCAGCTGGCCGCCGGTGAGGTCGGCTATTTGATCACAGGCATCAAGGACGTGACGCACCTGCGCGTCGGCGACACGCTGACGACGGCGGTGCGCGGCACCCCAAAGGGCACAGGCGGGCAGGGTGCAACCGAGCCGCTGCCGGGCTATCGCGAGGTCAAGCCGATGGTCTTCTGCGGTCTCTTCCCGATCGACTCCGACCGCTACCCGGACCTGCGCGACGCGCTGGAGAAGCTGACGCTCAACGATGCCGCGCTCTCGTGGGAGCCGGAGACCTCCGACGCGCTCGGCTTCGGCTTTCGTTGCGGCTTCCTCGGGCTGTTGCACATGGATATCGTGCGTGAGCGTCTGGAGCGCGAGTACGACCTGGAGCTGCTGGCGACGATGCCCTCGGTCGAGTTCGACGTGACCCTGACCAACGGCGAGGAGCTGGAGGTGCACAATCCCTCCGACATGCCCGATCCGGGCACGATCGCGGAGATTCGCGAGCCGTTCATCAAGGCGCAGGTGATCTGTCCGCGCGAGTTCGTCGGTGCCGTGATGGAGCTCTGCCAGGAACGCCGGGGCGAGCCGGCGGGCATGCACTATCTCTCGCCCGAGCGCGTGCAGATGAGCTATGACCTGCCGCTCGCGGAAATCGTGCTCGACTTCTTCGACCAGCTCAAGTCGCGCACGCGCGGCTACGCCTCGCTCGACTACGAGCTCAGCGACATGAAGCCCGCCAACCTCGTCAAGCTCGACGTGCTGCTCGCCGGCGACACCGTCGACGCGCTGTCGATGGTCGTGCACCGCGAGAAGGCCTATGACATGGGCCGCACGCTCACTGAGAAGCTGCGCAAGCGCATCCCCCGCCAGCAGTACGACGTGCCGATCCAGGCGGCGATCGGCTCGCACATCATCGCCCGCGAGACCGTCAAGGCCTTCCGCAAGGACGTGATCGCCAAGTGCTATGGCGGCGACATCTCCCGCAAGAAGAAGCTCCTTGGCAAGCAGAAGGAGGGCAAGAAGCGCATGAAGCAGGTGGGCCGCGTGGAGGTGCCCCAGGAGGCGTTCCTGGCGGTGCTCGAGATCGGCGATGAGTAGCCGGCCCGCTTCGCGAAAGCCGATCCCCGACCATGACTTGCGGGTTGTTTTTGGGATTGGATGGGCGTGCCTTTCGAGGTACCGCGCGTAAATGCGAATCCTGTTTGTGTGTCTGGGCAACATCTGCCGCTCGCCGACCGCTGAGGGTGTGATGCGCGCGCTCGTCGCCGAAGCCGGGCTGCAGCAGGAGATCGAGCTCGATAGCGCCGGAACTGGCGCCTGGCATGTGGGCGAGCCTCCGGACGCTCGTGCCACAGCTGCTGCGGCTGCGCGTGACATCGTGCTGGAGGGCGCCGCACGCCAAGTGCGTGCCAAGAACTTCGAACGCTTCGACCTGATCCTGGCGATGGACGGCTCCAACCTGCACGCGCTGCGCCAGCTCGCGCCGGACGCTGATGCGCGCGAGAAGGTAAGGCTGTTGCGCGAGTTCGATCCGGCCAGCGCCGACCAGCACGACCTGGACGTGCCCGACCCCTACTACGACAGTCAGCGCGGCTTTGAGATAGTGCTCGACCAGGTTCAGGCGGCCTGCGAGGGCCTGCTCGAGCGCCTGGCCTCGGGCGAGCCGCCGTGAGATCTTCAGTCCCGGCGCAAGGGGATTGTCGGTTAAGGGAATATGCGCCCCGCCACGATCGAGCAGCGCCGCCGGCTTTATCTCCAGGCACGTGTCGTCATCGCTCGCCATTACCGGCGTCCTCTGACGCTCGATGGGGTCGCGCGGGCGCTGTCGAGCTCGCCGCGTCAATTGACGCGTGCATATGCGCAGTTCGCAGATACGACCTTCCGCGAGGATCTGCTGACACGCCGACTCAGGGTCGCGGCGCAGCTGCTGATCGAGCAGCCGGCGATCTCTGTGCGCGACGTCGCCAGGCTGGTCGGCTTTCGCCAGGCGCCGCATTTCGCGAAGGCGTTTCGCCGTCGCTACGGTCTGACGCCGGCGGCCTTTCGCGCTGAGGGACGAGCCTTCGCACGAGCCGCGCAGGGAGATGACAGGGCGACTGGCGACTCCGAGCAGGCAGGCGTGCGTCAAAGCGCTTTCAACGCGCCGCGTGCAACTCGGTATCGAGCGCCGGCAGCGACTCGACCGGTCCCGCTCCAGCTAGGCATAGGCGCATCAACGCGCCGCCTCCCGGAGCGCCCTCGGCGCTGACGCGACCGCCGTGCTGTTCGGCGACCTGGCGCACGATCGCAAGACCCAGGCCCGAGCCCGGGCGTCCGCGCGCCTCGGCGCCGCGGTAGAAGCGGTCGAAGACGTGGGGAAGATCGGCGGCTGAGATGCCCGGTCCATGGTCGCGTACGGTGAGCGCATCACCTTGGACGGTGATCTCGACCGGGCTGCCCGGAGGGCTGTAGTTGACCGCGTTGTCGAGCAGGTTGTTGACCGCGCGGGCGAGCCTTCCCGGTTCCCCGCTCAACACCACCTGCTCCAGTTGCACCTCGAAGGGCGTGTCTTGGGAGTGACGACGCGCGCGCTCTACCGCCTCCTCGACGATCAGATCCAGGCGCACATCCTCGTTGCCGCCACGTGGCTGCTCACCCCGGCCGAGCTCGATCAGGTCGTTCATCAGCAGCGTGAGCTCCTCGATCTGCTCGACCACGTCGTCGAGCATGCGTTGGCGTTCCTGTGCCGGCATGTCCGACTCCTGCTTGAGGATTTCGATATTCGTGCGCAGGCTCGTGACGGGCGTGCGCAGCTCGTGCGAGGCGTCGGCGACGAGCTGGCGCTGGGCGTGCATGGATGCGTCGAGCGCGCTCATCGAATTCTCCAAGGCATCGAGCATGGCGTTGAAGCTCTCCGCGAGGCGCCCGATCTCATCCTCACCGGCCGGCTGGATCCGGTTTGAGAGATCCTGCGTGTGGGTCACGTGCTCGGTGGCCTGGGTGAGGCGCTTCACTGGCGCCACCGCGGCGCCGGCTACGAGTCGTCCGAGCAAGGCCGCCAGCGCGACTCCGCCGATGTCGAGCAGCACGAGGATCAGGCGCAAGCGCGCGAGCGCGCTATCCACGTCGGTGAGCGGCTGTGCGAGCTGAGCGGCGTAGCCGCGAGACAACGCCTCGGTGAGAACGCGCAGGTGAATGCCGTTTGCGCGCGTGTCCTCGAAGAACGATTTCCCGCCGTGCCTCGCCAGGCTCAGGGCGTCAGGGCCGATTGGCAATTTCACACTGGGCGAGGATGCGAAGAAGATCTTTCCGCTGGAGTCGATCAGCTGCTGGTAGCCGCGTACCTGGCCCGGCCCCGGGGGTATCCCAGGGAAGATGTCGCGATGGCCCGTGCGTCGGGCAAACGTTGTGGGTCCGCGCTCAAAGCGGTTGACCAGCGGCTGCGCGCGATCGCGCAGCTGACTATCGACCTGGCCGTAGAGCTCGCGTGCGGCAAGCAGATAGGTGAGGGCCGAGGCGAGCACCACAGCGACCGCAACCGCTGCCGCCGAGACGAGTGTGATGCGCCGGCGGAAGCTCATGGTCGCGGCTTGCCGCTGTGCCGGATCGCTGCGGATGATCGCGTCGTGGTGGCTTGCATCAGGCCTTCAGAACGTAGCCCACTCCACGCACGGTGTGCAAGACACGCGGCTCGCCATCGACCTCGGTCTTGCGGCGCAGATA
>DATCEK010000130.1:0-30441 GCA_036510155.1 Solirubrobacteraceae bacterium | reverse complement strand
CGGGTACCCCAGCGGGCGAGGCGCGCGCGCAGGCACTGCCGTGGCTTGAGCGCGTCGGTATCGCGGAGCAGGCCGACCAGACTCCCGAGACGCTGTCCGGCGGCGAGCTGCAACGCGTGGCGATCGCGCGTGCGCTGGTGGGCCAGCCGCGCCTGATCCTCGCCGACGAGCCAACGGGCAACCTCGACAGTGCCCGCAGCCGCGAGATCGTCGAGCTGCTGCGCGAAGTCGCGCGCGAGCGTGGGGCGGGTGTGCTGCTGGTGACACACGACCTGGAGGCGGCCGGTCTCGCCGACCGCCACGTGACGCTGCGCGACGGGCGGCTTGCGCAACTGCCCCAACCCCAGGAGGTGCAAGTTGCCACCGGCTGAACCGACACGTGCCCGCGCGCTGATGCGCTTCGGCGCTCTCGTCTACCTCTACCGTCGCCGCCTGCGTGTACACGGCGTGCAGGAGCTGCTGGCCGGGCTCGGCATCTCAAGCAGCGTCGCGCTCGTCTTCGCCACGCTCGTCGCCGGCGGCAGCGTCGTCGGCTCCTCGGCAGCGCTCGTGCACGAGGTGACGGGACCGGCCACCTTGCAACTGCGCGCGCGCGGCGCCGACGGCTTCGATGAGGACGTGCTGGCGCGCGTCGAACGGCTGCCCGGCGTCAAGCAGGCGGCGCCGCTCTTGGAGCAGACCGCCACGCTCGAAGTGTCAAGCGGGCGCCACCTGACCGTATCGCTGGCTGGCGCCGACACGGCGTTGACGGTGCTCGACGGGCTCGCGCACACGTTGCCACGGGAAACACTTGCTTCGGGGGCGGTCGGTCTCAGCCAGGCCAGCGCCCAGGCGCTCGGCATTCCGACGCGCGCGAACACACAGACTCTCGCATCCGCGCCCAATCCTGGGGGCGGCGAAGTCGGCACCGGGAACTCAACTGGCTCGGTCACACTGCTGCTGCGCGGGGCGGCGCCACGATTGCGCATCTCCGACGTGCTCGGCTCGGCCACGATCGGCCCGCTCGCCAGCGCCGACGTGGCCGTCATGCCGCTCGAAGACCTACAGCAACTTGCCGGCCTGCAAGGCCGCATCACACGCGTGCTGGTGCTCGTCCAACCCGGCCACGAAACGCAGGTGCGCCGCGAGCTTCACACGCTCGCCGGCGGGCGCCTCGAAGTCGCCGCCGCCAACCAGGACGTCGGGCTCCTGCGCCAGGCTCTGCGCCCCTCGAATCAGGCGAGCACGCTGTTTGCCACGATCAGCGTGCTGCTCGGCGTGCTGTTTGCACTCGGCGCGCTACTGCTGACCGTCCCCGAGCGCCGCCGTGCGATCGCCGACCTGCGCCTGCTGGGAACACGGCGCAGCGCGATCGTGCAGATGCTGCTGTTCCAGGCGCTGTGCCTGGGCGTTGCCGCCTCGCTCGCCGGCCTGCTCGTCGGCTACCTGCTTGCAAGCTCGGTGCTGGACCAGTCGAGCGGCTACCTGGAGGAGGCGTTCACGCTGGGCTCGCGCACGCTCGTTACCGCCGGCCCGGCGCTTGAGGCCGCGCTCGCCGGCGTGCTCGCCACCTGCCTGGCCTCTGCAGTGCCGCTGCTCGATCTACGCCACAGCGCAAGCCTCGACGCCGTGTATCGGGCCGAAGGCGGCTCGGGCGCAACGCTCTCGCATGCCTCGCGGCGCTGGCTGGCCTTGGCGGCGGCGCTTCCCCTTGCCGTGGCCACTTACCTGTTCGCAAGCGACCCGGCAAGCGCACTGCTCGCCTGTGAGCTGTTGGCGCTTGCGACCGTGCTCGTCGTACCGTTGACGTTCGCGGCAGTCTTGCGCGGCGGTCGCATGCTCGTCGAGCGCCGCCAACGCCTGACCGTGCTGCCGGTCGCGCTGGCCTCGCTGCAGGGCACAAAGCTGCGCTCGCTCGCACTGGCCGGGACAGGAGCACTGGCGTTGTTCGGGGCGATCGCGCTTGGCGGCGCGCGCGCCGACCTGCTGCGTGGGGTGCAGCGCTTCGCGCACAGCTACGCGTCCGAGGCCGACATCTGGGTGGGGGCGCCTGGGGACAACCAGGCGACCGTCGACTTCCGTGCAAGCGGATTGGCCGCACGCATCGATCGCGTGCAGGGCGTTGCCAGCGTGCAGTCCTTCCAGGGCGGCTTCGTGCAGCTCGATGCCCAGCAGGACACACCCTCAGCGGCGGCGTCGGCAAGCGGCCGCCGTGCCTGGCTGCTTGCCCGACCCACGGGCGCCGAGCGGGAACTGCTCGACGGGCAGATCGTGGCGGGCAACCTCTCAAGCGCAACGCAGCGATTGAGCGAAGGCGGCTGGGTCGCCGTCTCGGCACAGATCGCGCAAGCGGCTCACGTCGGCGTCGGCGGCATGCTGCTGCTGCCAACACCGAGCGGCGCTATTCCGATGCGGATTGCCGCCACGACGACCAACCTCGCCTGGAGCCCCGGCGCGATCCTGATGAACCAGGCCGACTACGGTCGCCTGTGGCAGACGAGCGCCCCGACCGCGCTTGACGTGCGCCTTAGCCCAGGCGCCGACTCCGCGCGCGTGCTCGCACAGGTGCGCGCGGCGCTCGGACCGGCAAGCGGGCTGCGCGCGACGAGTGCGCACGAGAGAGAAGCAAGCATCGACGCGCTGATCGGCGAAGGGCTCAGCCGCCTGCAGGAGATCTCGACGCTATTGCTGATCGCGGCCACGATCGCGATGGCGGCGGCGCTCAGCTCGGCGATCTGGCAGCGGCGCGTGTCGCTGGCGACGCTGCGGCTCTCGGGTGTGCGGCCCGCACGGATACGGAAGATCCTCGTCGTCGAGTCGGCGCTGATGCTCGGCGCCGGCTGCATTACCGGCGTGCTCGCCGGCATCTACGGCCAGCTCGTGATCGACTCCTACCTGCGCCACGTGACCGGCTTCCCGGTGTCCTCGCTTTCGGCGAGCCCACGCCCCGTCGAGATCCTGGCGCTCGTGGTCGCGGCCGTGCTTGCGATCGTGGCGCTGCCTGCTTGGCTTGCCTCGCGCGTGTCCCCTACCCTGGCGCTCAATGAGTAAGGCACTGGCACTACTGCTGTGCACGGGTGCCTGTGTCGCGCACGCTTCGCAGGCACTGAAAGCCAGCGACACCGCCCACCTGCGCTACCTGTCGGCCTCGGGTTCGCTGCTCTTGGAGGAAGGCCAGACCAGCGGCACGCTGCCGGGCAGGATGCGCGCGCGCGTCAACGTCGGGGCGACCTTCACCGGCAACTTCGTCACCTACACGCGCTACGGCACGATCGTGGGGCACGGCAGCGCCACGCCACACGGCTCCGGCACATACGAAAGCTTCTCCGGGACGCTGATCGTGACCGGCGGCAGCGGACGCTACGCGCACGCGCACGGCAAGGCCGGGCTGTACGGAACATTCAACCGCGACAACTACGCCTTTGTCGTGCAGACGACGGGCACGTTGTTGTACTGAGGTGTTTGTGAGGGGGAGATTTTTGACGTGCCTGCTCGCGGCGATGCTGCTCAGCCTCGGCCTTCCTGTCTTGGCGAGCGCGGCACCGACCGCGACGCTCAGCGCGGCCTTCACGCCCGAGCAGCTCGGCAAGCGCACCACCCTGCACTTCGGCTTCGCCTTCTCCGCCGAACCCGGCCAGGTACCGCCACCGCTGACACAGATCGAGCTGCGCTATCCCAACAACCTTGGCATCGGCATCAGCGGCCTTGGGCTTGCGACCTGCGCGCCGGCCACGCTGAGCGAACTCGGCCCAAAAGGCTGCCCGACCAACTCGATCATGGGCCGCGGCGAAGCCTATACCGGCATCGTGCTTGGAGTCACACCTATTAGAGAGAACGCACCAATCTGGATCGTGCGGGCGCCCAACCAGGAAGGGCACATCTCGGTTCTCTTCTACTCCGAAGGCTCTACTCCCGTCGACACGCACATCGAGTTTCCGGGCATTTTGCTGCCGGCAAATTCACCCTTCGGCGGCGTCGTCTCGATCGGCATTCCCCTCGTCCCCACCCTTCCTGGGGCGCCCTACATCTCCGTAATTCACCTGCACGCCACGCTCGGGCCGATCGGAGTCACTTACTACGAACACGTCGGCGGCGTGACGCTTGCCTATACCCCTAAGGGCATCCTCTTGCCGAGCAGCTGCCCGCACGGCGGCTTCCCCTTCGCCGCCACGTTCAGCTTCCTCGACGGCAGCGAAGCGAAGGCGAGCACGGCGATAACGTGCCCCGACCCCCGAAAGAAGAAACGCCGCTGAGGGGGCTCAGTGGCGGAAGTGACGGATGCCGGTGGCGACCATCGCCACTTTGGCGGCGTCCGCGGCGGCGACGACCTCCTCGTCGCGCACCGAGCCGCCCGGCTGGATGATCGCGGTGACGCCCGCGTCGATCGCGAGCTGGGGGCCGTCGGCGAACGGGAAGAACGCGTCTGAGGCAAGCGCGGCGCCCGCCAGCAAGTCCGGCTGGCCCGCGCGGGCCTTCTCGATCGCGATGTTGACCGCGTCGACGCGGCTCATCTGCCCTGCCCCGATCCCGATCGTTGCCCCGTCGCGCGCGATGACGATCGCGTTGGAGCGCACGTGGCGGCAGACCTGCCAGGCAAAGCGCATGTCCTGCCACTCAGCGTCGCTCGGCTGCTTCGCGCTCATCACGTTCATCTGATCTGCCGTCTCTGCGACCTCGTCGCGGTCCTGTACCAGCAGGCCCCCGATCACCGGCTTTGCCTCCAGGCCACCCGTTGGCTCGGGCCAATCTGACAATTCCAACAGGCGCACGTTCTTCTTTTGCGTCAGGACCTCGAGCGCCTCGGGCTCGAAAGCCGGGGCCAGCAGCACCTCGATGAACTGTTTCGAGAGCGCCTGCGCACACGACCCGTCAACCGCGCGGTTGAGCGCGATCACGCCGCCGTAGGCGCTGACCGGGTCGCTCGCGAAGGCACGCTCGTAGGCGTCCTGAGCCGTCCTCCCTAGCGCGCAGCCGCACGGGTTGTTGTGCTTGACGATCGCGCACGCCGGCTCCTCGAAGTCCTCGACCAGCTCGCGCGCGGAGGACAGATCGAGCAGGTTGTTGAACGACAGCTCCTTGCCGTGCAGCTGCTTGACACCCGCCAGCAGGTGCGTCGGCGCACCGACCTGCGCGTAGTAGGCGGCGCGCTGGTGGGGGTTCTCGCCGTAGCGCAGCTCGGCCGCCTTCTCGTAGGCAAGCGTGCGCTGCTTCGGAAAGTCCTCGCCCTCGCGCTCGGCAAACCACGAGGAGATCGCAGCGTCGTAGCGGGCCGTGCAGGCGTAAGCCGTACCCGCCAGGCGCGTGCGCGTCGGCAGCGACAGGCGCCCGCCTGCCTCACGTAGCTCGGCCAGCACCGGCGCGTAGTCGGCAGGGTCCACGAGCACAGCCGCGAACGCGTGGTTCTTGGCGGCGGCGCGGATCATCGTCGGGCCGCCGATGTCGATGTTCTCGACGATCTCCTCGGGGCTCGCGTCGCCGCGGGCGACCGTCTGCTCGAAGGGATACAGGTTCACGCACACGAGGTCCACCGGCTCGATCGAGTGCTCGGCCGCCGCGCGCAGATGCTCGTCATTGTCGCGCACCGCCAAGAGGCCCGCATACAGGCGCGGGTGCAGCGTCTTCACGCGCCCGTCCATCATCTCCGGAAAGCCGGTGAAGTCCTCGACCGCGCGCACGGGCACGCCCGCCTCGGCCAGCGCGCGGGCCGTGCCGCCGGTCGAGACGATCTCCACGCCCAGCTCGACGAGGCCGCGTGCAAACTCGACTATCCCCGTCTTGTCCGAGACCGAAAGCAGCGCCCTGCGCACCCGCACCGCCGCGGGCTCGGCGCGCTCAAGCAGGTGCGACAACCAGCTGCCTCTTCGCGGCCCGCTGCTTCGCGGCGGCGCGCTTTGGCTCGAGGTTGCCAGCCTCCATGTCCGCTTCGCGCCTGCCGTCAACCATCGTTACGACCGCTTCGCAGAGCAACCTGTGCTCGAGCGGACGCAGCGCCTCGAGCACCTCCGCTGAATCCCGTGCATTCGCCAGCACGATGTATTTCTGCAGGACGATCGGACCCGTATCGACGCCCGCATCGACGAGATGCACCGTCACGCCAAAACGCTTGGCTTTATCCTCGATTGCCTGATCGATCGCATGCATGCCGGGATACTTGGGCAGCAACGACGGATGCACGTTGACGATGGAATCTGGGAAGCGATTGAGGAATCGTTCGCTCAGTATCTCCATGAAACCTGCCAGCACAATCAACCGGATGCCGCGCCTGCGCAACCAAACCGCCATCGCCTCGTCCCGCTTCTCGCGGCTGTCGTAGTCGTGGCGTCGAAACACCTTCGTCGGGACTCCAGCCGCGCGCGCGCGCTCCAGCGCAGGCGCATCGGGGACGTTCGACACGACCGCGCCTACCTCTACCTGCCGGCCGTGGAGGTTGTCGAGCAGGGCCTGAAGATTGGTGCCGGCGCCGGACACCAACACGGCGATTGGGAAAGGAGAGTTGGAACGGTTCATCGCAGAGGAGCGGGAGATTGCGGCAAGATAGCTGACACGGCGGCGTCTCCACGTCACCGTGGGCGCCCAGACTACGCGCCCACACCCAGGTTAGCGACCGTGGCCTGAATCAGACCACCTCGAGGGCGAACTTCCCCTGCGCGCCGTCGCTGCCCTTGACCGGATACTCGCCGGTGAAGCACGCGTCGCAGTGGGTGGCGCGCGTGGCGCCGACCGCCTCGTACACGCCGTCGAGTGACAGGTAGGCGAGCGAGTCGCAGCCCAGCTCGGCAGCGATCTCCGCCACCGAGCGCTCGTGCGCGATCATCTCCTCACGCGTGGACATATCGATGCCGTAGTGGCACGGGTGCTTGATCGGGGGGGCCGAGATGCGCATGTGCACCTCGGTGGCGCCGGCGTCGCGCAGCATCTGCACGATCTGGCGCGTGGTGTTGCCGCGCACGATCGAGTCGTCCACGACGACCAGGCGCTTGCCGCCGACGATCTCCGGAAGCGGGTTGAACTTGAGGCGCAGGCCGTGCTTGCGCAGCTCCTGGCCCGGCTGGATGAACGTGCGCGCGACGTAGCGGTTCTTGACGAAGCCGTCGTCCTGGGGCAGGCCGCTGGCGCGGGCGAAGCCGCGGGCCGCGGCGTTGCCGGAATCGGGGACGGGGATCACGAGGTCAGCCTCGACGGGCGACTCGCGCGCGAGGATCTCGCCCATGCGCCCGCGCGCGACCTGCAGCACCTGGCCGTTCATGCGCGAGTCGGGGCGCGCGAAGTAGATGTACTCGAACACGCAGAAGGCCTTGCGGGCGTCTGGCATCACGCGGCGGCTCTCCAGGCCCTGCGCGCCCAGCGTGACGATCTCGCCGGGCTCGACGTCGCGCAGCAGCTTGGCGCCGATGATGTCAAACGCACACGACTCGCTGGCGACGCAGTAGCGCGGGGGCTCGGTATCCGCGCCTTCACCCGCCAACCCCGTCGACCGACCGTCCGCCCTCTCGCCCGCCGGCCCGCGACCGTCCAGCCGCTCGCCGCCGGCACCACCCTCCGGGCCGCCGCCCTGTGCGTCGACCGCGGCCGGGAGCACCCCCAGCGCGAGCGGGCGCAGGCCGTGCGGGTCGCGGAAGGCAACGACTCTGTCCTTGGTCATCACGACGATCGAGAAGGCCCCGTTCAGGTGCGGCAGCACGTCGGCGATCGCATCCTCGATGTGCTCGGCCGGGTGTGTAGCGAGGAGCGCCGCGACGATCTCCGAGTCCGAGGTCGAGCTGAAGGTGACGCCGCGCTCGGAGAGCTCCTCGTGCAGCTCCAGGGCGTTGATCAGGTTGCCGTTATGGGCGAGAGCCAGCTCGCGGCGCGAGCCGTTCATGCCCTCCGAGCGCTGCACCGGCTGGGAGTTCTCCCAGGCGTTGGAGCCCGTGGTCGAGTAGCGCACGTGCCCGATCGCAAGCTCACCGCGCAGCGTGCGCAGGTCGTTCTCGGAAAAGACCTGGCTGACGAGCCCCAGCTCGCGGCGGGTCATGATGTTGCCGCCACGGTCGGCCGCGGCGATGCCGGCCGACTCCTGGCCGCGGTGCTGTAGCGCGTACAGGGCGAAGTAGGACAGACGCGAGACCTCGTGGCCGGGCGCGTATATGCCAAACACACCGCACTCGTCGCGCGGCCCGTCGCGATCCTCGGAGCGAGGGCCGGCGGCCCTTCCAGAAGGCATTGCCAGGCTCACGCTAGCAGTGGCAGGCGGGCAGGGGCATATCTATTTTCATCCGAATTGCCATCGGATACACATACGTATCCACTATCGTAATTTCCCAAAAATTTATATACACCGCCCCCTCCTTTATGTACGTACACCCAGCACTCCTTCAGGCGAACAGCACCGCAAGCGCGCCGTGCGCCTCGGCCAGCTCGGCGAGCGTCAACGAAATCGACGCTCCCCCCTGCGCGCGGGGGAGCCATTCGATTTGCAGGACATCACCGCCGACAATGCCGAGAATCCACACAGGCGCCAAGGCGCCAAGCGCCCGCAGCGCGTCCTCCTCGCCGCTCACAAGGAAAGCGCCCGAGCCCTCGCCAAAAAGCCTGTCCACGAACGTGGGCGCAACAGCGGAGTCGGGCGAAATGCAGCTCCCTCCAGCCCCACGTCCCGGCGCGCCGGCTGCCTCAGCCCCAAAAAACTCCTCCCCGAGCGACACCCGCGCCCCAAAGCCCCCACCCAGGCAGCACTCCGCCAGCGCGACCGCCAGACCGCCCTCGGCGATGTCATGGGCGCTCGTGAGCGTACCGGCGCGCACCGCCTCGCGCACGACCTGCTGCGCTGTCGACACGGCGTCGATGTCGATCGCCGGCAGCCCGTCCGGCAGCTCTGAGCCCCACAGCTTCTCGAGCTCGCTCGCGTGAAGCGAGGGCGCGAACGGGCCGATGAGCGCGATCGCATCGCCCGCGCGCGCGAAGCCCGATCGCCCCGCGGCGCGCACGTCGGGCAGCTCGCCGACCATGCCGATCACCGGCGTCGGATAGATGGGACCAGCGGAAACGCGGGTGGGTGGGCTCTCGTTGTAAAGCGACACGTTGCCGCCGACGATCGGAGCCTCGAGCGCCCGGCAGGCGTCACCCAGACCACGCACAGCCTCGGTCAGCTGCCAGGCGATGTGCGGCTTCTCGGGATTGCCGAAGTTGAGGTTGTTGGTCGTGCCAAGCGGCCGCGCGCCCACGCAGGCGAGGTTCGAGGCGCACTCGAGCACCGCGGCGACGGTCCCGGTATAGGGGTCGGCCGCCACGCGCCGGCCGTTGCAGTCGATCGAGACAGCGATACCCGGCACGGCCGCGCCTGTGTCGTGGACGCCGTCGACGGCCTTCGTCGTGCCGTGCGGCGCGATCGCCAGCACGGCCGCGTCGGCCTGCTCGGGACGACGCACCGTGCGCGATTGCACGACAGAATCGTACTGCTCGAAGAGCGGCCGGCGCGAGGCGATGTTGGCGGAGGACAGCAGCGCAAGCAGCAATTCGTTCCCTGTCCAACCACCCGCCATACCCGCATCCAGGCTGCCCGCCGCGTCACCCTCGGCTTTTTTTGGAGGGGAGAGGAGCGCCTGCGGCGCTCTGAAGGGCGTGCCTTGTGGCTTTACGGGCCTCAAGTCGTAGAGCGGGCAGTCGTCCACCAGCGCCCGCACGGGCATGGACCCGACCAGCTGGCCGGCCTTGAAGATGCGCATCTGGCCCGTGTCGGTGACCGCGCCGATCGGCGCCCCGCCCACCTCCCACTTCTCGCACAGCTCGAGCACCGCCCCGACGTTGGCGGGCTCGACCACGCACAGCATGCGCTCCTGGGACTCGGAGACCATGATCTCAAAAGGCTCCATGTCCGCCTCGCGCAGAGGCACGCTCGAGACGTCGATGTCGATCCCGACCTCGCCCTTGGAGGCCATCTCCGAGGCGGAGGATGTAAGGCCGGCAGCACCCAGGTCTTGCAGGGAGACGAGCAGGCCGCGAGCGAGCAGCTCGAGCGTGCACTCCATCAGCTTCTTCTCCTCGAACGGATCGCCCACCTGGACGGTGGGCCGCTTGTCGTCGTCTTCGCCCAACTCGGCCGAAGCGAGCACCGACGCCCCGCCGATCCCGTCGCGGCCGGTCGAAGCGCCAAACAACAGCACGACGTTGCCGACCCCGACGGCGGCGCTCCTCACCAGCTGCTCGCGTCTTGCGATACCCAGGGCCATCGCGTTGACAAGGCAGTTCTGCTCATAGGGCGCCTCGAAATAGACCTCGCCGCCGATCGTCGGCACGCCGATCGAGTTGCCGTAGTGGCCGATGCCGGCGACCGCGCGGTCGAGCAGGTAGCGGGAGCGGGCGCCAGCGCCGGCCCCGGCCCCGGCGACTTCCCCCGCGGCCTCTCCGCTTTCCCCCTTTGCTTCGGCCGTCTCGATTCCCGCCGCCCCCCCGCGCGATCGCGCGCTGCCTGGGACGGCCTGCGATTTGAGGTGGGGCTCGCCGAACCTGAGCGAGTCGAGCACCGCGATCGGGCGCGCGCCGATCGCGAAGATGTCACGCAAGATGCCCCCCACGCCGGTGGCAGCACCCTGAAACGGCTCGACCGCGCTCGGGTGGTTGTGCGACTCGACCTTGAACGCGCACACCAGCCCATTGCCGACGTCGACGGCGCCGGCGTTCTCGCCGGGCCCCATCACCACGCTCGGGCCTTCCGTCGGCAAAGTGCGCAACAACTTCTTGGAGTGCTTGTAGGCGCAGTGCTCGCTCCAAAGCAGCGAATACATCGCCAGCTCCACCTGGTTTGGCGGGCGGCCTTGCTTCTCGCAGATCAGCTCGTACTCGGCCTCGCTCAGGCCAAGCGCAAGCGCGTCCTGCAAGCCGGGAAGCGTCGCGGCCTCAGACACGACTTGCCACCCTGCGCGTCCTATGCCGGGCCATCGTGTGCCGGGCCATCGAGCGCATCGTGTGCCGGGGCATCGTCTGGTCGTTTTGGGCTGCCCCGCGCGCGCGGGGGGGGCGTTGCGGCTTTGCGGCCTCAGACACGCGCGCCCTCCACCGCCGTACGCATCGAGGCGAAAATGCAAAGCCCGTCGGTCGAGCCCGTCAGCTCCTCCACGGCGTGCTCAGGGTGGGGCATCAGGCCAAAGACGTTCCCCTGCTCGTTGCACACGCCGGCGATGTCATCGAGCGAGCCGTTGAAGTTCTCACCTCTTGCGTAGCGCAACACGACCTGGCCGTGCTCGCGCATCGAGGCGAGCGTCGCATCGTCGGCGTAGTAGCGCCCCCAGGAATGCTTGGCGGGAATGCTCAGGGTGGAACGACCCTCAATTGGCGAGCCGCCACCCACACTTGAATACCCGTCCATTTGCAGGTCTCGCTCCCTCCTATGGGCGCACGTAAAGGCCGTGTCGCCCTCAACCACCTCGAGCTGCACCTGCCTGAAGGTGAAGCGCAGGTTCGCGTTCGGCAGGAGAGCCCCCGGTAGTAGCCGCGCCTCGCACAGGACTTGGAAGCCATTGCAAATGCCGAGCACAAGCCCGCCGTCGCGCGCGAAGGCGAGGACCGACTCCATGACGGGCGAGAAGCGAGCGATCGCGCCGGCGCGCAGGTAGTCGCCGTAGGAGAAGCCGCCGGGCACGACAATCGCATCGACGCCTTTCAGATCGCGCTCGCCATGCCACAGCAGCTCGGCGTCGCCGACGCGGCGAGCGGCGTACAGGGCGTCGACCTCGTCGCAGGAGCCGGGAAACTGGAGAACGCCAAACTTCACTTCAGGGTCGCCATGGCCTCTGCGTCGGCCGGATCGATCCGCTCCAAACCAGGAATACCGTCAAAGCCTCGATCGGCACTGAGAATCGCGTCAATGCCGCGATTGAGCGCCTGGGCGGCGAAGATCGCGTCGCGCATGTCCAAGCGCTCGTGCTCGCGCCAAAGCTCGAGCGCCCGTTCAATGTCGCTCGGCGTGACCATGTGCAATCGGGAGGTGCCCGCTATCTCCAGCGCGTCTTTGGAGGCCACCGTGCGTGAGATGCCGTGCCTGCATCGCACGTACGCGAACTCGTGAATCAGCTCCACGCTTGCCTCGGGAGAGAGCCGCCCCTGCGCACCGTCTTCCATGATGGCCCGGCAAGGCGCACGATAGCGGTGCTCGCCACCGAGCGCGTAGAGGAACACGCTCGTATCGAAGAGGAAACGTCGCACAGAGGTGCTACTTCTCCTCGTTGTGACGCTTCAGCAGCTTGCCGTATCTGCCCTCTAGGATCTCCTGCTTCATCACCGGCCAGTCATCGACCGGCATAGGCTCCGCTTCGAGCAGTTTCGCGAACGCCCTCGAGCGAGAATCGTGCAGCCCCGCCAGCTTCTCGTCGATCGCCTCGCGGATCAAAGCCCCGAGCGAGATGCCGCGCTGAGTAGCGATCTCGCGCAGACGGCGATGCAAGTCATCATCAAGCAGCAGTTGTGTGCGGCGATTCAAGGATGGCATATACACATATTATCATGCACATGCACATATGCGCAGGTTTACGATCTCTGCATCAGGATGTGCCTGAGTCCAGAACGATCTCGTAGTCCTCAACCAGCGGATTTGCGAGCAGCTTCTCGCACATCGACTCGAGCTGGCCGGCGTCCTCCACGTCGAGCTCCACGAGCCGGCCGATGTGGACGTTCTTGACACCCTCAAAACCGAGGGCAGGAAGCGCGCGCTGCACGGCCTCGCCCTGCGGGTCGAGGATGCCCGTCTTGGGGCGGATCAGGACGCAAGCTTTCACGCGGTCCGATCGAGCCATGCCGAGAACGGCTCGCCAGTGATCAGCTCGTACGCCTCGACGTAGCGCGCGCGGGTCCCAGCGACGACGTCCTCCGGTATCTCGGGCGCCGGCGGCTTCTTGTCCCAGCCGCTACCGGCCGCCCAGTCGCGCACGTACTGCTTGTCGAAGCTCGGCTGCCCCCTGCCGACTTCATAGCCGTCCACGGGCCAGTAGCGCGAGGAGTCGGGCGTGAGCACCTCGTCGCCGACGACCAGCTCGCCGTCCTCATCCAGACCCAGCTCGAACTTGGTGTCGGCCAGGATCACCCCACGCTCGCGCGCATGTGCGGCCGCGAAGGAGTACAGATCGATCGAGATGTCCCTGACTCGTTCCATCAGAGCCCTGTCGCCGACAAGCTCGGCGGCCCGCTCGAAGTCGATTGCCTCGTCGTGGCCGACCTCGGCCTTGGTCGACGGCGTGAAGATCGGCTCGGGCAGCTGCTCGGACTCGCGCAGACCTCTCGGCAACTCGATACCGGAGACCGCCCCGGTGGCCTGGTAGTCCTTCCAGCCGGAGCCGGTGATGTAGCCGCGCACCACACACTCCACCGGCAACATCTTCAGCTTACGCACGACCAGCGCCCGCCCACGAGCCTCGTCCGGCACGCCGTCGGTCGCTGAGATCAGATGGTTGGCGACAATGTGCTTGGTCTGCTCGAACCAGAAGTCCGACAGACCCGTGAGAACCTTGCCCTTGTCGGGGATCGGCGTTGGATGAACCGCGTCGTAGGTGGAGATACGATCGCTGGCGACCATCAGCAGGCGGTCGCTGAGGTCGTACAGCTCACGGACCTTGCCGCTTGCGATCAGGGGCAGATCGGTGAGGGCGGCGGTCACTTTCCGCGATGCTACCAACCGCGGGGGCGGTCGGTCAAAACGTAGCGAGCGTCAGGCGATCTCATCCAGGCGTCCCACAATCTCATGTGCATAGCGCGTGTAGTGGCCGTAGTCGAAGATCGCCTCGAGGTCGAGCCCGGCGACACGCTCGTCGGCGGCGAGCAACTCGCGTAGCGGCGTGCCCTCATCCCACGCACGCTGAGCCAGCTCCTGGGCAATGCGGTAGGCGTCGTCGCGCACCATCGGCGCACGGCCGTGCTCACCTGCCTGTCCCCCGTCATGGGTGGTGCCCGTGGGGACGGCGTCGCCCTCGATGAGCGCCAGCAGCACACGCTGAGAGAAGAGCGCGCCGTGAGTCAGCTCGAGGTTGGCGAGCATCCGCTGCTCATCGACCACGAGCCCATTCACGAGCTTGGTTGCGCTGTGCTGCAGGTGGTCGATCAGGATGGTGGAGTCCGCCAGGATCACGCGCTCGACAGAGGAGTGGGAGATGTCGCGCTCGTGCCACAGGGCTACATTCTCGATCGCCGCCTGAGCGTTGCCGCGCAGCACGCGCGCGAGCCCGGAGATCTGCTCGCTCTTGATCGGGTTGCGCTTGTGCGGCATCGCCGAGCTGCCCTTCTGTCCGGCGCGGAAAGGCTCCTGAGCCTCGCGCACCTCCGTGCGCTGCAAGTGGCGAATCTCGATCGCCAGACGCTCGAGACCAGCGCCGGCGAGCGCGATCGCCTGCAGCAGCTCGGCATGGCGGTCGCGCGCGACGACCTGCGTGGAGACGTCCTCGCGGGCGAGCCCGAGACGCTCCAGCACGCGCCGCTCGAACTCGGGGCTGGTCGCGGCATACGTCCCGACCGCACCGGAGATCGCCCCGACCGCCACCTGCTCGAAGGCTCGCTGCAGACGCAGCGCATTGCGATGAGCCTCGAAGGCGAAGCCCGCGAGCTTGAGGCCGAACGTCGTCGGCTCGGCGTGCACGCCGTGCGTGCGCCCGACGCACAGGGTGTCCACATGCTCGCGCGCACGGTTGGCAAGCGCCTGCACGAGCGCCTGCGCTCCCGCAACGATCAGCTCACCGGCAGCGCGCAGCTGCAACGCGAGCGCCGTGTCGAGCACGTCCGAGGAGGTCAGGCCGAAATGGATCCACCGGCCGGCCTCGCCCGCCGAGGCCGACAGCACGTCCACGAAGGCGGCCACGTCGTGGTCGGTGGTGCGCTCGCGCTCGTCGACCGCCTCAACGCTGAACGTGGCAGAACGGATCGCCTCGAGCTCGGCCGGCGTCGGACCTTCGCGCTCGCCACCGGCCTGCGCCCCCTCGCCGGATGGCCCTGGCGGGGCGAGCAGGCCAGGCAGCTCCTCGCAGGCGGCCACCTCGACACGGCGCCATGCCTCCATACGAGCCTCGTCGGTCCAGAGGGCGCCCAACTCGGGACGTGTGTAGCGGGGGATCACCTCTCCCATTATCGCGGTCGCCTGGGACGGTACTTCGCGCAGGTGGAGTTGGCGCAAACGGCAGATGCCCCCCGCGCGCGCGGGGGGCCATCGCCCATTTTGGAACACATCACCCGGGACGCCGCCCCACGTACAGGCAAGACACCGACCGGCCACAAGGCCCTGCCCAAACCCGATCACCCCCGAGTCCGTAGGGCCACGGACGCACATGGCCCGCCCAAACGCCTCCACCGCCAGGCCCGCCGCCCGTCGATCCTGTACAACGGAAGTGAGCGCGCCGCTCGGCGCGAGAGCCGCGAGGAGAAGAGGAGCCATGCCCACGTACATCATGCTCTCGACCTTGACCCCGGAGGGCGTGCAGACCGTCAAGAACAACCCGGAGCGCATCCGCGAGGTCAACAAGGAGGTCGAGCAGCTCGGCGCAACCGTCAAGGCGCAGTGGGCGACGCTCGGCAACGTCGACTTCATCTCGGTGGTAGAGGCCCCCGACGAGAAGACGATGGCGCGCGTGTCCTTGGAGCTGGGCTCGCGAGGTACGGGCCGCTATGAGACGCTGGCGGCGATACCGGTGGACGAGTTCATAGCGTCCCTATGAGAATGGGCGCAGACACCGGTGGAGGAGCTCACAGCGTCCCTATGAGAATGGGCGCAGACACCGGTGGAGGAGCTCACAGCGTCCCCATGAGAATTGGAGGAGACACCGGCCCGAGGAGCTCACAGCGTCCCCATGAGAATTGGAGGAGACACCGGCCCGAGGAGCTCACAGCGTCCCCATGAGAAGCGATCGATCGGCACCCAGCTCCCCTCCCAGCAACAGGGCCACGGGCGTCGGGACGGCGTGAGGGTCCTTGTCGTAGGCTCTGGCGGCCGCGAGCACGCACTCGTGCGGGCGCTCGCCCGCTCGCCCCAAGAACCGGAGCTGCTGTGTACGCCGGGCAACGCCGGGATCGCGCGAGACGCACAAACGCTCGACATCGCGGTGGACGACATCGATGGGATCCTCGCCGCGGTCGAGCGAGAGGGCGTGGAGCTGACAGTCGTCGGACCGGAGGTCCCACTCGTGACGGGACTGGTCGACGCGCTCGCGGCGCAGGGCCACGCCGCCTTCGGCCCGAGCGCCGCGGCCGCTCAGCTCGAGGGCTCCAAGGCCTACGCCAAGCAAGCGATGGAAGAGGCAGGCGTGCCGACCGCGCGCTGGCGCCACGTGGAGACGCTGCAGCAGGGCATCGAGGCGGTCAGCGAGCTGGCCGCGCCGGGCGTGGTGGTCAAGGCCGACGGCCTCGCCGCTGGCAAGGGAGTCACAGTCGCCGAGAACGCCGAGCAGGCCGAGGCTGCGCTGCGCGAGATCTTCGTGGAGAGCCGCTTCGGAGAGCAGGGCGCAAGCGCCGTGGTGGAGGAGCTGCTCATCGGCGAGGAGCTCTCGCTGCTAGCGCTGTGCGACGGCGTGCGCGCACTGCCGATGGCGCCGGCGCGCGACTTCAAGCGCATCTTCGAGGGCGATCGAGGGCCGAACACCGGTGGGATGGGCTCCTACTCGCCGGTAGCGGGCATCGACGAGGGGACCGCGCGCGCACTGGCCGCTGCTGTTCATCAGCCGGTGGTCGACCTGATGGCCCAGCGCGGTACGCCCTTCCACGGCGTGCTCTACGCGGGCCTGATGCTCACCGCCGACGGCCCACGCGTGCTCGAGTTCAATACGCGCTTTGGCGACCCCGAGACCCAAGCGGTGCTCCCGCGCCTACGCTCGGACTTGCTGGAGGCGCTGGTTGCCGCCACGCACCTCGGTGGGCTCGAGGGGATGTCATTGGACTGGACCGAGGAGTGGGCCGTGACGCTCGTGCTAGCAAGCGCCGGCTATCCCGCGTCGTCCTCCAGCGGCGATGAGATTCGTGGCCTCGAGGATGTGCCGGCCGAGATCGAGGTGACACACGCGGGCACCGCGTGGCGGGAGGGATCATCGGACGGGGAGCGAGACAAGCCGAGGATCGGCCGGGCCTCCGGGCGTCGGCGCGACAGCCCGCCGGCCGATCGGCGCGAGGACTCGGCGGCCGGCAGGGGGACGATCGTCACCGCCGGCGGTCGCGTGCTGAACGTCACCGCGCTCGGAGGCGGCGCAGAGTCGGCCCGCACCGCAGCGTATGCTGCCGCGCAGAAGATCTCCTTCGATGGAATGCAACTGCGGCGCGACATTGCCGCCAACGCTGAAGGCGAGGCCACAAGGACCACATGAGCGATACAGCACCTACACCGATACGAACCGACCTCGCCCAGGCCGAGGTGCAAGCGCAGCTGGAGGAGTTCGACGTCGAGGGACCCCTCATTGGAATCGTGATGGGCTCGGAAAGCGACATGGAGGCGATGGAGAAGGCCGCCAAGGAGCTACACACGCGAGGGATCCCGCACGAGATACAGGTGATGTCCGCACACCGCGAAGCCGACACGGTCGCCGAGTACGCAAAGAACGCGAAGTCACGAGGGCTGCGGGTCCTGATCGCCGGTGCTGGGATTTCGGCGGCGCTGCCAGGGGCGGTTGCCGCGCACACCGACCTACCGGTGATCGGCGTGCCGCTGTCAGGGCGCCTGACGGCAGCCGGAGGTCTGGATGCGATCCTCTCGATCGTGCAGATGCCTCCCGGGGTGCCGGTGGCGTGCGTGGGCCTCGACAACGCACGCAACGCGGCGATCCTGGCCGCACAGATCATCGCGGCCTGAGAGTACGCCGGCGAGCGGTTGCGCCTACGCCGCCGGCGCCAGCCAGTGCTCTGCGTCAGCAATCCCATCTGGATGCGCGCGCATCAGCGCCTCGATCGCATCGGTCAGCGCGCCGGTCGCAGCGCGGTTGCGGCTGCGGTTGGCGGGCACGAGGATCAGGCCTGCGTGGCCCTGGCCGCTTGCCAAACGCTCGGCGGCAAGCGGTCGGAAATCTTTGATGTTGTTGGTGACGACAGCGCGTTGCTCTCGCGCAGCCACCTCCATGACCTTGCTGTCTGGCGCCTCCGGGAGGTCGTCACGCTCCACTATGGCCTCAACATCCAAGCTACGGTCGCGCAGGAGAAGCGCTATCTGGAAGGAGAAGTGCTCATCGAGCAGCACCCTCACGAAGCAAGCGCCCGCTTGCCCGCCTCCCAGGCTGCGTACCCGCGCTCCCACTCGGCCTGGTTGAGCGCGATCTCAGCGTCGATCTCGTCGCGATAGTCGCCGTAGTAGGCGATAGCCGCCTGAACGAGCCCTGGCGCGATCTCCAGGTACGCGGCGGCCTGATCGGAATCGTTGTCGTTGTCGCGGACCGTGGCAATCACCTCCCACACGTCGAGACCCTTGCCGACCAGCGCCGCCCGCCGCCCGCTCGGCCCGTCGGCAAAACGGATCAACGGATGGTCCTCGCGGCGCAGGCTCTCGTCGACATAGCGCTGCGCCAGTGTTCGCGGCGCGAGGCCGGCTCGTTGTGCCTGGAGGGCCAGCCGCTCGCTGACTCCGGGCCTAAGCCTTAGCGTGAAGTGCTCGCTCATGCGACCAGCGTACCACCTGGTGCCACGCCGTGGCACCAGGTGGCTTTTGGCCTTCCCTAGCGCCTTTTGCCTTTATGCCCTCTCGAGTGCTTCTTTGGCAGACGTACAACTGCGGACTCCTGTTTGGCGATCGCAGGCCCGCCGAACACCGACTGGAAGACGAAGGTGCCGCTGACGTGCAGCGTGCGGCCAGCTTTCAGCGCCCTTATCGCCTTCGAGCCGGCATGGATCTTGACCTCCACACTGCCCGCGGCCACACTCTGTGAGCCTGCGGCGAATGGCACCAGAAGGTGCGCGCACTTGCCGTGATGCTTGATCGTGCCCTTCTTGCAGCCCTTGCTCTTGTGTTTCCTGGCCGCTTCGGCAATCGTCTGTGTCGAGGCCGCATCGGCCGCGACGCCGTTTGCCTGCAATGACAGCCCAAGCGAGTCGGCGAAGCCGACATCGGCGTTCTTGAAGAACAGACCCCATGTCAGCTTGCCGGCGGTCGGGAAGTTGAAGAAGAAGTCGAGATCGTCTGATTTCGAGTCGAAGCTCACCTTCTTCAGGGTGAAGCCACCGCCGGGGACCGTCAGCAAGTTGCTGGCGGCGCTCGCCGAGGCAGCACCAGTTTCAGTCGAGATGCATTTCTCACCCGTGGAATTCGCGGCACACACCTCGACCTTCGCAACGCCGGCGTGGGTCGAAGCATCGGTCACCAACCCAGTGATCTGGCCGCCGGGTTGCAGTTCCGCATTGATACCCAGAGTGCCGCTTCCAGCCGTCACCGATACCCCGGCCTGCACCTGCGACAGGTAGGAACTTTCATACTCGGGATAGAAGCTAACCGAGTAGGTGGCGCTCGACAGAGCTACAATCGTATATTCCCCATTTGAATTGGTCGTAGCACAGTTACCGGGAACCCCAGAGCTGTCAGCACAGACCTCGGCCTTTTCGAGCGGCCCATGCGACGGCGTCCCGGTGACCCTGCCGCTGATCTCACCGCCCGTGAGCAACTTTACCTCGGTCTCTTTGAGCGGCGGCGCACCCGCCGTGATCGACTGATTTTCAACGGTTTGGCCTAGATAATTACCGGAGTCGGCATTGAAGGAGAGCGTGTAAGAAGTACTCGTAGGCAAGCCTTCTATCTTGTATTCGCCATTGGCATTTGTTTCGACGCAATTCCCAAAACTACTGCCGCTCTCCGCACACACGAAGACATTCGGAAGCGGGACTTCGCCCCCGGCCGCACTGACCACCCGCCCTTCGACCTGTCCGCCTTCGACCATTTTTGCGTTAATTCCAGGAGTTATGTTGTTGGCCAAAACGGGAACCGGTGTCGCTTCACTATAAAAAGCAACGCCGTTGTAGTACTGAGTTATGTAGTTCTGCGTAGTGCACGGCGTCACCTGGCAATTCTTGCTCAAGAAGGACACTGAATAAGAGCCTTCAGCGAGGCCTGAGATAGTGTAGCTCCCTTTGGAATCGCTGACTGCGCATTTGTCGACGAAACTGATTTCGCTGAGCTCGAAGGCACATACTTCTATGCCCGCGATTTCCTGGGGCCCACCAGCCTTTGTAATGGTGCCGGTGATTTGCCCGCCTTGATCGGAGGACTGCAATTCTGCGTTTACGCCACTGACCGTAGTACCGACAGTGACGCCGACCGCCTTCGCTTCACCGAGGGTAGACTCACCACTGTAATACTGGGTCAGATAGCCGCCTTCGAAGAGTGCGAAAAATTCGATCGTATATGAGCCGCCAGGCAGTCCCGCGTCGACATATTCGCCGTTGGCATTTGTCAGCGCGCATTTGCCGTTCAGCGGTTTGGGAGAGGCTTCCTCGGCGCACGCGAAGACATTTGCAACCGGTATGTGTGTCGCGGCCGCGGTCACACGTCCTTCGATCTGGCCGCCGGCGTGGAGTTCGGCGTTCACGCCCGAGGTGGTTGTCGGTGCGGTCACCGCCACCGGCGTGGCTCCCGCTTCGGTGGGCGTGCCGTTGTAGTACTGGCTCAGCTCGTTGACCCCTTCCTCAGGGTAGAAATCAATCTTGTAGGAGCCGCTTGCGAGGCCCGTGATCGTGTAGCTGCCACCGCCGTTGGCGGCGGTTACCTGGCAGGAGATCGTGTGGCCCTCGTCCGCAGCCTGCACGACGTAGGTGGCTGCAGTCTGCCCCGCGATCGGCACACCGCTGCGCAGCCAGGCATAGGAGAAGCTGGTAGGGCTGTTGGCCCACGTGCCCGTCGAGCAGTTGAGCGTCTGCCCAAGCGCCGGCGTTCCGGTGAGCGTCGGGGCGCCCGTGTTGACGGGTGCAAGCGCAGCTTTTGTGGTCGGCGTCCCCTCCGCGAGGGCCGAAGCCAGCGCCGGCACAACCATCAAGCTGAACAGCGCTATCGCCACCAGCATCGCTCCACGTACACCTATGCGCGTTGAATTGCCGCGCCTGCTTATTTGCCGCATCGAGTCTCGTCTCCTGAGGTCGGGTCCGCGAGCATCCTACCGATTCCAGGTGCGGATTGTTCAGGATGCGGGAATTTCTACGAGAAATAGCAACATCGGCGTTGCCGTCGCCCCCGCCGTAGGACCATCGAACCTGCCTCGACGACCAGTAGTGTGTCTTCGCCGGCCGCCCGGCCGGGCGACGATGCCGCGCGGTGTCGTCGATATCGACGCTCAGGGAGACACAATGCAGACTTTGACCAAGTCTCGTCGCGCGATGCTCGGGTTGGTGACAGCCACTGTGCTGCTGCTCGTGGCCGGCGCCGGCAGCGCATATGCGATATCAGCACAGAAATTCCGACTTCAGGTGCATGTTGTGAGGACGCACATCGGGACAAGCGCCAAGCACACAAAAAAAACCTCCAATCGCGGTCCCGCGGGTCCCAAGGGTCCCGCCGGCCCCGCTGGTCCCGCCGGCCCCGCTGGTCCCGCCGGCCCGACTGGCCCGACTGGCCTGACTGGCCCGGCTGGTCCCGCCGGCCCGATGGGTCCCGGCGCGACGAAGGTCAACTTCTTCGAGGCGCCCTCTCCGGCCGACGGCGTCCACCACGCGTTGAATGTAGGGCCGCTTCAGATCGGGATCAACTGCAAAGGCAACCCGACCGGCGAAGAAGAAATCAAGATGGGGACATTCGTGACCATCCCTGGACCGCAGACAATGCTCTCCACAACGTCAACAACATCATCGAATTCCGTCGGATACACCTTGGTCACAGGCTCGATCACAGATACCGGCGGAGAAAGCCCAATTGCCGCCAAAGAAGCTATGACCTCATCGGGCAGCTACATCGTTGCGGGCCTCAACGAAGTGCCCGACTGGTTGTGGTTCTCCTACGGTGCCACAACGGTGGCCTCGAGCACTTCAACTGGTGGCCTCACCGTGGTTGAGCCACGAGGCTGCTGGATATTGGCCGAGGAGATCTAGCGGTAGAGCCGACCACATCGGTCTTGTGGGGCGGCCAAATGGCCGCCCCACACATTTCTCGACGGTTGTACGACCCCAAGACCTGGGGGCCGGCCGATCAAACGCTGGCGCTCACCGGCTCCAGCGCCACCTGCCCCTCAGCGGCATCGGCGAGGACGCGATCGCCGGAATGAAAGCGGCCCTCCAGCAACGCGAGCGCCAGGCGATCGATCAGCTGCTTCTGGATCACACGCCGCAGGGGTCGCGCGCCGTAGACCGGGTCATAGCCCATGTTGCCCAACAGCTCGCGCGCGGCAGGCGTGATCTCCAGTTGCACTCCGCGCTCGGCGACGCGCTCGATCACCTGTTGCAGTTGCAGATCGACGATCTCCCCAATCTGCGCACGCGAGAGCGAGTCGAAGCGCACGATGTCATCGAGGCGGTTTATGAACTCCGGCTTGAAGTGTTGGGTCAACTCCGAGCGCATGTCATCGCCAGTGGCCGATACCGGAATGTTCGAAGTCATGATCAAAACGGTGTTCTTGAAATCCACAGTGCGCCCCTGACCGTCGGTCAGGCGCCCGTCGTCCATCACCTGCAAAAGCGTGTTGAACACGTCCGGATGGGCCTTCTCGATCTCGTCAAGCAGAACAACCGAATAGGGCCGGCGGCGCACGGCCTCGGTCAGCTGGCCGCCCTCTTCATAGCCGACATACCCAGGAGGGGCTCCGACAAGGCGAGACACCGAGTGCTTCTCCATGTACTCGCTCATGTCGACCCTGATCATCGCGTCCTGGGAATCGAACATGAACTCCGCAAGCGCACGCGCAAGCTCGGTCTTGCCGACGCCTGTGGGACCGAGGAACAGGAAGGTGCCGATCGGACGGTTGGGATCCTGAAGCCCGGCCCGTGAGCGGCGCAAAGCGGTAGCGACAGCCTCTACCGCCTCGTCCTGGCCGACGACGCGTTCGTGCAGACGCTCCTCCATGTGAATCAGCTTCTCCACTTCCCCCTCGAGCAGACGCGAGACGGGAATGCCGGTCCAGCGCGCCACGACCTCGGCAACGTCCTCGGCGTCGACCTCATTCTTGAGGAAAATCGGGCCGCCTACCCCAGTCTTGCCGAAATCCGCTCCACCGTCGCTTGCTGTGCCGGCATCGCCGGCGAGCCCATCCCTTTTCGATCCCTGTTCGTGCTCAGCCGATTCGCGTTCGCCAAGCTGCTTCTCGAGCTGGGGAATATCCTGGTACATCAGTTCGCTGGCACGGCCGAGATCGCCGTCGCGGCGTGCACGGTCGGCCTCGTTGCGCAGCTGCTCGAGGCGTTCCTTGATGTCGCTCACGCCCTGGAGCGCCTGCTTCTCGCGCTCCCATTGTGCACGCATCTCGGCCGAGCGCGCCTTCAGTTCGCCGAGCTCCGCCTCGATCGCCGAGCGACGCTCCTTGGAAGGCTCGTCCTTCTCCTTGCGCAGAGACGTCAGCTCGATCTCCAGCTGCATCACGCGCCGATCCACCTCGTCGATCTCGGTCGGGACGGAGTCGATCTCGATGCGCAGCCGCGAGGCAGCCTCGTCCACGAGGTCGATTGCCTTGTCGGGCAGGAAACGATCGGCGATGTAGCGATCCGACATGGTCGCGGCAGCAATCAGCGCGCTGTCCTGGATCGTCACTTTGTGGTGAACCTCATAGCGCTCCTTGAGCCCGCGCAAAATCGCAATCGTGTCCTGCACGCTGGGCTCGCCGACCATCACGGGTTGAAAGCGCCGCTCGAGCGCGGCGTCCTTCTCGATGTACTTGCGGTACTCGTCAAGCGTGGTCGCGCCAACACAGCGAAGCTCGCCGCGAGCAAGCATCGGCTTGAGCAGGTTGGCGGCGTCAACGGCTCCTTGAGCAGCCCCTGCACCGACGATCGTGTGCAACTCGTCGAGGAACAAAATGATCGTGCCTCGAGCGTCTGAGACTTCCTTGAGCACACCCTTGAGCCGCTCCTCGAACTCGCCACGATAAACAGCCCCGGCGATCAGGGCACCCATGTCCAGTGCGATCACACGACGCTCCCTGAGGGACTCGGGCACGTCCCCCGAGACCACGCGCTGGGCCAGCCCCTCGACGATCGCGGTCTTGCCCACCCCAGGCTCGCCGATCAGGACGGGATTGTTCTTCGTGCGCCGCGAGAGCACTTGTATGACGCGCCGGATCTCCTCATCACGCCCGATCACCGGATCGAGCTTGCCCTGCTCGGCGAGCTCGGTCAGGTCGCGCCCGAAGCGCTCGAGCGGCTTTTGCTCCTCCTCGGGCGGCCCCTGTGCCGCGGCAGGCGTGCCGGGACCTTGTCCGTCGGGCATTTATCGAGTCCTCCGGTTCCAGGCGGGGATGGTCCTCGCGGGGGTGGTCCAGGAAAGGAGGGTCCAAGAGAAGGGAGTCCAGGAGGAGGCGGTCCTGGCGGAGGGGGTCCAGAAGGAGGCGGTCCTGGCGCAGGGGGTCCAGGAGGAGGCGGTCCTGGCGGAGGCGGTCCAGGAGGGGATGGTCCACGAGATGGGGATCCAGGACGGGGTGAACCAGGAGGGGGTGGGGGTATTACTCTCTTTTTGCGAAATTACCATGGTATATTCAAACGTATCCATCATCGTAGTTTTCAACATTTTCAATACAACCACAGCTCCTTTATCTTTCTCCCCCACCCCTGCCAGGGAGCCGAAATGGAGACCGGGCATCCGCCGCGCGCACGAGGTCCGTGCGCGACTCCCGAAACGGCACGAGCTCGGCGCGAAACGAGCGGCGCACGCGCTCGAGCTCCTCTGCCAGCTCGACCTGAGCGCGCAGGGCCTTCACTTCAAGCTCTTCGATGCGCTGGTGCATCCCCAACACCTCCGACTCCAAGTCAAGCACCCGCTGCACCCCAGCAAGGTTGAGCCCAAGATCGACAGTCATCTCGTGGATGCGCCGCAGCTTCTCGACGTCCTCCTGGGAATACAGCCGCGTCCCCTTGGGAGAGCGCTTGGGCTCGACGAGCCCACGAGACTCGTACATCCGCAGAGTCTGTGGATGCATGCTGGCAAGCTCCGCAGCCACCGAGATCATGAACACCCCGCGGTCGGTCTCCACCTCGACATGCGTGACACGCGTCGGCGCGCCACCGGGCCGAGGAGCCTCTCCGCCGCCCCCTCCAAGCTGCCGTGCCGTCATCGACTCTCACCAGCCTCAGCCGACTGCCCGGCGCCGGCAAACAGCTTGGCGCGCGGGTTGCCGTTCATCACCTTCGACAGCTCCCCGACAGCAGTGCGCTGCTCGTCGCTGAGCTGCTCGGGCACATCGAGCGTGAAGCGATAGTGAATGTCCCCGCGGTTCTTGCTGCCAAGCTTGGGCGGTCCCTCGCCGCGCAGCCGCTGCAGCGCACCGTGCTGGGTCCCGGGCTTGACACGCAGCGTCTTCGTCCCGTCGAGCGTCGGCACGCGCACCTCGGCTCCGAGCAGCGCCTCGGGGATCGAAAGCGGAACCTCCACCTCCAGATTGTCCCCCTTGCGCTTGAAAGCAGGCGAGGGATCGACATGCGTAACGACATAGAGATCGCCGGCCGGCCCACCGCGGGGACCGTCCTCTCCCTTGCCGGCCACGCGAATGCGCGAGCCCTCCTTCACGCCGGCGGGAATGTTCACACGGAATTTCTTGACAGTACGCACCGCCCCAGAGCCATGACAGGTGGGACAGGGATCCTCGATCACGGTGCCACTGCCGCCACAGAGCGAACAAGGCTGCGTGATGGAAAACATCCCCTGGCCTTGATTCTCGATGCCGCGGCCTTCGCAGCGAGGACAGACCTTGGGGGTCGTGCCGGGCTTGGCGCCTGTGCCGTGGCAGGTGTTACAGATACTGCTGGTGGGCACCGAAAGCGGGACCTGCGCACCGGATATCGACTGGTCGAAGGAGATGCGCACCTCGGTCTCCAGGTCGCGCCCACGCTGGGCACGATTGCGCGCGCGGCGGCCACCGGCACCGCCACCGCCCGCCGTCCCGCCTCCCGCTCCGCCGGCTCCTCCCCCGCCGAAAAGGTTGGAGAGGATGTCGCCCATCGAGGACGCGTCGAAGTCGAAATTGCCAAAACCGCCGAAGCCCGGCCCACCAGACGCGCCACCGGCGAACGGGCCGGTGGCGGAGTCGTACTGCTTGCGCTTCTCGGGATCGCCAAGCACGTCATGGGCTTGGGAAATCTCCTTGAAACGCTCCTCAGCCTGCTTGTCGTCGGGGTTGCGATCCGGGTGGTACTTACGCGCAAGCTTGCGGTAAGCCTTCTTGATGTCATCGGCGCTCGCCTTCTTGTCCACTCCGAGCGTCTTGTAGTAGTCGGGACGCGTTGCCATGTGGCTACACCTCTTACGCGGCCACGAGCACGCGCGCCGGTCGGATGATCGTCTCGCCCATGCGGTAGCCGTTCTGGAAGACCTCGGCGACAGCACCGCTGGTGGCGCCCTCGACAGGTTGCTGGGCAACGGCCTCGTGGAGGTTCGGGTCGAACGCCTCGCCGAGCGGCGAAAACGCCTCGATGCCAAGGCGTCCGAGCGCCGCGGCGAGCTCCGAGCGCACAAGCCGCACGCCGGCGAGCAGAGGGTCCTCGGCCTCGGCGGCGTCGATGGCGCGGTCGAGGTTGTCAAGCGCCGGCAGCAGCTCCTTGGCGAGCTTGGCTATCCCGCGCTCCTGCGCTTGCACCGCATCGCGGGCAACGCGCTTACGGTAATTCTCGAAGTCGGCCTGCGTACGCTGCGCAAGCGCCAGGTACTGGTCGCGCTCGGCCGCAGTCTTGACGAGCTCGTCGAGGTCCCCCTCGACCTCAACGGCGTCGTCTTCTATCTGCTCGACCTCGTGCTCGGCCTCGACGGCCTCCTCGATCTCCTGCTCCGCCCCCTCCATCAGCTCTTGCCCTCGTCGACCACCTCAGCGTCGACCACGTCCTCCTCGGCGGAGGCGCCGTTGTCCGCGCCCTCACCGCCGGCCCCGTCGGCCGAAGCGGCCGCCGCGTCGGCCTGAGCCTTCTGGTACATCGCCTCGGAGACCGCGTGGAACGCCGTCTGCAGGGCCTCGGTGCGAGCGTTGATCGCCGCCGGGTCCTCTGCCTCCAGCGTCTCGCGCACCTCCTTGATCGCCTCTTCGATGCGACCCTTGGAGTCGGCGTCGACCTGGTCGCCCAGATCGGCCAGCTGGCGCTCGGCCTGGTAGGCGGCGTTCTCGCCGTTGTTGCGCGCCTCGGCGAGCTCACGTGCCTTAGCGTCCTCCTCGGCGTGGGACTCGGCGTCGGTGACCATCCGCTTGATCTCGTCCTCGGAGAGCCCGGAGCCGGCCTTGATCTCGATCTTCTGCTCCTTGCCCGTGCCCAGGTCCTTGGCGGACACGTTGAGGATGCCGTTGGCGTCGATGTCGAAGGCGACTTCGATCTGGGGGATGCCGCGCGGCGCCGGCGGGATGCCGGTCAGCTGGAACTTGCCGAGCGACTTGTTGTACTGAGCCATCTCGCGCTCACCCTGCAGCACGTGGATCTCGACCGAGGGCTGGTTGTCCTCGGCGGTCGAGAACACCTCGCCCTTGCGCGTCGGGATCGTCGTGTTGCGCTCGATCAGCTTGGTCATCACGCCACCCTTGGTCTCGATCCCGAGCGTCAGCGGTGTCACATCCAGCAGCAGCACGTCCTTGACGTCGCCGGCAAGCACGCCGGCTTGGATCGCAGCGCCGACGGCCACGACCTCATCGGGATTCACACCGCGATGGGGATCCTTGCCGGTCAGCTCCTTGACCTTCTCCTGCACGGCGGGCATGCGCGTCATGCCGCCGACGAGCACGATGTGGTCGATCTCCTTGACGCCCTTGTCCTTGGCGTCGTCGATCGCCTGGCGCACGGGCGCCACGACGCGATCGAGCAGCGCCGATGTCAGCTCAGCCATCTTGGCGCGGGTAAGGCGAGTGTCGAGGTGCTTGGGACCACTGGCATCTGCCGTGATGAACGGCAGATTGATCTGCGTCTCCTGGGTGGTCGACAGCTCGATCTTGGCCTTCTCCGCGGCCTCGTACAGCCGCTGCAAAGCCATCGGGTCGGCGCTCAGGTCGATGCCCTGGTCGCGCTTGAAGTCGGCCACGAGCCAGTCGACGATCGCCTTGTCGAAGTTGTCGCCGCCGAGGTGATTGTCGCCTGCGGTCGACTTGACCTCGAACACGCCGTCGCCGATCTCGAGCACCGACACGTCGAAGGTGCCGCCGCCGAGGTCGAACACCAGGATCGTCTGGTCTGACTCCTTGTCGAGACCATAGGCCAGCGATGCCGCAGTGGGCTCGTTGATGATGCGCTTGACCTCCAGGTTGGCGATCTTGCCGGCGTCCTTTGTGGCCTGGCGCTGGTCGTCGTTGAAGTACGCGGGGACCGTGATCACGGCCGAGTCGACCGTTTCGCCGAGGTAGGCTTCGGCGTCGGTCTTGAGCTTCTGCAAGATCATGGCGCTGATCTCGGGTGGCGAGTACTGCTCGCCCGCGGCCTCGACCCGGGCGTCGCCGTTGGGACCGGAGACGACCTTGTAGGGGACGATCGACTCCTCCTCGCGGACCTCACCCTCCTTGCGGCCCATGAAGCGCTTGATCGAAAAGACTGTGTTCTGTGGATTGGTGACGGCCTGTCGCTTGGCGACGGTGCCGACGAGTCGCTCACCGGAGGCGGTGAAGGCGACTACCGAGGGAGTGGTGCGGCCGCCCTCGGAATTCTCGATGACGGTGGGCTCGCCCCCCTCGAGCACAGCCATGCACGAGTTCGTGGTGCCGAGGTCGATTCCTATGGTCTTGCCCATGGTCAGATGCTCCTTGCGTTAGGCGTGGTTCAGAAAATCTGAGTGCCAATCTAGCAGATTTCCTCCCTGCGTCAAGCCCAGGACGGCATTGCGTTGGCATTGCGTCGGTCGGCATCACTTTGCTTACCCATTGCCTCACCTACACACACGCGCTAGCGTTCAGGCATGAATCTGCCTCGGCCACAGCTGGCGCTGCCGGCAGGACCGGTCAAGCCGAAGCTGCGAGGGGTTTCGCACCAGTACGCCTTCTTCGTATCGCTCGGCTGTGGTGTGGCGCTGATCCTGGGAGCCTCAGACGGACGAGCGCGGCTCGCCGCGAGCATCTATGCGGCGGCGGTATCTGCGCTACTAGGCACCAGCGCGCTCTACCACAGGGTCACCTGGCGTCCGCAAGCGCGACGCTGGATGCGCCGCCTGGACCACTCGATGATCTTCGTGATGATCGCGGGGACATACACACCGGTGGCGCTGCTTGCATTGAAAGGCCCACTGGCGAGCACGATCCTGATCGTGCTGTGGGCCGGGGCGCTTGGCGGCGTCGTGTTCAAGCTGTTGTGGATCGACGCGCCGAAGTGGCTGCTCGCCTGCATATATGTCGCACTCGGCCTGGTGTCGGCGGCCGTGCTCGGCGAGCTGCCGGCGACGATCGGCTGGCTCGGTGTGGCGGGCTTGGCGACAGGCGGCCTGCTGTATGTGCTCGGCGCGATCGTCTACGCCAGCGGCCGCCCCAACCCATGGCCGAAGGTGTTCGGCTACCACGAGATCTTTCACGCG
Organism: Solirubrobacteraceae bacterium; assembly: GCA_036510155.1. GTDB lineage: Bacteria > Actinomycetota > Thermoleophilia > Solirubrobacterales > Solirubrobacteraceae > Palsa-744. The sequence goes on along the minus strand of DATCEK010000130.1, from coordinate 905 downwards.
CTCGTGATCGCAGCGGCAGCACTGCAGTACGCAGTGATCGCCTTTGCGGTGCTGCCTCACGGTTGACCTCCCGAGTACCTGCGCGACCGAGGATCCCGCACGCCCCCCGCCGCGCAGAACGGATGGGTCTACGATCGGCGGCTGGGGCACATTCGCGCCAGCGCACATTCGTGGCAAGCAGGATTGCGCGCGTGACACGTGCGCCGGCCGTGGCGCAGCAGGTTTACGTGGAACTCGAGCTCCTGCCCCGGCGGGGTGATCGCGAGCATCTGCTCGTGCAGCTCCTCGAAGGGGGCGCCGGGACGCAACAGGCCCAAACGCGTGCCGACACGCGAGACGTGCGTATCGACCGGAATGTCGGGCAGGCCGTAGGAGAACAGCAGGACACACGCCGCGGTCTTGCGCCCGACACCGGGGAGCGAGCACAGGTAGGCCCGACTCGTCTCGAGCGGAGCATCGCGCATCCACTCCAGAGAGAGACGATTATCGGCAGCGGGCATTGCGTCCGCTTGACGTCCGGGAGTCAACTCATCCACCTGGCCGACCTCACGCGCAACCCGTGTCTCACTCCCGGCCCGTGTCCCGCCCCCGGCCTGCACCCCGCCCCCAGAACCGGCGATGGCGGCGAGAATCGCCTGGATACGAGCCGACTTGACCCTGGAGATGCCACCCGGGCGGATCGCCTCCTCCACCTCGGCGACAGGCGCGGCGAGCACGGCCGCGTAGTCGATCGGCTGGGCGGGCTCCCGCGAATCGGCAAAGCGCTCACGCAGGCGCAGGAAAGCGACATCGCGGTTGCGATCGTTGGTGCTCTGCGAGAGCACCGTCAGGATCAGCTCGTCGAGCGGACGCTCGTGAGGGGCCATGCACGGGATGCCGTAAAGCTCTCGCAGTCGATCGCGGAT
>DATCEK010000129.1:0-10208 GCA_036510155.1 Solirubrobacteraceae bacterium | reverse complement strand
GGACGGCCTGCCGCTGGGCGTGCAGCTCGTGGGTCGCCCGGCTGGGGAGGCGGCGTTGCTGGCGCTGGCGTCGCAGGTCGAAGCGGCCGCGCCGTGGGTAGGTCGTCGGCCGCCGGTCTCTTAAACAACTCGACCTGCCGGCTGGCGGGTCGAAGGTGACGGGGAGCTACCCCAAACGGCTGATACCGATTTTGAGTCCAGCAAACTTGCTCGACGGTAGCCGCGACGAGCGGTCGCAATCCGCCGACGCACTGAACCTTGCGCCGGCCTCGCTAGTCGGCTACCAGTCGAGTCAATCATTGGCGGAGGGCGGGAGAATCGAACTCCATCCGGAGCGAACCGGCCGCGGCCTCGCGGGTATCAACCGTCTGTGGCCCCAGGCCACGTCCCCCTCCGTTGCAGACAATTGTACCTCATGAATGCGACGGAATTGCGGTTCTATCTCCCCAGCACAGCCGACATCGACTCCGGCGTCACGCCCAACGCCTGCGCATCGGCGGTCCCTCCCATGGCCACCATATTCGCCTCCAGCAGCTCGGCCTCGTCCCACGTGATCGGCGTGCTCGTCTGCATCGCCCGATTAACCACGTGTAGCGTGCGCGAAACGATCGGTGTCGGGATCGGCAACAACGGCCGTTCGCGGTCGAGCGAGCGCAGCACCGTGTCGATGACCTCGTTGTAGGTCATCGACTGCGGGCCGGCCGGCTCGTAGCGCTCGTGGGCGATGCTGTCGCCGGAGCGGCCAAGCGCGCTAACCACACAGCTCGCCACATCCTCCGCCCAGATCGGCTGGCACACCGCCCGGCCCCGTCCGGACACCGGCACGACCGGGAGCAGAGACAGGCGCTCGATCAACGTCAGCCAGCGATCCCCAGGTGCGTACACGAGCGATGGTGCGATCACGATCGAGTGGATGTCCGACTCGCGTACCGCCTGTTCGGCCAGGGCCTTGGCGCGGAACAGGCGCGCGCGGTGGTGAGTGGAGGCGCCGAGCGCCGAGAAGAACACGAAGCGCTCCACGCCGGCGCGCTGGGCCGCCTCCACCATCCGCCATGTGGCGATCGCCGCCAACTCCTCGATCGAGCCGCGTGGCTGGTCGCGGGTGGAGGCGGCCAGGTGCACAACGGTGTCCACGCCCCGCATCGCGTTGCGAAACGAGGGTGGGTCGGTGAGGTCGCCGAGCGCGATCTGCACGCGCACGCGCTGGGGGCCGAGTCTGCGCGGGTCGCGCACGAGGCAACGCACGGGCTGACCTTCGGCCAGCAGGCGCGGCAGCAGCGCGGAGCCGACGAGTCCGGTCGCGCCGGTGAGCAGAAGCATCGCCCAAAGCTAGCGAAGTACTTGGGGCCGGCCCGGCCCGCCCAAGTAATGGGGCGGGGATGGGGGCGTCGGGGCGGATGCCGGCGCCCTCATGGGAAGGGCGATAGCGGCCTCGCTACTATTCGTCGTCCCGACAGTTGACCCGACAACGAATCGAGAAGGAAGCGAATGGCCTACGTAATCGCCGAGCCGTGTATCGGCACCAAGGACAACTCCTGTGTCGAGGTGTGCCCCGTGGATTGCATCCACCCGACGCCAGACGAGCCCGGCTACGACGCGGCCGAGATGCTCTACATCGATCCGGAGGAGTGCATCGACTGCGACGCCTGTGTCGAGGCTTGCCCGGTGGACGCATGCTTCGCCGAGGACCAGTTGCCTGATGAGTGGCAGAAGTTCGCCACCATCAACGCCGAGTACTTCGCCAACGCCAAGTAGTCAGCCCAGGCTGCCGGCGCGACCCGACCTTGGGGGACGCCTAGGCCATTGGGAGCGACATGCCCGCCGGCTTCGGGCTGGCGGGCGGCGTGGGGGCGCTTGGAGGGGTGACCTCGAGGACCGGCAGCGTTGGAAGCTCCATGGGCGCCATCGCGATCAGCCCGCGGGCGGCTTGGCGGATGGCTTGCGAGGCCGGGTCGTCGGGATCCTCGATCACGAGCGGCAGGCCGCTGTCGGCTTGCGCTCGCAACGGCATCGTCAGGGGGACTTTGCCGAGCAGGGGTACGTCCAGCTCGTCGGCCAACTCCTTGCCGCCGCCCTCGCCGAAGATCGGGAAGCGCTCACCGCTCGGCGTGGTGAAGCCGGACATGTTCTCGATCACGCCGCAGATCTCCAAAGAAACCTTGTTGGCCATCTCGGCGGAGCGCCGCGCGACCTTCTGGGCTGTGGCCTGCGGTGTTGTCACGATCACGAACTGTGCTTGCGGCAGCATCTGCGCCAAGGTCATCGAGACATCCCCGGTCCCCGGGGGCAGGTCGATCAAGAGGTAGTCGAGCACACCCCATTCGACGTCTTGTAGGAATTGCCCCAGGGCCTTGTGCAGCATCGGCCCACGCCACACGACCGCGGCATCCTCCTCCAGGAAGAAGCCGATCGACATGACCTTCACGCCATGGGCCTCCAAGGGCACGATCTTGCGCTGTGGCGAGACCGGTGGGCGGGTCGCTCCGAGGCCGTACATGCGCGGGATCGAATACCCCCACACATCGGCGTCGAGGATCCCCACCTTCTTGCCGTCGGCGGTCAGGGCCGCGGCCAGGTTGGCGGTCAAAGTCGACTTGCCGACACCGCCCTTGCCCGAGCCGATGCACAGCACGTTGGAAACCTGAGCGAGCGAGCCGGCAGGGAGGCTGCCGCGCCCGAGCTTCTGTTGCAAGGAGGCCTTCTCGCTGTCGCTGAGCACGTCGAAGTAGACGTTCACGTGGCTGACGCCCTCGAGCGCCGAGACGGCCTCGGCGACGGAGGTCTGGAAGTGGCCCTTGATCGGGCAGCCGGCGGTCGTCAGCGAGACGGTCACGTCGACCACGCCGTTCTCGGAGATGTCGATCGAGCGCACCATCTCGAGCTCGACGATCGAGCGGCGCAGCTCCGGATCGATCACGACCTCCAGGGCCTTCATGACTTCCTCTGAGTTCATGTCTGCTCGCATTCTGCCAAACCTCTGGCGCCAGCCCGACAATCCGGTGGCGACGGGGAGAGTCGGTGGCGGAGGGAGGGCGGTGTGGGAGTGATGCGCCGGCGGCGACGTGGCTCGAGCGAGCCCGCGGCCGATGGCAAAGAAATGCCGCCGGGCGGTAGGGGGACCGCCCGGCGGCGAGGGAGGAGAGGGTGCTTCTACTACCGGCGGGATATGAGGCCGGCAGACCTTCCCGTCTCCAGCCTCTCCGGTCGGGACGGGGGAAGTTGTGCTCAGACGAGGCTGAGAATGCGCTCCTGCACCCTGCCTGCCAGATCTTCGCCCTCGCGCTGGACACGACGTGCCTCACGCTCGACGCTGGCACGTGTCTGGCGTACCTCGCGTTCGACGCGTACACGGGTCTTTCGCACCTCGCGCTCGAAGCGGTTGCGGGCCGTGTTGCCGCGGCGCTCGAACTTGCGCAGCTGCGCGTTCGCCTTTGCAGGGCTTGCGTAGCTCTCGATCGTGTCGTTGACGCGCGCGAGCACCTGTTCACGCGCGATCAGTGCTGCGCCGACTGGGATCAGCACGGCGCGCTCGGCGTAGAAGCCGACCGTCGGGTTCTTGACGGCTGTGGTGGAGCGCTTGCTGGAGGCGCTGGAAGTGCTTGCGCGCGAGGTGGTCGTGCGCGCTGTGGTCGCGCGTGCGGTCTTCGCCTTCGCGCTCTTGGTGGCGCCGGCGCGGCGCGGCTTGGCGCTGCTTGCTGGGGTGGACTGGGTTGTTGCCATTTGGAAGTGGTTCTCCTGAATTGGGGGGCACACTTGTTCTGGTCGGTAGGACTTTAGCACCGAACACATGTTCCTAACCCGTGCAAGGAGGATGGTTACACGCCAATCTCGAGTCGGCGTGAACACCCTGTAAATAAAACCTATGAAACGGCGGCGCCTGCGTCACGCCGGCCTCGGTGAGCTGGGCTCGCCAAACTTGGGAAGGCGGCTTCCAGCCCAAGGAAAGGCAAGCTCCAAGCTGAGCGGGACGAACGGTTCAGTCTTGCAGCAGCGGAACGCGTGTTCGTGTCAACCAGGCCGACGGATCCTCCAGCTCGCTCATGCTGGGCAGCATCTCCGCCGAGCTCCACGCGTGTGTGAGCGCGCTCGGGCCGGCCTGCGCAACGACCGCGTCGCAGAATTCGCGCCCCAGCTCGTACTGGCGCATCTTCATCTCCAGGCCGAGCAGCTTCTCGAGGATGCGCCATGGCCAGCCGCGCTCGCGCCGGCGGCGGTTCATCGCGACGCGCATGCGCTCCATAGTGGGCAGCTCCTCCGCGCCGACCGCGTCCATCACGTGCTCGGCGTGGCCCTCGATCAGCGACATCGTCGCCTGCATACTCTCCACCAGCGCCCAACGATCCTCGCCCAATCCGATGCGCAGAAGCTCGCCGCCGCGTAGCCGCCCTACGAGCGCGCGCAGGTCGGAAGGGTCGGGGACTTTTGCGATGGCGCCGAGTTTGATGGCGACCTGCATGCCGTCGATCAGCTCGCGCAGCATGCCGCCGAGGTGATCGCGCAGCCACGGCGCGCCGGCGAACTGGACGGCATGGGTCACCTCGTGGATTGCGACCCAGGCGGTGAACTCGTCGCGGTCCAGGTCGAGGTTGCGGGCGGCCTGGGCGAGGTTCGGCGCCAGCAACAACAGCCGCGGGGGCCGCTCTGGGTCGAGCAGCGCGATGTCGTACTGGCCGAGTACCCGCTGGGAGAGGATCCCGGTGATCGCGCCCACCTGTGCGCCCAGCAAGAGTTGGGTGATCGAGCGCATCGCCGGCGCGAGCGGACCAGTGCCGCCGCCCAGCCCTTTGGTCAACGGGTCAAGCAGCGGGCGCATCGTGGCGATGTTGGCTTCGATCCAGCGGGGACGGTCGATCAGCTCGAGCGTTGGCAGGTGCTCCGGGGGTTGCAGGCCGGTGTAGGCGCCGACGCGTGCGGCAAAGCGCTCTGCCGGAGCCTGTGCTCCGCTCGTGCTCCCACCGAGGTATGGAGCTCCTCCGGCGAGCATCTCGCCGACGCGCTGCGCAACGTTCCAGTCGACACCGTCCATCCCTAGAGCGTACGCCTTGTGCATACGCCTTGTGCAAAAGGGCGCTTTCAAGCAATCGTTTTTTGGAGTGAAAAGCTCACGCCTCTTTGGTGCCCGGACGGTCCTGCCAACACAGGGCATGGTCCATACCTGGACCTGCTCGGGCTGCCCGCGCCAACACGCACTCGTATGCTTGCTCTGTGGCCGTTTCCAGAACCGCGTTCGCCCCCTCGGCTGAGGGCCTGGGCCACGTGGAGACGGCGGGGACGTTCTTCGAGCGAGCGGCGGCTCGCGATGTGCTGGCATGGCTGCGCTTGTTGTCCGATCCGAGCGACTCCTCGGCGGTCGTGCGCGCGCTCGGTCGCCCGCCGGTGGAGCTGCGTCAGGTTGACATCGCACGAGTTGTGCAGGTGGCGCGCAAGTCCAAGCTGGACATCGTGGCAGCGCTTGGGCCGGCGATCGAGGCGCCGCAGATGCCCCCCGAGGCGCGCGAGCGGATCGAGCGCTTCCAGGCATTGCACAAGGAAGCGAGGGTCGCCTTCGAGGCATTGCGTCCTCGTCTGGGCTGCAGCCCACAGGAGCTGGTGGCGGAGTTGACAGCCGCCTCGGAGTCGAGGTTGCTCGGCGGGGAGAAGATCTCCGAGCCGCGCAAGCAGACACTCCAGGAGACTGTGGAGCTGATGCGCGAGGAGGTGCTGGGCGGCGCGCGGCGGATCGCCGGGCGCTTGGGCGAGCTGCGTCTGGACACCGATCTGGACATCTCCCACGGCGTTGTGCGCTACCTGGAGCTCGTGAAGCTCGCGGCGCTCGAGGAGCGCCCGGCCGGGCAGAGCCTCGGTGAGGCGCTTGCCGACATCAATCAGCGCCTGCTCGCCGCCTGCACGCCACTGCAGCGCGAGATCTTCCAGACCTCGACGCTCGACGAAGCGTTGCTTTCCAGCGAACACACTGTGCTCGAGCCGGCTGGGAGCGGGCTCGAGCGAGGCGAGGGCCGCTCAAACGAGCACGGGCGCAGGGAGGATGCGCAGCTCCGCGCCGGGGGTGCGCAGGCTGCCCCCAAAGTCGCGGTCGCGGCACCTGAGCTCGGCGCATTCGCTCGCCGCGAGGAACCATCCCTGCAGGCGTTCCTGCCTACGCGCGGGGATGGGCTTGTGCTCTCTGCTTCTGACATCGACACATACCGCGCCTGCCCGCTGCGCTACAAGCTCGGACGCGTCTTGAAGATTCCCTCGGCGCAGACTCTGCATCAGCGCTTCGGGATCGCCGTGCACCAGGTGTTGGAGCGCTACCACACCTCCGAGCACACTACGGTCGAGCAGATGATGGAGCTCCTCGAGAGCTGCTGGCGCCGTGGCGGCTTCGGCGACAGCGACCGGGAGCGGGAGCTGCACCTGAAGGCTCGCGCGGCGCTCGTGCTCTACCACCGCCGCCTCGAGGCTCACGAGGCCGAGCCGGTCTGGTTCGAGCGCTCGTTCTCGTTCAAGCTCGGTCCCCATCACCTCCGTGGGCGCGTCGATCGTGTCGACAAGCTGCCAGACGGCAACTACGAGATGATCGACTACAAGACCGGGCGCCCCCGGACCGTCGAGCAATTGACGGACGACGTGCAGCTTTCGCTGTATGCAGTCGGGGCGCGCGAGTCCTGGCAGGTCGAGGCAGAGCGTCTCTCCTACTACTACGTGCTCGACGACCTCAAGGTGCCGGTCCCCAGCGCTGAGATGGATCCGGACTGGATCGCGCGCGTCGTGGCCGAGGTCGGCGAGGCGATCATGGCGCAGCGCTTCGAGCCGACTCCATCGCCCGGCGTTTGCGGGCTGTGCGACTATCGCATCGCCTGCCCGGCTTGGGAGCGCTAGGCGTGGCTCCCGCACGTCCCTCAGTCGACATCCTGGCCTCCTCGCAGGTCTGGCGGCGCTAACGCCCCCAGGACCCAAGTAGGACACGGGTGAAGTCCCACGCCGGTGCTCCTATCCGCCCGACTAGCAGGCGGCTGCTTGTCGCTCGGAGATTCGTCCGGCCTCCCAGATGCGCTTTCGCTGCTCTTTAGGCCGAGCGGATAGCGTCCTCGCAAGGATGAAGAGAAGGGTCTTGAAGGAGGGGCGGGCGCATCTGCGCGCAACTGGCGCGAGCGCCTGCGCGCCGGCGCTCGCGCTGCTTGGCGCGGTGGTGCTGATCGCCGGCTGTGGCGGAGGGTCCCCCTCGAGGGACGCGGCATCGGTGCCGAGCTCTCCGGCGGCAGCGCCCACGCCGGCGAGCGGCGCAAGCGCCGATGCTGTTGCCCATGTCTCGGACACGCCGATCTCCAAGGCGAGCTACGAGCATTGGCTGGCCGTCGAGACCGCGCTCGCTGCCGGTTCGCCGGCCCATCAGGCGCTCGGATTTCTGATCACTTCCGAGTGGGTGCTGGGCGAGGCGGCCGCACGCGGCGTGAGCGTCTCGGAAGCCGAAGTCAAGCAGCGTTTTGCCCAGCTGGTTCACGAGAGCTTTCCCAAGGCCGGTTCCCTGCAGAAGTACTTTGCCAAGTCCGGCCAGAGCGAAGCCGACCTGCTGGCGCGCATCAAGGTCGAACTGCTGGCCTCCAAGATCGCCGCGAAGGTCAGTACGGGCAAGTCCGCGGCGCGACGCAGTGCTTCGCTCACAGCTTTCGAGAGTGCATTCCATGCACATTGGAAGAGCTACACAAGCTGTGAGCCTGGCTACGTGATGGAAGACTGCAAGCAGTACAAAGGCGGGCCCGAAGACCTGACGGCCAAAAGCTCCCCCAGCAAAGCCTCGGGCTCCACTGCGCCGTCGGGAAGCGCCTCGTCGAGCTCTTCCAACTCCAACTCCAACTCCAACTCCAGCGGCGAGGTCTACACCGCGCCTGGCGCCTTTTCCATCTCGAGCCCTGCCTTCGAGCGCAATGGCGCGATCCCCGTCTCCTACACCTGTGCCGGCGCGGGCATCTCGCCGGCGCTCTCCTGGCAGAAAGCGCCGGCCAAAGCCGCCGAACTCTTTCTGTTCGTGATCGACGAGAACTCAGCCGGCTCCGACGGCGGCATCCGCTGGGTTCTCGGCGGAATCGACCCGAACTCCACCGGCGTCGCCGCAGGCAAGGTGCCCGCCGGCGGAATCGTCGGAACGAATACCGCCGGCAAGGCCGCCTATTCGCCGATCTGCCCTGCCAAGGGCAAGAGCGACACAGTCGAGTTCGTCATGTATGCGCTTTCCAAAAAGCTCTCCCTCTCGCCAGGCTTCCAGCCGACGACCGCAGAGGCGCAGTACGGCTCGCGCAAACTGCTGATGGGCTCAGCCGCCGTGACCTACGGAATCGCCTCACGCTGATCGCGGCGGGCAGCGGTCGCCCATATTGCCGCATTGCACCGCCTGGCTGGTCCTCTCTGCAGTCGCCCTGCTCAAGGGCTCGCTCGCACTCGCCGCTCAGATCTCGCTCCCAGCTGAGGGCGCACGGCGCCCTCCCAACCTCAGCTCTCGATTCCTCGCTGGCGCAGAAATCGCTGGAATTCGCGAGCGAGCAGGTCTCCGGAAGGCAGATCCTGCGGGCCGATCTCTGCCTGTTCGTCCTCGACGGCGCGCTGCTCCAGGCGGTCGACGAACGCTTGGATGTCCGGATCGGAGCGCACCGCCAAACCCACTTGGCGTTCGTACTCGGCGGCGGCTTCCTCGAGCTCTGAGACGTCGACGGAGACTCCCACCATCAGCTCCAGCCTGCGAAGCAAGGCGAGCGCGGCCTTGGGGCTGGCCGCGGCGGCGACATAGTGGGGCACACTTGCCCAGATGCTCGCCGATGGCAGGCCCGCCTGGCCGAAGCCGGCATGCAACACCCCTACGATCCCAGTCGGACCCTCATAGCTGCTCGCGTTCAATGCGAGCCGTGCCATCAAGGCTGGATCGGAGGCAAAGCCCGTCATCGTCACCGGCTGCGAATGGGGGACGTCCGCGAGCAAACCTCCGAGCGTCACGACCAACTGTACGTCGAGCGCTTCGGCGAGGTCGACGATCAGCGAGCTGAACGAGCGCCAGCGCATCGAGGGCTCGGTGCCCTGCACGATCACGAGGTCGCGGTGGGCACGTGGGGCTCGCGCTTCGAAGATCTCGACAGACGGCCAGGAGATGACTCGCGCCTGGGTCTCGTCGATCTTCACGTGCGGGCGGTTCGCCTGGAAGTCGTAGAACTCCTCGCTGTCGATCCGCGCGAAGCGCTCTGCGCCGAGCGCCTGCGCGAGGAAGCCCGTCGCGCTCGAAGCGGCGTCGCCGGCGTCGTTCCATCCTTGGAACGAGCAGACCATGGCCGGGGCCCGCAAGCCGTCGGGGCGACGATCCCAGATCAGTGGCTGCATCCGACTCACCGTACATCATGAACAACACATGTCCCCAACGCACACAGCAGCGACCACGACGGCTGGTGGACGAGCGCTTGCCGGCACAGACCGCGATGCGATCGGATCGGGCTCCACGCACGGACCGGCAAGCGATGGCGAGACGCGCGACGCGCAGACGATCGCAACCCTGCGTGCCGGCGACGTCGTGGACGGCGTGTTCGCGTGTGTGCGCAAGGAGCGGCTCATCACCCGCTCCGGTGACCCCTACCTCACAGTCGAGCTGCGCGACCAATCTGGCAGCGTCTCCGCCAGGGTCTTCCGCGACGCGGACCTTCATGCCGGGCGCTTCGAGCGAGGCGAGCTCGTGCGAGTTCATGGGCGTGCCGAGCTGTTTCGCGATCAGCTGCAGCTCGCTCTCGAGCGGATCGCTCGGGTGCAGCTGAGCGATGAGGATGCTGTGCGCTTCCTGCCCGCCACCTACCGCGACATCGAGGAGCTCGAGGGCTTCTACGAACACCTTGCGCGCGAGGTGTTCGACCCTGGTCTCAAAGGCTTGCTGGGGCGGCTGCTCGACGATCCTGGGCTGCGGGTCGAGCTGCGCCGCGCGCCCTGCTCGCTCCCGGATGGAGGCGCCGCTCGCCCGGGTCGCTCCTCCTCGGCCCACCATGCCTTCCTCGGTGGGCTCCTCGAGCACACGGTGGCGGTCGCAACACTGGCGCTCGAGCTGTGCGCGGTGCACCCGCGCCTGGATCGTGACCTGCTTCTATGCGCCGCGCTCGTGCACGACATTGGCAAGACCCGCGAGTACGCATATGGCGCGGAGATCACCCGCACGGAGGAGGGGCGGATGCTTGGGCACGTCGAGCTTGGGCTCAGATTGA
>DATCEK010000128.1:0-17710 GCA_036510155.1 Solirubrobacteraceae bacterium | reverse complement strand
CCTGGCTTGCGCGTGCCGCGGTTCCCGACCTGGCTTTGCCCTGCCTCCACGCGCTCAGTACCCATCGTCTTCCCCCGTTTCCGCTCTCCGGATGATCCCTATGCATAAGAAAGCACAGTTCCGTGGGTGGGGCGCTGCCCTGGGGCTATGCGGCTGCGCCCAACGGCCGCAGCTCCTCGCTGGAGGGAATCGTTTGACGCTGTAGGCGGCCGTCTTCGCCCACGACATAGGCGCCCATGCTGAGCAGCGGTGGCGAGTAGACGTGCAAGGTCACGGCCGGGTCGCTGCCTGCGTGGCGTACGCGGTGGATGTCCGACGCCGAGAAGTGAAAGCTCTCGCCGGCCCGCACCAGCTTCTCGCTGCCCGAGCCATCGAGCGTGAGGCGCTCCTCGCGCACGCAGCCGCTCACGACCGACACGGCCCCACATGAGATGTCGTGGTCGTGGAAGCCGGTGTCGTGGTCTTCCATCCAGCAGATCAGCCAAGCGGTCACATGCTCGTTGCTGAAGATCTCCTCGTAGTGGCGCTGAGTTTGGTCGTGCTTGACCAGGTCGATCCATAGCTCGGGAGAGTTGGCGAGGTCGCCCACGAACGTCTCGAGCTCTGGCCCGCAGAGGTTGCGCCCGCGGGGCAGACGGACATATGAGAGCCCGCCGCTCATCGAGCTGCCCTCCCGAGCACGGCCACGCGCCTGGGTCGAGGATCCGCCCCCGGCTCGCTGAGTTGCACTCCGACCGACGGTCGGCGCTCTGTCCGGCGTCGCGGCGAATACCCGGCGGTGCGCGGTGCGCGCCCGATCGGTTGCTCTGGCCCTTGCGGTGGCTCGGTCGGTGGCGCCCCGTGCATGAACAGGCGATCGGCGTTGCCGGCGAGGCTCTCCCAGTCGAGCGCCTCGCGAATGCCGTGGCAGTCGGGGTCGACGACCGGGCGATCGGAGCCGTAGAGCAACTGCTCGCTCCCCACGAGACGCTCCATCAGCGAGATCGCCTGGGGGCCGTTGGAGGAGGTGTCGTAAAAGATCAGCGGATCCTCGATCTCGATTGCCGGCCCGCCGCGCGCGAGCAGTCGCTCGGTGTGCAGGGGAGCAAGCCCGGCAAGCATCGCGAACACCACGCGTAGCTCTGGAAACTGACGCCGAGCCGCTGTCACGAACACGAACCAGGCCGCGTGCACCTCGGCCACGTAGCGCGTCAGGGCAGGCCACCACAGGGGATCGCCAAGTGTCGCTTCGTGCGTCGGTAGACGGGTTCCCGGGCCTGGGTGGACGAACAGCGGTACGCCGTGCTCCTGGATGCGGCCGAGTACGGGGGACAGGCGCGAGAGCATGTCGATGCTGCCGAGCGCTCCCGCCGGCAGGGAGATGCCGACGCAACCGCGCGCGAGCGCTCGGTCGACGTCGTCGGGATCGAGGCGGTCGAGCGCGAGCGCACCCCATACGCCGAAAGGCTCGCCAAGCGCGAGCGCACCGTCGTGGTAGGCGTCGATCAGCTCGGTCGCGTCCTTGCGGGGAAGCGACTCGATGCCGAGCGGGCTCGACAGGCAGACGAGCGCCCGGTCGAGCCCGTCGCGTCGAGCAGACTCGGCTCGGCGCTCGGAATCCTCGCTGTCGAGGTCGATCACATAGGGCCGCTCGCCGGCGAGGAACAGGACGGTCAGCCCGTGTTCGTCGCGTACGAAGGGATGCGCGCTGCGCCGGGTGAGCGCCTCGACGAGCGGCTGGGTCCAGAGGTGTTGGTGTAGGTCGGTCTTCATGAGCGAATCTCCAGATTCTCGATCAAGTTTATGAAGAATAGCATACGGCGGGGATGTCGGGGAGGGATCCCATGAAACTTGCGACGAGCCTTTACCGCCAAGGCTCAGGAACGCAAGGTCGGTGGGCCGCTGGTCCGTAGGCTGGGGTTTCGTGGGCCGCAGGCAATACCGTTATGGCCAAGCCCGTCGGCCTCATAGCCGCTGGGTCCGCTACCAGACATGGCCGCTTCCGTCCTTCCCACCCAGCTCACAACCGTGCTCGGCCTGCGCACGCGCTATCTGGTGCGCGGATCCGGCCCGCCGGTGCTCGTGCTGCACGGCTGGGGGGCGTCGATCGAGGCCGTCCACCCGATCGTCACGGGCCTTGCGCCTGTGGCCACGGTGCACGCGCTGGACCTGCCCGGGCACGGCCAGAGCGCACTGCCGCCGGAGCCTTGGGGGGTCGAGGAGTACCAGGCGTTCGTGGCCGCCTTCATGGACCATTTGGAAATCGAACGTCCCACGATCGTCGGACACTCCAACGGGGGGCGCATCGCGATCCGTATGGCCGCGACAGAACCTCGGCGAGCCACCCGGCTCGTGCTGGTCGACTCGGCCGGCATTCGCCCCAAACGCACGTTGCGCTACTACCGTCGCGTGGGTATGGCCAAGCTCGGCAAGTACGCCGCGCGCCATCTGGGCGGGCCAGGAGAGCGTCTGCGGGCGCGGATCGTGGGGCGTGTCGCCTCGGCCGACTACGCCGCCGCCGGTGAGATGCGCCCGACGCTGGTGCGGCTCGTCAACAGCGACCTGCGCGAGTACCTGTCGCGCATCTCCGTGCCGACGCTGCTCGTATGGGGAGCCGATGACACCGACACGCCGGTCGCCGACGGCCGCCTGATGGAGCGGCTGATCCCCGACGCCGGCCTTGTTGTGCTCGACGGCGCCGGTCATTACAGCTACATCGACCAGGCGGCTCGTTTCGCGCGCATCGTCTCGCACTTCATCGCATCGCCCGCGGCCGGCGGGGGGGATGCCCCCGCGCGGACGCAGAGGGCAGGCGATTCGCGGGACACCACCGTATTCAGCGATGCTGAGCGGGGCGGGTTGTGAGTCTCTACAGACACGATGCCCCCTGCGCGCGCGCGGGGCATCGCGATTTTGAACACACCAGAGCCGGCGGGCTGGGCAAAAAATGAGCGCGTTTTCGCATCGCCGGGACGGACAAAAATGAACACGTTCCTGGGCATCGCGACGGTGCTGGCCGTGTTGGCGCTCGGTGTTCGCCTGGGTGGACGCCAGCATCGCCTGCTGCACCTCCTCCAGCTCGAGCACTACGAGTCGGCCAGGCTGATGCTGTGGCTTCGTCGTCGCAACGAGCTGTTTGCGCCCCGTGAGCTCGTGCCGATCGCCGTGCTGTATGCGGCCGCGATCGCCCTGGCCGCGCTCGGCGGCTCGGGGCCGAGCTGGGTGGCAGGTGGGCTGCTGCTGCTGCTGAGCACGCCGATCGCGGCGCTCGGGGCGAGCGACTGGCGCCGGCCCACTGTCAAGCCGCTCGTCTTCACTGACCGTGCTCAGCGTCTGCTCGTGGTGGCGCTGCTGCCGCTGCTCCTGCTTGCGCTTGTCGCGATCTCGCTTGTCGGGGCCGGGCTGACGCTTGCCGGTCTGATCGTCGTGCTCGCCGCTGCCTTTGCGCTACTGGCATTTGCCCCATGGACGCTGCTCGGGGCCAACCTCGCGCTGCGCCCGGTGCAGAGAGCGATCAATCGCCACTACGAGCGCCAGGCCCGCCACTTGTTGGCCGATTGGGAGCCGCTGATCGTCGGCATCACCGGCAGCTACGGCAAGACGACCACCAAGTTCTGTATCGGCGCGGTGCTCGAAGCCGACCGCCCAACGCTCGTGACCCCCGACAGCTACAACAGCTTCCTCGGTGTGATCCGCACGATCAACGAGCACCTGGAATGGCGCCACCGCGCGTTCGTCGTGGAGATGGGGATGTTCCGCCGCGGCGACATCGCCGAGCTGTGCGAGCTTGTGCACCCGAAGGTCGGGGTGATCACCGCGATCGGACCGATGCACCTGGAGCGGCTCGGCTCGATCGAGGCGATCGCGGAGGCCAAGGGCGAGCTGCTGGATGCGCTGCCCGCCGATGGTCACTTCGTCACAAACGCCGAGGACCCCCGCTGTCTGGAGCTGGCGGCGCGCGCGACGGTTCCGGTGACGCTGTTCGGGATCGAGGACTCTGCGGATGTGGGCCGAGGCGTTCGCGCTTCGACCGGCACGCCCAACCCCTCAACCGATGGGGCGCTCGCTACGCCACAAGGCACGCCCGACCGTTCGACCGAGGCCGCGGTCACGACGCCAACTGCCGTTGGGGCACCTGAGGGCACGCCCAATCCATCCCCAAAAAACACACCGGAAGTACAGGTCATCGCACGCGACATCCGATTGGCGGATGGTCGCACGCAGTTCAACCTGCAGCTCGACGGCCCAGACAGTCCGCCGATCCTTGTGAGCGCAGGCTTGCTCGGGCGCCACAACGTCTCGAATCTGCTGGCGGCGGCCGCGGTCGGGCACGTGCTCGGCATCGAGTCGGCACGCATCGCCGAGGGCTTGGCCAAAGTAGAGGCGCCCCCGCACCGCCTGCAGCCGATCCACAACCGCCGCGCGGGCATCGTCGTGATCGACGACGCCTACAACTCGAACCCCGACGGAGCCGCAGCGGCGCTAGAGGTCCTGCGCGAGCACCCGGCCAAGCGCCGCCTGCTGGTGACGCCGGGGATGGTCGAGCTGGGCGCCCTCGAGGCCGAACTCAACCGTGACTTCGGCGAGCAGGCGGGCGCGGTCTGCGACATCGCGATCCTCGTAGGGCCGCTTCGCACAGCACCGATCCGCGAGGGCCTGGCGGCGGCGGGCATGGACGCCGAGAGCATCCACGTCGTGCGCGACATCGCCGAGGCCACGACGCTGCTTGGCACACTCACACGTGCCGGCGATGTCGTGCTGTTCGAGAACGATCTACCGGACACATACGCCGAACCAGAGGCTCCGGTTCTGGCGAACGCATGAGTTCTGGATTGGGAGTGCCGGTTGACGACCCTCCGCCTCGCCATGTTTCCGGCCGTGGGTGCTCCCGCGGGGCGTGCCTCGCGGTGTACCGTCGCCTCGGCCCATAAGCTAACGCTCGATATGACACCAAGCGGATTGAGGGTGGGCGTCGCCTTTGGCGGGCGCTCCGTGGAGCACGATGTCTCGATCATCACGGGGCTGCAGGCTCTGGGCGTGCTAGAGGATCGCCACGCGCCGGTGCCGATCTACATAGCTCGCAGCGGCCGCTGGTACACGGGCGAGGCATTGCGCGAGCTGTCGGTCTACCAGCAAGACGGCGCTGACCCAGAGGCTGAGGAGGTCAACTTCGACCTGCACAACGGGCGCCTGCTGCGAGCGGGGAGTGGGGGAGGATCGCTATTGGGGAGAGGACGTCGCGCGGGTGGGCGGGCCACTCAATCAATCGAGCTGGACGTGGTGGTGCTGGCGACGCACGGCACCCAGGGCGAGGACGGCTGCCTGCAGGGCGCCTTGGAGCTGGCTCAACTGCCCTATGTCGGCCCGCCTGTGGGCGCGGCGGCTGCCGCGATGGACAAGGTCACGACCAAGGCCGTCTTGGCGCAGGCGGGCCTGCCGGCACTGGGTCATGTGGCGCTGCGGCGTGAGGAGTGGGACGCTGAAAAAGGGCGATGCCCCCCGCGCGCGCGGGGGGCATTCGACTTTCCGATGTACGTCAAGCCGGCGTCGCTGGGATCGAGCGTGGGTGTGCGCCGCTGCACAGACGAGTTCGAGCTCCTCGAAGCGTTGGAGCTGTGCTTCGAGCTCGACCGCACCTGCTTGCTCGAACCCTCGGTGGAGGGGGGAATCGAGGTCAACTGCTCGGTCATCGGCCGTCCAGGAGCGGCCCCACGCGCGTCTGTCTGCGAGCAGCCGGTCGCCGCGGAGGATTTCCTGTCCTTCGAGGACAAGTACATGTCGGGGGCGAAGGCGGAGGGCATGAAGGGCGCCCAGCGCTTGATCCCGGCGCCGCTACCGGACGAGCTGACCGCCCAGGTGCAGGATTTGGCAAAGCAGGCTTTTACCGCCTTCGGCTGTGCCGGCGTGACGCGCGTGGACTTCCTGATCGACGCTCAGCAGCGGGTCTACATCAACGAGCTGAACACGATCCCGGGCTCCTTCTCTTTCTACTTGTGGGAGCCGGCGGGTGTGCCGTTCGCGGACTTGATGGACTCCCTGATCGACTTCGCCTTGGCCGAGCAGCGGGAGAAGCTGCGCACGACGACTGTGTTCGCCACAAACTTGCTGGCCGAGCGCGCCTCCGGTACGAAGGCGGGAGAAAAGTCTTGAGCGATACCGCGATCGTCGCGATGGGCGGCCGTTCGCTCGAGCGTGAGATCAGCCTGCGTAGCGGCCATCGCGTCGAGCGGGCACTGCGCACGCTCGGCTACTCCGTGCAGGCGCTCGACGTCGACGGCGATTTCATCGATCGCGTTCTGGCCGAGGCCCCGCAATTCGTGTTCGTGGCGATGCACGGGCGTGGCGGCGAGGACGGCACGCTGCAGGACCTGCTGGAGACGCTCGCGGTGCCCTACACGGGCTCCGACCCGCTGGCAAGCGCGCTGTGCATGGACAAGATGCTGTTCAAGCGCATGCTGCGCTTGCACGACATCCCCACGCCAAAGTTCCACAGCTTCAACGAGACGGCATTTCGCGAGCTCGGCGGCGCGCGCACGTTCCCCAAACTACTGGAGGAGCTCTCGCTCCCTGCTGTGGTCAAGCCTGTGGCGCAGGGCTCGGCGATTGGCATCAAGTTCGTCACGAGCGCGGAGCAGCTGCCAAGCGCGATCCTAGGGGCGTTTGGCTACGGCGACCGTGTGCTCGTCGAGGAGCGTGTGCTGGGACGCGAGCTGGCCGTCACCGTCGTCGACTCGCCCGGCGAGGATGGACCCCGCGCGCTGCCGATCGTCGAGCTGTTCACGCCAGAGAGCTTCTACAGCTACGAAGCCCACTACACGATCGGCCAGCTGCGCATGGAGGTGCCGGCGCAGCTCTCCGAGCAGGTGCGCTCGAGAATGGAGCGGGTGGCCCTCGACAGCTACGCCCTGATGGGCTGTCGCGACTTCGCCAGAGTGGATCTGATCCTCGACGAGCGCGAGATCCCGCAGGTGCTCGAGATCAACACGATCCCTGGCCTCACCGAGACCGGGATCACCACTGCTGCGGCCGAGGCGGCGGGAATGAGCTTTGCCGAGCTGGTCGAGGCGATCGTCGCGCGCGTGGCAACCCTCTCCTGAGCCCCCCGCCGGCTTCGTCGAAGTAGGTCGCCGGGCGGGGCCTGCGAGGGCGCTCCAGCCGCGCTTTCCAACGGGCAAGCCAGTTGGGCGAAGAGTTCCAACCGCTCGATGTTGTAGCGTTTATACAACAGATGACGATTGTACTCTTCCAACCTGGGCCGGCCATTGTCCAATTCTGCGTAGTGTGGACATCTCAGGCACGGGTGGCAGTGAGACTCGACCTACGAGGTGATCGCGATGGACAAGGACGATGACGAGGACAAGCGGCCCGCCACGCCAAAGCGGCGCTCGCCTGCCGCCCGCCGCGGGACGCGCAAGCGCAGCGACGACAAGGGTGGTGCTTCCGCATCAAAGAAGCCCAGCGGCGCGGGCGCCTCTGCGGGTAAGGATCAGGCGAAGGCCTCTGCCCGCAAATCCGCTCGTGCGCCCAGCGCGAAGGCAGCGACGAGCAAGTCCCCCAAGAAGTCAGCCGCCGAGGGCGCCCCGGCCGTCGGCTCCGGACAGCTGCGGATCTTGCCGGATGCCGACCCGCGTCTGTCTCGCTCGCTGGAATTCGGCGTGGCGCTCCTCGAGTCGTTCTCGGGTAGCCGCCAGACGCTCGGGATCGCTGAGATCGCCGACATCGTCGGTGTCAGCCGCTCGACGACCCACCGTTACGCGATGACGCTCGTCGCGCTCGGCTACCTCGAGCAGGACTCCAAGCGCAAGTACCGTCTTGCCCGGCACGCCGCCGACCCGGGAGGAGCGGCCATCGGCGCCATCCGGCGGGAGCTGGCAGCCCGCGCTGTGCTGGAGGAGCTGCGCGAGCAGACCGGCCACACCGTCAGCATGGGGGTGCTCAACCGTGCTCGTGTCATCTACGTCCACCGTCTGCTCGCCCACGGCGTCGGACAGTACGACGCCGATCACGACCTTGGGGTCGGCGCCGGCATCCCCGCGTACTGCTCAGCACTCGGCAAGGTCTTGCTCGCGAGCGTCTCCGAGGCAGAGCGCCGTGAGCTGCTCGCGAGCGTCAAGTTCGAGCCGCGCGGCCCGAATACGATCGAGGATCGCGACGAGCTCGTATCCGAGCTCGACCGTATCAGCGCCCGGGGAGTCGTGGTGAGCGACGAAGAGCTGTTCGCCGGCTCGCGCGCGATTGCGACGCTGGTCCCGCGCCCTCGTAGCGAGCATCCCGCGGCGATCGAGGTGACCGTCCCGTCCTCGGCCTACAGCGTCGAGCAGCTGCGCAAGCAAGTTGGCCCGCGCCTCACGCGTGCAGCCAAGCTGATCTCGGGGGATTGAGATGCCGGAAATGGGAGCCTTGCAAACAGACTCGAGACGGCCTTCTCCGGGATAGCGCAGTCCCCAAGAGCTTGTTCTAGCCGGCCGAGGCCTCACGGCATTTGCGGTGGAAGTACGCGCCATCGCGTGGACGTAGCTCGGGCTCGGCTGCGCGTGAGCTCACGCGCTCGCTTTCTGTCGTGCGCATCACCATTGGCTCGTACACCCCAATCGTGTCGCCGCATGCCTCGCACAGGAAACGCTCCACGGCCATGCTCGACTCGTAGGCGTCGCCCGCACTTGCCGCGGCTGGGCCGGCGCGCAGGGAGTTGAGCTGGGCAGCGTGTGTCCAAGACTCTTCGAGGCTGCTCAGCCCAGTTCGCATCTGAGGTCTCACAGCTCCATCAGCTCGTGTTGCATGGCGTAGCGAACCAACTGCGCGCGCGTTTCCAGATTCAGCTTGCGATGAATGCGTGCGCGGTGTGTCTCGATCGTCCGCGGAGAGAGACCCAGCTTTTGGGCGATCTCCACGCTCGTGTAACCGAGCGCGATCAGGCGCAGCACCTCGCGCTCGCGCGGGGTCAACGTGTCGGCGGCGTTTTTTTGCCTGCCTCCGTTGAGCTTGCCGGCCAGCAGCGGGCTGAGGTAGCGCTGGCCGCGTGAGACCGCGCGCACGGCTGCGGGCAGGTCCGAGTCGGCCATCTCCTTGAGCACGAGGCCGCAAGCGCCGTTGTCAAGCACGCGTTGCGCGAAGACGGGATCGTCGCTCATCGTGAGCACGACGATGCTCATGTCGCGCATCTCGCGGCTCAGCTTGTCGAGTGCCGCGACCCCGGAGCCGCGGCTTGACATGCCGAGGTCGAGCACCAACACGTCGGGTCTGCGCGCATGCACGTTGGCGATGACCGCACTCAGGCTGTCCGTCTCGGCGATCACGTCGATGTCCGCTTCGCCGTCGAGCAGTAGGCGCAAGCTCTGGCGCATCGCCGCGTGGTCGTCGGCCAGGATGATCCTGATCGACCCGGCGGGATTGGCATCGGGCTCGGAGTCCGGGACAGGCGCAAGGCGCAAAAACGGGAACATGAGAAAACGCTAGAGCGTCGCGAAGCCGATGACGACCGGGCAAATCCCCCGTTGGCATCGCGGCAAAGCACTGACGGCCACCGCTCTGAGACGGTCTCGCTCTGCGTCTGGCTTGCCATCGCGCTGTCGTATGAGCCCCGGTCGTCGGCAGCCGGTATGCGCAGCGCGTCCTCTCATCATCTGCGCCTACGTTCGCTGGGCGCGATAGTGCTCGCGCCAGATCAGCCGCTGCACGGGGATCCAACGCGGGACCGAGCGCACGCCGGGGATGAACGGGACCAGGACGAACGCAAGGCTCAGGACGGTCATGACGAGCACGACGAGCAGGTCGGCGTTGCTCGATTCCTTGAAGGGTTCGACCTGGTACCAGAACGTGTAAAGCCACAGCCACGACTGGCCGGGGTAGGAGCCGGTCTCGTTCATCATGCCCCACTGCTCGCCGAGCAGGTGCAACTTTTCAGCGCGTTCTTCGAGCAGTTTGCCATCGGCCATGAACAGCAGCGGCTTGGTGTAGTCGGTCTGGAAGAATTGGCTGCTGCTGACGAGCGTGCCTTCCAGACCGCCGCTCTGCGCGAGCGCCAGCAGCGAGCTCATCATCACCGGCACAGGCCCGTATTCGCCAGTCGGCAGCTTCACAGAGCCGTCGCTTGCGAATGTGGTTTTTTCAAGTGCCTTGGAATACGCTTCGCTCCAGGCCAGTTGCCGCTTGGCGGGGGCGGCGTTGTAGGCAGCGATGGCGCGCTGCACCGCCGGATCGCCGGGAATCGTGTTGAGCGGTTCGATCACATACGCCTCGGCGGTGTTGATGGGATGGCTGACGCCAAGCCATTCCTGCGGTTTGAGGAAGGCGGCATGCTGAACCGAGCCTGTCCCGTTGTTGTAGGGAGGCCCGTATTCGGCGGTGCCGCTGGTACCGTCAAGCTCGCTCGTGGCCGTCGTGAGAAAATCGGCAGGCATCGTGCGCGACCACTGCGCGATCGTGCTCGGCTCATCATCCGGCGAGGAGAACAGGATCGTAAGCCCCACGGCCAGCACGGTCATGATCGCAAGCGCGACGCACAGCTCCTTGATCAGGTCGTAGTGCGCATAGGCTCCTTTCCATTCGGACGTTTGGTCTCTGGAGCGAAACGAGAAGCTCATGGCGTCGCCTTTGTCGTTCTGGCCACATCCATGGGCGGTACAACCCCGTGGCGGCGCACCAACAGAACGTGGGCGGAGACGAGCCCGACGACCGCAATCGGGAACAGCAAAATGTGCCAGCTGTACATCTGCCCGAAGTTCGTCACATTGAAGAATGCGCCGGCCCCAATCGAGTTCATCGCGTCCTTTGCCTGTGTGGAGATCCACTGCGCGTCGAAGTTCTGCTGAGAGACGTAGCCGGTGAGGGCAGCGGGGACGGCGATCAGGAACGTGACGGCGCCAGTCATCCAAACCCGTGCTCGCCCGCCGCGCCAGGCCGCCATCCAGTACTTGCCCCACAGGTGAACCACCATCGTGAAAAAGAACAGCTCGACGGCCCACAGGTGAATCGAGTTGAAGAAATGCCCTACACCAGTGAAGTGCCACCAGGCGGGACCCTTTAGCGCGAGGATCATGCCGGAGCCGACGATTACGACCAGTGCGGCGAGCGTCGCCACGCCGAAGACGTAAATCCAGGAAGCGACATAAGTGGGCTGACCGTCGGGCAGCAGCTTCTCGGGTGGAAGCGCGGCGACGCCGGCTTCGCGTGTGCGTACCGTCCAGGAGCGTTTGGCGGGCGTACCGTTCGGAGCTGAGCTCTTGCTGGGCGTAGGGCCGGGAGCCGGGCTTTTGGGAGGTGTCGCCGCGACGCTCATCGTTGTATCGCCTTCTCGCGTGCGGCCTGACGCCGACCGGCGCCGGGGAGTGGCAGCAGGCTCGCAAGCGCGAACACAACAAACATCAGGCAGATCACGATCAGGTTCGAGACGGACATCTCAAAGACATGCCAGTGCACGATGTGCGCCGGATTACTCAGATCGAAGATCGCTCCCAGCATGATCAAACGCCTCCTGACGTACGTTGCCAATCCTGGCGTGCCCAGATCCACGCTAGGCGGGTCCACTTTCAAAACGTATGGCCGTCTGGGCAAAACCTTATGTTTGACTTCAGTTGGCTACGTCCGTAGAAAGCCCGCCGATCGGCGGGGGAAAGCTCTGAAACGGCCCGCGGCTCAGTAGTTCTCTGCAATGAGGCGACGGACTAACTCGGCTGCAAGCACGCTCGCCGTCTCATAAGCTCGCGTCATGTCAGCCGTTCCCGAGAACGACCCCTTACCCTCGCCGCGAGACTCTGGATCCCAACCGCTCGAGCCCCAGGGCGCTGACCCAGCCACTCCCTCCACGGGTCCGGCAGCTCCCCTGGATGTGGTGATCGCCGGCGGGGGCGTCGCCGCTCTGGAGGCCGCGCTTGCACTGCGCGACTTGGCGGGTGATCGCGTCGCGATCACCATGCTCGCCGCTGACGAGGATTTCGTATATCGCCCGCTGACGGTTCGCGAGCCCTTCGCTCACGGGCGCGCTGAGCGCTACTCGATGAGCAAGATGGCGGCGGATATCGGCTTTGAGTTGCGTGCCCAGAGATTTGCCTGGGTGGACCCGGCCGCGCGTATCGCATATACCGACGAGGGCGATGAGCTCGCCTATGACGCGTTGCTGCTGGCGCTCGGCGCGCGGATTCACCCGCGCTTCAACCACGCTTACACGATCGACGACAGTCACCTCGACGACATCTTGCACGGCTTGCTTCAAGACATCGAGGGCGGCTATGTGAAGCGGCTGGCGTTTGTGATCCCGGCGCGCATGGGTTGGCAGTTGCCGCTGTATGAGCTGGCGCTGATGACCGCGGCGAGGGCGCGAGAGCTCGACGTGCCCTTGTCGATCGCCATCACCACGCCCGAGGAGTCGCCGCTTGCGATCTTCGGCTCTGGTGCGAGCGAAGCCGTGTCGAAACTGCTTGCACAAGCAGGCATCGAGCTGCTCGGCTCGGCCTACGTCGAGGTGCCATCGTGGGACAAAGTGATCCTCAATCCCGCCGACCGAGAGCTGACGTTCGATCGTGTCGTGGCACTGCCCGAGCTGTACGGACCCGCGGTGCGCGGCGTGCCCGCCGCCGAGCACGGCTTCATCCCTGTCGATCTGCACTCGAAAGTGCGTGGCGTCGAGCGCGTATACGCCGCCGGCGACGCCACCGACTTCGTGCTCAAGCACGGCGGTATCTCAGCCGAGCAGGCCGACGCCGCCGCGGAAGCGATCGCAGCGCTTGGCGGCGCCGCGATCGAGCCCAAACGCTTCCAGCCGACGGTGTACGGCATGCTGCTGACGGGCGGCCCCCCGCTCTACCTGCGCGCGCACGTCACCGGCGGGCACGGCTTCAGCTCGGAGGCCTCGGCGGAGCCGCTGTGGAGCCCGCCGCGCAAGATCGTGGCGCGCTATCTGGGGCCGTACTTGGAGAGCGTCGAGCCTCGATGACCGTCTGGGCCTTCTCAACATGCGTCGTGACGGGAGCGGTCGGACACATGGCTCGAGGACAGGCGAGGCATCTCGCGCGAGCACAACCGAGGGTGCCCTCGCAGAGGCGCTGAGCATGCGCTTGGGAATCCTCACGGGTGGCGGCGACTGCCCGGGCCTGAACGCGGTTATTCGCGGCGTGGTGCGTCGTGGCGTGAGCATGGGCGAGACGAGCTTCGTGGGCTTTCGCCACGGCTGGGCGGGTGTGCTCGAGCGGGACACGGTTGAGCTCACGCGCGAGAGCACCGCCGGGATACTGCCGCGCGGGGGAACGATCCTCGGCACTTCGCGCACGAACCCCTTCGACGGTCGCACGGGTGCGCTCGAGCGGATCGAGGAGACCTTCGAGCAAGAGAATCTTGATGCGCTGATCGCGATCGGGGGAGAGGACACGCTGGGGGTGGCGCTGCGCCTCAGCGAAGCGGGCTTGCGGCTCGTGGGTGTGCCCAAGACGATCGACAACGACATCGGCGCCACCGATTTCACCTTTGGGTTTCAGACCGCGGTGCAGATAGCCACGGATGCGATCGATCGGCTGCACACGACTGCGGAGTCGCACAACCGCGTGATGGTCGTCGAGGTGATGGGTCGCCACGCCGGCTGGATCGCGACCTATGCGGGCATCGCGGGCGGCGCCGATGCGATCCTCGTACCCGAGCGCCCGTTTGACATCGAGGAGGTGTGCACGCGCCTGCGCCGCCGCCACGCGCGCGGTGTCACCTTCTCGATCGTCGTCGTCTCCGAGGGGGCAGCACCCAGCGAGGGGAGCGCGATGTCGCTGGCCGAGCAGCCGGCAGACGAGTTCGGGCACGCACGTCTCGGTGGGATCGGTGTGGAGTTGGCGCATGAGATCGAGTCGGCCACGGGCTATGAGACGCGCGCCACGATCCTCGGTCACGTGCAGCGCGGCGGCACCCCGACGGCCTATGACCGGGTGCTTGCCACGCGCTTTGGCGTTGCCGCGATGGACGCGGCCGCCGCCGGCCATTTCGGGCAGATGGTGGCTTTGCAGGGCACCCGAATGGTCGAGGTGGGCATGGCGGGAGCGCTGGCCGAGCCGAAGCTGCTCGATCCGGCACTGTTCGACACGGCCGAGGTCTTCTTCGGTTAGCGCCGAGCTCTCAGCCTGGAGACGCGGCCGACCGCGGCAGAGCGTCGATCGCGGTGGCGCGTTGGATCGGGAGGCGCGCCTCGACCGTCGTTCCCTCTCCGGGCGAGGAGTCGATTTCAAACGTTCCCTCCAGGAGCTGCACGCGCTCCTGCATCCCCAAGAGGCCGAACCCATCTGAGTGCGCCGAGGGGTCGAAGCCCTTGCCGTCGTCGCGGACGCGCAGGCGAATGCCGCTGTCGTCCTCCTGAACCTCGACGATCGCTCTTTTCGCCCCACCGTGCTTGGCGGCATTGGTGAGCGCCTCCTGCACGATTCTGTACATGGCGGTCTCGACCTCCGCGCTGTGGCGCGGCCTGTCCTCTGAGAGCTCGATGTTCATGTCCACGTCGATGCCGTGGCGCTCGGAGCGTTCGCCGAGCGCCTGGATCGCCGCCGCAGCACCGAGCTCGTCCAGCGATGCGGGACGCAGGTCGGTGATCAGGGCGCGCAGGTTGGTGATCCCTTCCTCCAGATGGTCGATCGCGCTGGCGACGGCCTGCTCGAGCGCCTCAGGCTTGCCCGAGCGCCGCGCCGTGGAGAGGCCAACCCGCAGCGCGCTCAAGCTCTGCAGGGTGTCGTCATGAAGCTCGCGCGCCCAACGCTGGCGTTCGGCCTCGGCCGCGGCCAAGCGCTGGCGCTGGCGCTCGGATGCCACCGACTGGGCGGTGGCCACGGCGGTTGCGGCGCTGGCGGCGAAGGCCTCCAGCAGGCGCTCGTCGTCGGTCGTGAACTCGGGACCGTCGTGGAGACGGTCGATCGCGACGAGCACGCCATAAGCGTGATTTTGAAAGACGAGCGGCACCAGCAGGCCGCCATGTGCCTCAATGCCCAGGGTGCCAAGGCCGTGTTCGTCAAAACGCGCACGTGTCAGCGGTTCCTGCAGCCGCTGCGCATGGCGTGTGCGCAGCGCGGCGCTGGCGGCCGAATCGCCGAGCGGCACCTGCTGGCCGATCAGCCCCTCTGGCAGCTCCCCGGCGCCGGCGGAGACCAGTAGGCGACCGCGTTGCACGAGCTCGATCACGAGGATGCGTGCGTCCACGAGCGCCCGCCCGCGCTTTGCGACGAGACCGAGGATCACCTCGAGGTCAGTCTCCGCGCCGACGGCCCGCGCGATCTGAGTGGTGGCATTGAGCGCCGCAACGGTCCTCTGCAGCTCGTCGCGGTGCTCCCTGGTGCCGGTATAGCGGCGTGCATGGTCGATCGCGAAGCCCGCGAGCTCGGAGAGCATCGCGACAGCCTCTTCGTCGCCGCCGGTGAACTGCTCGCCGTGAGCCTTCTCGGTCAGGTACAGGTTGCCGAAGGGGATGCCGTCGATCATGATCGGCACACCGAGGAAACTGCTCATCGGCGGATGGCCGTGAGGGAAGCCGTAGGAGCGGGGATGTTCGCTGATGTCGGTGAGCCGCAGCGCCTCGGGATGGGCGATCAGCTCACCGAGCACCCCCCGTCCGCGTGGCAGCGTGCCGATGCCCTCGCGTTCTGCCTCGTCGATGCCGATCGTCAGAAAGCGCTCCAGTTCGGTGCGCGAGTCGCCGAGCACGCCAAGCGCGGCATAGCGAGCCCCGGTCAGCTCGCGAGCGGAGTCGAGCACACGGTTGAGCACCACCTCGAGATCGAGCTCGGCGAGAACGCTGCGGGCGATGTCCAGCACCCCGCGAGCGGTGCGGTCCATCAGATGAGCCCTCGCAGGTAGGCCCATCCATGCTGCTCGCTGTCGTATCGCCTCGTTGGAGGTCTGCGCAATGTCCTATGGCTGGCCACTGCTCACATCCCTATGTGTATTCCTGCAAACCCAAATCAGACTTCCTGGGGGCCAGTGAGCTTATCGCAGAATGGCGCCCATTTTGCGTAAAACTATTTGTGCGATTTAGACAAGAAGTCCGAACGCTCGACTCCAGAATGGCCACCTGTGAACCGGGCTCGAGCTATCCCTTGAAAGTCGAGGGGCCACGATCGCCGAACGGCTCATCGCGTGCACGGATGGCTTCGCGGAAGCCCTCCTGCATCGCCAGGCGTTGGAACTCGTAGCCCTCCGTGGTGTGGCGGGCGACGCCGTCCAGCAATGTTCCAAGCGCCTGTGTCGTATGCAAGCCTTGGGCGTAGAGCGACTGGTTGACGAGCAGCTTCATCATGCGAAGCTGATTGATCGACACGCGCGCGATGCGCTCGAGCACGATCTCGGTGCGCTCGTCGAGCCGCGCGGGCGAAGGCGCCTCGATCGCGAGCCCCCACTCGAGCGCCTCGGCGCCTGAGAGCGAGTCGCCTGTGAACAGCAGCCGCTTGGCGCGCTGGGACCCAAGCCTGTGCATCCACATCGAGGTAGTCGGCGAGCCCCAGACGCGCGCCGGCGGGTAGCCGATCTTCGCGTCGCTTGCGATCACGAGCAGGTCCGAGCACAGGGCCATGTCGGTGCCGCCCGCGACGCAAAAGCCGTGCACCTTGCAGACGACCGGCTTGCCGCAATGAAACAGTGACATGAAGGCGCGCACGTTGCGGCTCATCATCGCGTAGTCGACCATCGCGTCCCAGGTGCCGGTGGGGTCGTGGTTTTCGGCCATCACGCCAGGGTCCAGCGGTGAGCCAGGGGGAGCCGCGGCGTCGTCCTCACCGAGGCGGCCCTGTCCCTCCGCGCTCTCGACGAGGTCATATCCGCCGCAGAAGCCCTTGCCGTTCCCCGAGAGGAGGATCACATGCACCGCGGGGTCGAGGTCGGCTTGCTCCACGTATCGCTCGAGCTCGGTGACGAGCATGCGTGTGATTCCGTTGCCGCGCTCGGGGCGGTTGAGGGTGATGCGGGCTATGCGGTCTGCGACCGTGTAGGTGAGGGTCTCTGGCGCCACGATCAAAGTCTCGCATGCGCTTCGCCGGCGTTGATCCGAGCGCAATGGCGTCCAGCGGGGGAGGAGGAGATTCGTCCGAGCGGATAAGCCTCCGGTAGCGGAGGGGGGGAGATTCGAACTCCCGAGACGGGGGTTGCCCGCCCAACGGTTTTCAAGACCTTGAAAGGAGTGCCCTCTTTTTGGCTTGTTAGAGCCAAAAAGCGCGTAGCTTGCGCCAGTGCTCGCGCCAGGCCGTCGTGCAGTTTTAAGACCGTTGCAGTTTGGCTCCGTAGAGCCAAAAATTGGCTTCTCGCGCCACAGCCCTGTATGGCCTCGGGGGATTTACTCGCTCTCGGTTCGCTGGTGGTAGGCATCCAAGCGTGCGATGGCGTCAGCTTCGCCTCCGGGGAGGAGGTGCCCGTAGCGATCGATTGTGATCGTAATCGAGGCGTGGCCGATGAACTTGCTGACTGTGTTGATCGCGATCCCGGCGTCGAGCATCTGCGAGACGGCGGTGTGGCGGCAGTCCTGCAGCCCGATCGGGCGGATCCGCCCCCCTATTGGTGTGGTGTTCTGGTGGTCTTCTCGCTTGCGCGCCGTGGCCCACGCCTTGCGGGCGCGCTTGTTGACGGGGTCACTTTGAAACGGCTTGGTTGATGTATCTCCGAAGACGAGATCGGCACCTTTGCGGCCGGTGTCATGAATGTGCTTGGCGAGAAGACGATGCAGGGGGTTTGGTGATGATGGTTAGACGGGTGCCCTTTTCGCTCTTGGGCTCGATTTCGCCCTCGT